>DASRIY010000293.1:0-5580 GCA_035649755.1 Candidatus Methylomirabilota bacterium
AACGAGGCGTCGACGCCCGATTTCGTCATCGAAGCCGCTGCCTCGACGCGCGCGGGCAGCCGGCCCGCGGCGGCGAGGAGCGGCGCAATACAGTAGATGCCGACGTCGAGCAGCGCGCCGCCGCCCATCTCCGGCCGCCAGCGATGGTCGTCCGGGCGATCGAGCGTGCCGGTGAATGCGGCCCGCGCGAAGCGCAGCGCGCCGAGGCGGCCGGAGGCGACGAGGGCAGCGATCGCCTCGGCCCTGGGATGGAACGGCGTCATGTAGGCCTCGAGCAGCGTCACGCCGGCCCCGGCGCACGCCGCGGCCATCGCCTCGGCCTCGGCCCCGCTCGGCGCCAGGGGCTTCTCGCAGAGCACGTGCTTGCCGGCGTCGGCGGCCCGCTCGACCCACTCGCGATGCAGGCTGTTCGGCAGGGGGACGTAGACGGCTTCGACCTCGGGGTCGTCGAGCAGAGCGGCGTACGACGCATGAACGCGCGCCGCGCCAAAATCGCCGCCACTTCCTCGGGCACTAGCCACGGCGACGAGCCGCGCGCGGGCGCTATCGCGCATGGCCGGCAGCACGGCCTTCTGCGCGACCTGCGAGGTGACGCCGAGCACGCCCCAGCCGATCGCCGGAGAGGTCACCGGCGAATCAGCTCCCGTCGCCGTCGAGCACCACCGCCTCGCCACCCCGGGTGCTCGACCGCTGAGCGGCTTCGAGGACGGCGATCACCCGGCGCACCGACGCCGGCGTGACGGCAAGCGGCTCGCCGAGGTGCAGATGGTCGGCGAGATTGCGGTGAAACGCGTACGGCTGCTCGAGCGCCGGCGGCAGGCGCGTCTCGCTGATCCCGTAGCCGCTCTCGTAGCGCGCCAGCACCAGGTCGGCGGGCGCCTCGGCATGATGCGCCTGCGTGGCCACGTAGCCGCGGCCCGGCTCGATCGACTCGAGCGTGATGGTGCGATACGTGCCCACGAGCGTGCCGGCGGTGCCCTGCACGTAGAACTTCGGCCGGCGCACGGCGGCGATGTCGCTTTGTAAGAATTCCGCTTCGCGGCCGTCGGACCACGTCATGCGAACGCGAATCTGATCGTGATTGGTCACGTCATGCCAGACGCGCTTGTGCCCGTGCGCCTGGACGAGCCGCGGCACGCCGTCCAGGAGCTGGAGCACCCAGTCGACGTGGTGCGAGCCCCAGTCGTAGCCGGCGCCGCCAGAGACGGCGGTATCCGAGTGCCACGTCCGGCACGGGTGCGCGTAGCCGCCCACGAACGTCTCGACGTTGAAGATCTGGCCGAGGAGCCCCGCGTCGACGGCCCGCCGCAGGGCCACGAAGTCCGGGTCCCATCGCCGGTTCTGGTGGACCGTCAGCATGCGCCGGCTCGCGGCCGCCGTCGCGATGATCTGATCGGCTTCGGCCACCGTGAGGCAGAGCGGCTTCTCGCAGGCGACGTGCTTGCCCGCGCGCAGGAGCGCCAGCGTGAGCGTGACGTGATGCGCGGGCGGCGTGGCAACCAGCGCCACCTCGACGTCCTCGTCGCTCACCAGATCGCTCACCGACGCGTAGGCCCGCACGCCCGGGAAATCGGTCTCCGCCGCCTTGCGCCGCTCCACGTTCGGGTCGACGACGGCGACGAGCTCGATCCCCTCGGTTCGCGTCACCCCAAGACCGTGGTGATAGCCCATGCCCCCGAGCGGGCCGTAGCCGACGATGCCAACACCGATGTTGCGCCCGCAGCAATGCAGGTCGGGGCGCAGCGCCCGGGCGAGCAGCTGGGCGATCTCCGGCGTGCGCAGCGCGGTGTCCGAGTTTCCCAGACCGCACGCCACCACCCGGCCGGCTCCGCGCGAGCTCTCGACGACGGCGGCGAGGTCATGCAGGGCGACGCTCACGTCGACGATCACCTTGCCGTCCGCGAGCGGAATGAGGGGCACGAACCCGTCGACCACGGCGAACTCGCGGGGAACGCGGGCCGAGATGTGGGAGTGGGCTTCGGTGACCCGCGCGTAGTACTCGCCCGGCGGCGGCTCCGGGCCGGCGATGACGCCGAGTAGATCGGCCCAGAACCCATCGCGCTCGGCCGGCGCCGCGCCGATCGCCACCAGCGCCGCGCCACGCTCCACGGCCGACCTGACCGCTCCGAGGAATGCGAGCGGCCGGGCCGGCTGTGGCCCATCGACGATGATCGCGTCGTTCTCGCCGACCTCGGGCGCGGGCTCACCCGCGCCGACGAAGTGGAGCTCGCCCAGACCTTCCGCTAGGGCGCGGAAGGTCGCGCGGCGACTCTCCGTGAGACGCGGCGAGAGGAAGAGAATCCGCATGGCATCGGCCTAGAAGTGCATGACCTCGGCCGCGTGCTCGTACACGTCCTGGATGCGGCCGTGTGAGATCGCCGCGGCCTGCACCGCCGAGACCAGATGCCTCCACCGCAGCGACGGCCGGGTCGAATAGAACTCCTCGTACGTCGCCTGGTGATGCTTGAACGCGTGCATCTCCGTGAAGTTGTCGCGGCAGGCGATCTTGGCGAGCATGGTGATCAGAGGCTCGGGATCGTAGCCGCAATTGCCGTACTGCTGCGCCAGCGCGGCGGCCTGCTTCACCTCGTCGGTCGAGCGCCAGCTGGCGAGCCCGGCCGTCGGCAGCCGCTCGCCGATCGGCAGGCGGTCGATGAGGGCTCCGAGCTCGGCCAGGAGCTCGTCCTGCGTGCGCGAGGGCAGATAGGCCACCCGATCCGGCTCGGGCTGGATGTCCGGCGCCAGCATGCGCTGAGCCATCCGCACTTCCGGTCCCGTGTTCCACATGAGCAGCGCCTGCAGCTTGATGCGCCGGGACAGCTCGGGCTGCCGCAGGAGATAGCGCCGGGTGTTGGCGCCGGTGTTGATGTGCACGTCCATCGGGTTGCCGGTCAGCGAGCGCAGGAACAGCGTGGAGCCGCCGACCGAGAGGCCCTCGCCGGCGCCTTCGAGCGACAGGCCGTCGCCGAGCGCCTGGGCGAGCATCTCGGGAATCTCCGTGAAGTCGCTGCAGCGCCCCATCTGGTCAGCCAGGCGCGTGATGGCTTCCGTCTCGTCGTCACCGGTCTTGACACGCAGGTCGCGCTCGAGCAGCTCGTACTTCTTGATGAGGTTGTCGACGTCGATCATCATCGCCGGGTTCGTCGGCCGCGTGATGTAGCGCACCGGCGCGCGGCCGATGTACTTGGTGTAATCCCAGCCGAAGTACTCGAGCGCCCGCCAGGTGAAGACCGGGAAGAGGAAGTAGTGGTCGTCCAGCTGGTTCTTGGGGACACCGACCTCGAGCAGGAGCTCGAGCACCTGCATCGGCGAGAGCTTCTCCAGCAGGTAGAGGAAGTAGTGATCGCAAGCGTTGTACACGCCGCGGCTCCACGCGGTGCGAAACGCCGCGGCGGTCGCCTCGACGTCGTCCTTCTCCGAGACCGGCTTGGCGTCGGCCAGGACGTAGGGGCCCATCGCCGGCGAATGGATGTGCTTGTTGGCGACCGCGACGTTCTGGATGACCGGCATGAAGGCGTATTCGCCGGGTAGCCGCGTCGAGATGTGGCGCACCGCGTGCAAGCCGCACAGCGGGTGGAGTGGGCCGCCGTGATGGCCGGGCGGCAGGTCGGAGGAGCGCACCACCGCCAGCGCGGACGCCAGCAGCATGTCCTTCACGGGCGTGCCGGCGACGAGCTTCTCGTGCGTCTTGGCCACGATGTGGTCGGGAGTCGTCTCTTCCACGAACTGCACGAGTGGCTCGATGTGATCAGGAAAGCGAACACGCTGGCCCATTTGACCCGGATCCTCCGTTACCGTGCGCCGGCGGGCGCGGACACTGCCGAGAGGGCTTCGCGAAGAAACCCGGGATCGAAGATGCGGTCGGCCATCACCTGGCAGCGCTTCATCAGCCGGTGCTCGTCCGGCTGGTAGTCGGCGATGGCGTTGTGCAGCGTGCCGATGTGATCCCACACCAGCACGTCGCCTTCGGTCCACTGGTGCGTGTACTGATATTTCGGCTGGAGCTGGTGCGCGAACAGCATGTCGAGCACGCGGTCGCTCTCGGCCTCGTCGATCTCATTGATGCGGATGGCGTAGCCGGGATTGCAGTAGAGCACCTGACGCCCGGTGATCGGGTGCGTGAGGAAGACCGGATGCACGGAAGGCGGCCGGCGGCGGCGCTGCTCCGCGGTCAACGGGCCGCGCAGACTGCCGGGCCGGCGACGCATGTTCTCCCAGAACTTGTTGAAGTCGTGGGTCGCCGTGGCGTTCGCGAGCCGCGACTTCAGCTCGGGCGCCAGGTCGTCGTACGCGGCGTGCGTGTTGACGAAGGCGGTCGCGCCCAGCACGCGGCCGTCTCGACGCGGCACCTTGACAGCGTAGAGCACGTTCAGGAAGCCGATCGTCTCGTTGTAGGACATGTCGGTGTGCCAGTCCTGCCCGGCGTCGGTGATTCCGATCGGCTCGCCGTTCTCGATGATGTTCGAGAGATATCCAACTTCGGGCATCCCGGGCTCGTGGTGACGCCCGGTCAGTGTGGCCTGGATCATGCCGAAGCGCCGCGAGAAGTCGCGAAGCTCAACAGCCTCGAGTCGCTGAGCCGGAAACCGGAGCACACCGTGACGACCGAGGGCCTGGAGAATGGCCCCGAAGTCCGCGTCACTCAAGGGTTTGGAAAGGTCTACGCCCCGCACCGTCGCCCCGAGCACCTGTCCCGTCGGCTCGACCGCCGTCATGACCCCTCCTGAAGACTTGTCGGATTATACTGCGCCGGGCTCGGTCGTGATGAAGGGTCTACCAGGAGGGTTCCATGGAGATCAAGGCTGCCGTCTTTCGGAAAGTCCACGAGGCTCTGACCATCGAGCCGGTCGAGATCGACAAGCCGTGGGGGCGTGAGGTCCTCGTCCGGACCGCGGCGACCGGCGTGTGCCACTCGGACTTGCACGTCGTCGACGGCGTGGGGCGCTTCCCGCTGGATCGTCCGATCATTCTCGGACACGAGGGCTCGGGCGTCGTCGAGGCGGTGGGCGCCGACGTGACGACACTGCGGCCGGGCGATCACGTGGTCGCCTGCCTCTCCGGGTTCTGCGGAACCTGCGAGCAGTGCCTCGGCGGCCATCCAAACCTCTGCGTCGGCGGCATCGTTACCCGGGCCGAGACCGCCCCGCCCCGGCTCTCGCAGAAAGGCCAGCCGCTCCGGCAGTTCATCGGCATCTCGAGCTACGCCGAGCGCATGCTGCTCCACGAGAATTCGGTGGTGAAGATCGACCCCGACCTGCCGCTCGACCGGGCGGCCCTCGTCGGATGCGGCGTGCTCACGGGCGTGGGCGCCGCGCTCCGGTCATCGGGGCTCGAGGCCGGACAGACCGTCGCGGTCTTCGGTTGCGGCGGCGTGGGGCTCTCGATCGTACAGGGCGCGCGCATCGGCGGCGCGCGGCAGATCATCGGCGTCGACGTCTTCGACGGCAAGCTCGAGATGGCCAAACGGGTCGGCGCGACCCACGTCGTGAACAGCAAGAACGACGATCCGGTCAAGGCCGTGCGCGCCCTCACGCGCGGCGCCGGCGTGGACCACGCCTTCGAGGCGGTCGGGAACACGAC
>DASRIY010000294.1:0-21172 GCA_035649755.1 Candidatus Methylomirabilota bacterium
CTCCTGTACTTGCATTCCAAGCTCTCGTTCCCGCTGATGAGCTTCGTGCTGGCGATCCTGGCCATCTCGTGCGCGGCGCGCTGGCCGCGCGGCGGGCGCCTCATCGGTGGGGCGATCGCGATGATCATCTCGGTTGCGTTCTGGGTGGTGAACTCCGGGGCCCTCTCGCTCGGCCGCGTCGACCTCCTGCCGCCGGTCGTCGCGGCGTGGGCGGCCAACATCGTCTTCGGCGGCATCGGGGTCTCACTCTTCGTCCGCACCCCGACGTAGGCGCAGCTTCAGGGAACAGGCCCGCGCGCGCCGACCGGGCCGAGCAGCTCGCGCACGAACCGCACCGGATCGAGCTCCCGCGACGCCCACTCACGCGCGGCCTCCGCGTAGCGTTGCCGGCGGCGCACGTCGCGCACCAGCGCCAGGAGCTCCGCGGCGGCGCGCTCGTCCCCGTCGTCGCTCAGGGTCCACCCGGTGACGTCATGATGCACGGCCTCGCCGGCGCCGTCGTGCAGGCTGCCGACCGCGGCGGTGCCTGACAGGCCCGCTTCCACGTAGGTGAGCCCGAAGCCCTCGAACCCCGCGCGGGCGGGCTGGGAGAGCATGACGAACAGGTGCGCATGGTGGTAGTAGGCGCCGAGCTCCTCGGTCGGGACTCGTCCCGCGAACACCACGCGCTCCGTCAGGCCGAGCTGACGTGCGAGCTCTTCCAGGACGGGGCGATGGCGCCCGTCGCCTACGATGTAGTAGCGATACGGCGGCATCTGCGCATCGATGCGCGCCAGGAGCCGCATCACTCGGTCGTGGCCCTTGCGCTCGACCAGCCGGCTCACGGTGAGCAGCACGAACGTCCCGGGCGGCTCGCGATACGGGCTGGCGGCGTGGCGAGCCGGGTCGTAGATGCGCGCCGGGTCGTAGCATGGATAGAGCACGCGATACTGGACGTCCGGCACGCGCCTCCGCATCAGCTCGCCGGACGCCCGGGAATTCACGAGTACGCGCTGAGCCCGTCGGAGCGCCCGGATTTGCAGAGTAAGCTGCCGGCTCAGGAGCTCGCCTGCCGGAGAGGGCAACAGGAGCTCGTGGCCGTGCACGTAAACGGCAGTCTCGGTCTGCGGCGTGCCCCGGAGGCCGTAGAGGCGAGCCGCGGCGTCGAGAAAGATCACGAGGTCGTAGCGGTGCCGCCGGACCAGCTCGGCGAAGAACGCCGCGTTGCGCCGCTGGATCGGCACGGTGGTCACGCCCCAGCGGGGCCAGATGAGCCGATCGTGGACGATGTCGGCGAGCCCGGCGCCGGTGCCCGGACGACACAAAATGTGCAGTGCCGGCCGATCGCGCAGCTTCAGGAGCGTCGCGCAGACGACGTTGGCCATGCTCGCGATGCCGCCGACCTGCGGAGGTACCGAGCTGGAAACCATGAGCACGGTCGAGTCGGGCGCCTGACGCATCGTGGCAGTATCACTCAGCGCGGGACGATGTGATATAGCAACCTCAATGGCGACGCGGCTTCGCACGCGCCGCGCTCGAGCGCTGTTTCTCTGGCGCTCGCTCCTTCCGGGGGGCGTCGAGCGAACGGCGATCACACTGGTCGACCATCTCCAGGCCGCCGGGTGGAGCTTTTTCCTCGGGCTCCTGGAGCCTCACGGTGACTTTCACATGTGGACACGCCATCCACGCCGACTCTTGAGCCCGCGCTGGGGACCGCGGACGGCGCGCCAGGAGGAAAATCTCGCGTTCGCCCTCAAGGCGATCCCGCGCCTGGGCTGGTATGCCGTGCGCGCGCAGGCGCTCGTGAACCGGGTCAGGCCCGACCTGTTCTTCACGCACTCGGGCGTCGACGTGCTGGTGGCCGGTGCCCTGGCGCGACGCCGGGGCGCGGTCTGGATCGCGCGAGTCGGCAGCGACGCCTTCGCCGACATCAGCGAGAAGCATCCGTGGGGCCGGCCGTTCTTCAAGCGATTTCTCTCCCTCGCGTACCGGCGGCCGGATCACATCGTGGCCGCCAGCGAGGGATTGCGACGGCGGCTCACCGAGGATCTGGGCGTGCCGGCTTCACGCGTGAGCGTGATTCCGAATCCCGTCGACGTCGCCCGCATCCAGGAAGAGGCGCGGCGTCCGCCGGCCGAGTACGCGACGGGCGATTTCGTCGTCGGCGTCGGGCGGCTCACGTCGAACAAGGGGTTCGACCTCTTGATCCGGGCGGCGGCTCGGCTCTTCCGGAGCGAGCGGCCGATCCGCCTGATCATCCTGGGGGACGGCGAGGAGCGCGAGCCGCTGCGCGAGTTGGCGCACGAGCTGGGGATCGCGCACCTGGTGTCGCTGCCGGGCTACGAGCCGAGCCCCTGGCGCGTGATGAGCCGGGCGCTCGTCCTGGTGGCGCCGTCGCGCCAGGAAGGGTTCTCGAACGTGATCGTCGAGGCCATGGCGTGCGGCGCGCCGATCGTCGCCACCGACTGTCACGGCCCGCGCGAGATCGTCAACGCCGGCGTCAACGGATCGGTGGTCCCGGTGGGCGACGAGGCAGCGCTGGCGCGCGCGGTCGAGGAGCTCCTGCGCGAGCCGGAGCGTCGCGCGCGCTATCGCGAGGCCGCGCTGCGCCGGGCTCAGGAGTTCGCCGTGGCCACCGTCAGCGAGCGGTACATGAGCTTGTTCCGCGAGCTCGCGACGCCGTGACGATGAAGGCGCCGATCTTCTATTACCATTCGGTCGGCGGCGCGTCGCCCCGGACGCTCGCGCTGGCGCGATTCCGGGAGCACCTCGAGTGGATCCGCCGCGCGGGCTATCGGGCGGTCACCGTGTCGGAGCTGCTCGAAGCCGGCCGCGATCTTCCACCGCGCTCGGTGGCGCTCACCTTCGACGATGGGCTCCTGGACAACTACACGGAGGTGTTCCCGCTGCTGCAGCAATACGGCGTGCGCGCCACCTTCTACGTCGTGCCGGGCTACGACCAGGTGACCCGGTGGGGGTCGCCGAGCACCGGCCGCTGGCGCGAGGCGCCCGCTCCCGGCTTCACGGTTCCCTCAGGCAGCATGGGCCCGGATCAGCGGCGCGAGCTGGCCCGACACGGGATGGAGATCGGCAGCCATTCGCTCACGCACCGGATGCTCACGCAGGTGTCCGCCGACGACCTCATGCGTGAAGTTCGCGAGTCGCGGGACGCGATCGAGCAAGAGATCGGCGCCCGCGTGAAGACCTTCTGCTATCCGCGGGGCCGGTTCACGCCGGCCGTCGTGCGGGCAGTGCGAAGCGCCGGCTACCTCGGCGCCTGCAGCACGCTCCCCGGCTACTATCGCTTCGCGCTTCCGCGTCACGTGCTGCCGCGCTTCCTCGTGGAGGATCCCGACTACTTCGGCGCGGTGCTGACGGGCGGCGCCTTTCAGCCCTGGACGCTGCTGCGGCTGGCGCGGCGGCAGCTCGCTCGCGCGTGATGGCCTCGCTGCCGGCGCTCGCGCGCGCCCTGGCCCGCTACGTCGCGCTCCACGCGGGCTCCGTCGAGCGCGCGCCGGTGATGACCCCGCCGGACGTGAAGCCGCGGGTCGTGGTCTCACTCACCACGATCCCGAGCCGCCTGACGCGGCTCCGGCCGACCCTGAATTCTCTGCTCACCCAGGACTACCAGCCGACCGCCATCTACCTGGCCGTGCCGAGCCAGTCCATGCGCGAGCAGAAGCCCTACCAGATGCCCGAGTGGCTCCCCGAGTATCCGGCGGTCACCGTGATCGATTGCGAGCGAGACTGGGGTCCGGCGTCCAAGCTCTTGCCCACGCTCCTGGCCGAGCGCGAGCGCCCCGACACGATGATCATCGTGGTGGACGACGACAACGTCTACCCGCCCGAGATGGTGGGGACGTTCGTGCAGTTCAGCCAGCGGCTGCCCGACGCGGCGCTGTGCTTCCGCGGCCACGTCGTGTCGGGCGGGTGGAAAGAGAGCCGCGCGGTCTTCGGTACCCGCGTGAGCGCGCCGACGCGCATGGACATCGTCACCGGCTGCGGCGGCGTTCTCGTGAAACCGCGATTCTTCGACGGCGCGGTGTTCGATTACGACGGCGCGCCGCCCTCGGCGTTCTTCGTCGACGACATCTGGATCAGCGGGCACCTCGCGCGGCGCGGCGTCCGCCGCTATCTCATTCCGTCGCCGGCCGCCTTCGTCTATCTCGGCACGCTCACCACGTGGTGGACGCCGGGGCTGGACAAGGACGCCAACGGGCGCGGCAGCCGGCACAACGACGTCATGCTCGATCACTTTCGATCGAGCTGGGGCGTGACCGGCTAGCCTTTCCCGCCCGCTCGTACACGGACTCGAACTTGCGAGCCGCGGCGTCCCAGGTGAAGTCGTCGCGAACCCGGCGGCGGCCGCGCGCCGCCAGCTCGGCGGCCCGCTCGGGCTGATCGTAGAGCTTCGCGATCGCCGCGCGGAGGGCCTCGACGTCGCCCGGCGGACACAAGACACCGTTGTGTCCGTGCTCGACGAGCTCGCCCGTGCCGCCCACGCGCGTGGCGATGAGGGGCGTGCCCACCGCCATCGCCGACAGCACCGCCAGGCTGAAGTTCTCCTCGTGCGAGGGGAGGATGGCCGCCGACGACTCGGTCAGGAGCCGGCCGAGACCACGGTGATCGAGCCAGCCGTGGAGCTCGATCTTGTCGGTCAGCCCGAGCCGGTCGCGCCGGCGAGCGATGGCAGCCCGGTACGAGCCTCTCCCGACAAACCGGATGCGCGGGGCCCGGTCACCCAGCTCGCGGAGCGCCAGCAGGAGGGTCTCGATCCCCTTGGCGCGATCGAATCGGCCGAAGAAGAGTGCGGGCCGGCTGTCCCGCCCCGGCATCGGTTGCCACTCGAAGTCGAGGAACTCCGGCGGCACGCCGTTGTGGACGGGATGAATGCGGTCCGGCGGCACCCCGTACGCGCGCTGGATCAGCTCGCCGCCATAGCGGCTCGGCGGCGCGCACACGTCGGCGCCGCGGAGCGCGACACCGAGCGCCGCGTACTTGCCGTACCCCGAGAGCAGGCCGATGGCTCGGACGAGCGAGCGCGGCGGGGCGAACAGAAGACGCGGCAGGCTCGGATAGCGTGGCGTCACGACGAGCCCGAAGCGGCGGTGAGCCCGCTCGCGCGGCAGGCACGCTGCCTCCTCACCCTGCGCGTGCACGACCGCGGTCTCGCCCGGCGGGAGCTCGCGGCGAATCACGGCGGCCACGGTCCACGCGGTGAGCACTCGCAGCGGCGCGCCGATGTGGCTCTTGTAGTCCGGCAGCGCGGCCCAGCGCAGGCGATAGGGCAGTGACGGCGGCGGCGCGACGAGATCCCACGGCGTCTTGGTGAAGACGACCGTGACGTCGTGACCGCGACCGGCCAGCGCCGAGCCCAGGTAATGGGTCGAGCGCTGGCCGCCGCCGCTGTAGGCGGACCAGGGCGAATAGTTGCACGTGAGGAAGATGCGCATCGTCGAGGCGTCGGCTCTCATCGAGCTACATCACGGCCGTCACCACCGTGTCAAGGGTCGAAGCCTCCCGACCGTCGGTGGTGTAGGATGGTTCGGTGTCGACGCCGCGTCGCGCGCTGACCTCCCTCATCCTCGAGCAGCGGTCGCTCTACGCGATCGGCAGCGTTTTCGTCGCGATCGGTCTCGCCGCCGCGCTGTCCTATCCGATCTTGATCAAGCGCCTGATCGACGACGGCGTGCTGGCCGGGAGCATGGCGCGGGTGAACGAGCTCGCGCTGCTCCTCCTGGTGCTCCTGGTGGCGGAAGGCTTCTCCACCGTCATCCGCGACTACTATTTCAACCTCGCCGCCGAGCGGCTCACCGCGCGCCTGCGGCAGCGGGTGTTCGATCACCTGCTGCGCCAGGAGATCGCCTTCTTCGACAGCCGGAACGTCGGCGAGCTCACCGCGCGCCTGTGGGACGACGTGAGCGTGGTCGGCCGCGTCGTCGGCGAGCCGTTCGGCGCAGCGGTGCGGTTCGCGCTGATCGGCGTGATCGGCACGGTCCTGCTCGTGTACACCTCGCCGCTGCTCTCGGTGCTCCTGGTGCTGGCGGTGCCGCCGATCGCGTTCACCGCCTGGTTCCTCGGCGGGCGCGTGAAGACGCGCTCCACCGAAACGCAGCAGGCGTACGCGGAGGCCGGTATCGTGGCCGAGGAGTCGCTCGGTGGAATCCGCACCGTGCGCGCGTTCGCCCAGGAGCCGGCGGCGCGGGCTCGCTACGGCCGGACGCTCATGGCCGCCGTCGAGGCGGCCCGGCAGCGGATTCTCGCCAACTCGTTGCGGGCCGGTGTCGCGTTCATCGCGGGCGAGGGGGCAGCGCTGGCCGGCCTGTGGGCCGGCGCCAACCTGATCCTTCGGGGCCGTCTCACCTCGGGCGAGGTGATCTCGTTCGTGCTCTATGGCTTTCTCGTCGCTCGAGGCCTGCGCCGCGCGTCTGACTTCTGGGGCGACGCTGTGCGCGGGCTCGGGGCCACGCAGTGGATCTTCGAGCTGCTCGGACGCGAGCCGCACGTGCCGATCGAAGGCGGCGTGCGCCTCCCGCGCATCGAAGGCTCGGTCACGCTGGAGGGCGTCAGCTTCCGCTATCCGGCGCGGCCCGACGTGGAGGCGCTGGCGGGCATCGAGCTCAGCGTCAAGCCGGGAGAGGTCGTCGCGCTCGTCGGGCGCTCCGGCGCGGGCAAGTCGAGCATCCTGAACTTGCTGCTGCGCTTCTACGATCCGGACGCGGGACGGATCGCGGTCGACGGCCACGACGTGCGCACGCTCGACGCGTCGTGGCTGCGCTCTCAGATCGGCGTCGTCCTACAGGAGCCGGTCCTCTTCTCGGGCACGATCGCCGACAACATCCGCTTCGGGCTGACCGGGCGGAGCGACGCCGAGGTGGCCGCGGCCGCCGAGCTGGCGTGCGCCCGCGAGTTCATCGAGCGCTTCCCGGCGGGGTTCGAGACCACGATCGGCACGCGGGGCGTGCAGCTCTCGGGCGGCCAGCGGCAGCGCCTGGCGATCGCGCGCGCCGTGCTCCGCCGCCCGCGGGTGCTCATCCTCGACGAGGCGACGAACGCGCTCGATTCCGAGAGCGAGACGTTCGTGCACCAGGCGCTGCGCGCGCTCGACTACGGCCCGACGACGTTCATCATCGCCCACCGGCTCTCGACCGTGGTCAACCTCGATCGGGTCATCGTCCTCGACCGGGGACGGATCGTCGCCAGCGGCCCGCACGAGGAGCTGGTCACGACCTCGCCGGTGTATCGCCAGCTCGTCGAAACGCAGCTCGCTGCCACCCGGTGATGCGCGGGCGCTCAGGACGCCCCGCCGGCGGGAGCGCCGCCTGACCGGCGTCGATCGCTGGACCCTCGGCTACGCCCTGGTGACGGCGGCGATCCTGACGTGGCGCCTGCCCGCGGACCGCCTGCCGATGTTCCTCGTCGCCAACGGCCTCCTGGCAGTCCTGGCGCTCTTGATGCCGGCCGCGCGACGCGCCGGAACGATCGGTCGATTCGTTGGTGTCTGGTATCCGCTGATCCTCGTGACCGCGCTCTACACCGAAGTGGGGCTCGCGAACCTGGCGGACGGGCGAGCGTACGATCGGATCGTGCTGGGCTGGGAGCAGGCGCTGTTCGGTTTCCAGCCGGCGCGCGAGTGGATCCGCTGGAGCCCGTCTGTGTGGCTCTCGTGGGTCTTGCACTTGTTCTACCTCGCGTACTACCCGATCACCGCGGGAACGCCGATCGTGCTCTGGGTCACCGGGCGAGAGGCGGCGACGCGCCGGACCGTGGCGACGATCGCGGCCACGTTCTACATCTGCTATGTCGTGTTCCTCGTCTTTCCCGTCGTCGGACCCCGGCTCGTGTTTCCCGTGGCCGACAACGCGGCGACCCGGACGCTCATCGCCCAGCTCACGGCCGGGCTCCTCGAGAACGCCGCGGCCTGGGGCGCGGCGTTTCCGTCGAGCCACGTGGCCGTCTCGGTCGCGGCCACCGTCGCGGCGCTCGGGGAGTGGCGAGTCCTCGGCCTCGTGCTCGTGGTGCCGACGACCCTCCTGGTTCTCGGCAGCGTGTACGGGCAATTTCACTACGGGGTCGATGCGCTGGCCGGACTCGCTCTGGGGCTGGCGGTGGCGCTCGGCGCCCGGCTCACCTCACGCCGGGGCGCGTCGCCGGATCAGCGCGCCGGGGCCGGACGCCGCCCGGTCGACGATTCGACCAGGGCCGCGCATGCCTCCTCCAGCAGCCGGCCCATCCGGGCGGCGGAGAAGCCGTCGCGCACCGTTTGATGGGCGCGCGCTCCCATCTCCCGCGCGAGCTCGCGGTTCCGGTAGAGCGTGACCAGGTGCTGACCGACCCCTTGCCAGTCGCCGGGGCGGATCAGAAATCCGTTTCGCCCGTGCTCCACGAACTCTCCGACGCCGCCGACCTCGGTCGAGATGACGGCCTTCTCAAGGTACATGGCCTCGAGCAGGGCGTTGGGAATCCCCTCGTTGTGCGAGCACAGCACGAACACGTCGGCCGCGGCCACACGCGGGTAGGGATTGGCGAGGTAGCCGGCGAAGTCGGTCGACGCCGCGATGCGCAGGTCACGGGCGAGCGATTCGAGAGCCTGCCGGCGCCGCCCGTCTCCGATCAGGACGAGCCTGGCCTCGGGCGCTCCGGTCAGCGACTGGAAGTGCGCGAAGCCGCGCAGCAGGGTGTCGAAGCCCTTGCGATCGATCATGCTAGCCGCGCAGGTGACGGTCCAGCGCCCCGCCGCCGCCTCGCCGGGCTGTCGCGGCTTTCCCCGCGCCGCGTCCAGCGCGCCGAGGTCGAGGCCATTGCGGATGACGTGGATCCGCTCGGGGCGCGCGTAGCCCCCATCCCGCAGGACCTGCTTGATGACGCCCGCGTTGACGACGACGGCGTCGGCCATGGTCTCGTAGGCGAAGCGCCGGTATGGCCCCAGACGCCTCACGATGCCGAGTCGGGCCAGCGTCGGCACGCCGCGGAGCCGGCCGGCGATACCGGCGGCGATGATGTCGGCGGGCTTGGTCGGAATCAGGACCGAAATCCCGAGATCGCGAATGATCTTCGACAGGCGCCAGACCGTGTACGGGTCGACGGGAGCCAGGAAGGGGAGCCGCGTCTTCGGCAGCGTGATGTGGCGGCCCACGGCCTCGCCCCGGTACGCTAGGTGCACGCCGTGCGCCGGCGTCAGCGCGGTCATGGCCATCGAGACCCACTTCTCGTTGCCACCCCAGGAGCCGGCGGAGTTCAGGAACAGCAGGTTCACGAAGCGCGGGTCGGCGGCGCGAGGCGCGCCTCGGGCGTGCGATAGTGATGCGTGCGGTGGGGCCCAAAGCGATCGCGCGTCACGTGCGCCGTCTCCATCGTCGCGTCAGTCTAGCCGTGGGTTGGGGGACTGACAAGGCGCGACGGTCTCGATGAGCCCTCGCGTCGCCGTCACGGGCGCCAACGGCTTCATCGGCCAGAGCGTCGTGCGCCACTTCCGCGATGCCGGATGGGACGTGCGCGCGATCATTCGATCCGGGCGGCAATGCGCGCTGCCCGACGGGGTCGCGCTGGTCCCCGTCCGCTTCACCGCATCCGAGCTGGCGCGCGCCGCGCAGGGCAGCGACGTCGTCGTGCACACGGCGGGGCTGACGCGCGCGGCGACGGCCGGTCAGTTCCAGGGCGTGAACGTCGAGATCACCCGAGAAGTCATGCGGGCCGCCGCCGTGGCCGGCGCGCGGCTCGTGCACATCTCCAGTCAGGCGGCGGCCGGCCCGGGAACTCCCGAGCGGCCCCGCCGCGAGGACGATCCGCCGAGCCCGCTGACGGCCTACGGCCGGAGCAAGCTGGCCGGAGAAGAAGTGGTCAGAGCGTCCCGCGACCTTGCCTGGACGATCTTGCGCCCGGGTCCGGTCTACGGTCCCGCGGATCGCGCCGCCCTGCCCCTCTTCCGCCTGGCCCGCCGGGGCATCGCGCTCGAGGTGCCCCGCGATCCCGCGCCGGCCTACACGTTCATTCACGTCGACGACGTCGCGCGCGGCATCGTGGCCGCGGCCACATCGCCGGCGGCCGAGGGCCAGGTGTTCGCGCTCGGGCATCCCGAGAGCGTGACGGCGAAGGGCCTGAGCGACGCGCTGGCGCGCGTCCTCGGGCGGCCCTTCCGTCGCGTGCGAATTCCCTACGCGTTCTTGCTGGTGGCCGCGGTGGCCGGTGACGCGGCGGCCCTCTGCGGAACCCACCTCTCGATCGATCGGGCGCGGCTCACCGAGCTCATGGCGGCGGGCTGGGTCTTCAGCGTCGAGAAGGCTCGCGAGCGGCTCGGCTTCACGGCGCGCGTCAGTCTCCTCGACGGGCTCGCCGACACCGCCGCCTGGTACACGCGCCACGGCTGGCTGCCGCGATAGCTCGGCTCGCGCCGGGCTCAGCGGTGAGCCAGGAGCCGCCGGAACTCGGCGAGATCGTTCGCCGGCACGCCGGGTCGGTCGCGCAGCGCCGCGTCGACCGCGTCCGGATCGCTGTCGATCACGCGTGCCGTCTTGGCGATATCGACGACGATGCGGCTGGTCACCCGCGTCGCGCGCGGCGCGATGACCGCCGTGAACAGGCGGGCGAGCACGCCGTACACCGCGTTGTCGATCCGCACGAAGGTCGCCATCGCCGGCGTGATGAGGCTCTTGCCCTGGTCCGCGGGCGCGACGGTGTACTCGAGCACCGCCACGACGCGCCCGTAGATCGCCGGCAGCACCGCCGGCTGGTAGCGGCCCTGCATGAAGAAGACGCGGCTGCCCGGCGCCGCGTAGACGGTCTGAAACGTCACCAGCGAGCCCGCGCGGTCGTCGAGCCAGAGCCCGTCGGGCTCGCGCCAGATGCGAAAGCGATTGATTTGGAGCGCCTGGATGATGTGCGACGCCAGCTCCGGGTGGTCGAGCAGGTACTCGAAGAGATCGCGGCGCACGCGAAAGGTGTCGCTGCCCGAGCGCGTCGATACCGACGCGCGCTCGGTGACCTCGGAGAGCCGCGCGCGCTCCGCCGTCGGTAGATCCGCGGGCAGCGCGGCGGCTGGCGCCGTCGCGCGCGCGCTCCCGGTGAGGAAAAGCAGCAGAACCACGATCACAGCGGGGGCCATGGCGACGGCGCTCAGTATATGTCCCGCGCTCCACGCCGCCGGGCTACACTCGGGCGATGCCGTCGCTCGAGATTGTGCCGGTCGAGAAGGGCCGGGCGTGGCGCGAGTTCATCGATCTTCCGTACCGTCTCCACGGCGAGCGGCCCCACTTCGTGCCGCCGCTCCGGCGCGACCACCGCGAGCTGTTCGACCGGGCGCGCCATCCATTCTTCCAGCACGCCGAGGCCGCGCTCTTCCTCGCGCGGCGTGACGGCCGTCCGGTCGGCCGCGTCGAGGCCGTCGTCAATCACGCGCACAATCAGTTCCACAACGACCGGGTCGGATTCTTCGGCGGCTTCGAGTGCCAGAACGATCGGGCGGTGTCGGACGCGCTGCTCGACTCGGCCGCCCGCTGGCTGGCCGCCCGCGGGATGGACGTCATGCGGGGCCCCGCGACGCACTCGACCAACGAGGAGTGCGGCCTCCTCATCGAGGGATTCGGCGAGCCGCCGATGGTGGGGATGCCCTACAACCCGCCCTACTATGCCGCGCTCCTCGAGGGCTTCGGCCTCGCGAAGGCGAAGGACCTCTTCGCGTGGGAGATCCGGGCGGATCAGGTGATCCCCGAGAAGATCGTGCGCGTCGCCGAGATGGTGCGCAAGAGCACGAACGTCGTCCTCCGCCAGGTGAACTTCGCGGACTACGCCGCCGAGATCCGGCGGGCCATGGACGTCTACAACGCCGCGTGGACCCGCAACTGGGGATTCGTCCCGCTGTCCGAAGCCGAGTTCGTGTACGCCGCCAAGCAGCTGCGCCCCGTGCTCGCGCGTCTGCCCGAGGGCGCCATGGTGGCGGAGGTCGGCGGGCGCCCGATCGCGTTCTGCCTGGCCATCCTGGACGTCAATCAGGCGCTGGCGCGCCTGCGCGGCGGGCGTCTCTTCCCTTTCGGGTTCTGGACGCTACTGCGCGGGCTCAAGCGGGTTCGCCAGGCGCGCATCATGGCGCTCGGCATCCGGCCCGAATATCGCCATCGCGGCGTCGACGCCCTGCTCTACTTCGAGCTCTTGAGCCGGGGCCGGCGCCTCGGCTATCGCCGCGCGGAGATCGGCTGGACGCTGGAGGACAACCGGGCGATGAACCGCGCGATCCTGCTGGGCGGCCGGCATCACAAGACCTACCGGCTCTACGACGTGGCGCTCGCACGCGGCGGCGCTAACGCTTGACTTCTTCGCGTGGCTGCCATTAACTCGTCGTAGTCTTTATCCGGCGGGGCTTTCCGCGTCGCCGGGCACGATTTTCACGCACGAGGACATTGAATGGGATCCTGTCAGGGCCGGGTCGCGCTGGTCACCGGGAGCTCGCGGGGACTGGGCCGCGTCATCGCCCAGAAGCTCAGCGAGGCCGGCGCCGACCTCGTCCTCAACTACCGCAAGGCCGGCGGCCGCTCGGAGGCCCAGGCCCGGGCGCTCGCCAAGGAGCTCGTCGAGCGCGGATCGCGGGCGGTGGCGATCCAGGCCGATATCAGCCAGAAGGACGCCGTCGCCACCATGTTCCAGGAGATCGCCGCGCAGTACGGACGCCTCGACATCCTGGTCCTCAATGCGGCGCGCGCGCCGTTCAAGACGGTCGGCGAGCTCCTCCGGCGCGATCTGCTCGAGCTGGTCGAGAACAATTACCTCAGCAACGTCTACTGCATGCAGCAGGCGCTGCCGCTGATGCAGGGACGCCCCGGCCACGTCGTGTTCATCTCCAGCCTCGGCAGCCGCTTCGCGCTGCCCAGCTATCCGCTCGGCAGCATGAAGGCGGCCATGGAAGCGCTCGTCAAGCAGTGGGCCGTCGAGCTCAAGGATCGTCAGATCACGGTGAACGGCGTCACCGCGGGTCTGCTCAGAACGGATTCGCTGATGGTCCTGCGCCAGTACTGGCCGGGCGTCGAGCGGCTGCCTGCATCCGCCTTCGTCGAGCTGGAGGACGTGGCGCGCGTGGTGCTCTTCCTCTGCACCGACGCCGCTCGCAGCATTCGAGGCCAGTCCATCGTCGTCGACAACGGCCTCACCAACGAGCTCTTGCACCCGGCCTCGGCCGGCTGACGCTGCCGAGCCACGATTCAGGGGACGGACGGACACGAGGAGAGAATGGCCGAGTCATTGATCAGCCCGGATCAGATCCAACGCGAGGTGCAGAAGGCGATCGCCGAGGCGCTGCAGATTTCCGAGCAGAAGGTCGAGCCCGACAGCTCGCTCATCCGCGATCTGGCTGCGGAATCTCTGGACTTCATCGACATCAATTTCCGTCTCGAGCAACGCTTCAACGTGGGGATGCCGCGCAAGTATTTCCTGGAGCACGTGGAGGAGCTGTTCGGTGAAGGCACCGCGATCGACTCGAGTGGACGGCTCACCGAGACGGCGGTGACCATCTGGAACGCGCGGCTCGGCTCGGCCGGGCCGCAGGTGCACGCCGGCATGCCGCTCGACGACGTGCCGGCCCTCGTCACGCCGCGCACGCTGGTGATGATCGTCGAGGAGATTCTCGGCACCTGCCCGGCCAACTGTCCCAGCTGCGGCAAGGTCGCGTGGAAGGTCGCCGACGGCGGCCCGATCACTTGCGGCGGATGCGGCGCGAACGCCCCGCTCCTGACCGGTGACGATGTGATCCGCCGCTGGCTCGAGGACTTTCGGGCGCGGGGCGGCTCGGTGAGCCGGGCCTCTTGACCGTCGCCGCACGCCGCGCGGCCGATCGCCGGCGGGTGGTCGTCACCGGCGTGGGCATGATCACGCCGCTCGGTCGGAACACCGCCGAGACCTTCGAGCACGCCAGCCAGGGCCGCTCGGGCATCGATTACCTCAAGGCCTTCGACACGCGCGGCCTGCCCGTGCGCATCGGCGGTGAGGTCTCCGATCAGTGGATCCAGCGGCCGCCGGGTGTGGCGGGCCGGCTCGAGCGCACGGCGTCCCGCGCGATCCAGCTCATGTGGACGGCCGCCTTGGAAGCCGCCGAGCAGTCGAAGCTCGGCCGGATCAGAGACCGCTACCGGATCGGCGTGATGCTCGGCTACCACGGCGAGACCGCGTCGCTCCACGACATCACGCGGATCTTCCGGGCGTGGGACGGCGACGGGCAGTGGGACGCGACCCGGCTCGGGCAGAACGGGTACGACGCGTTCTCGCTCGTCCGGCACAAGGTCGACGTGGGCCCGTCGCTGATCTCGCGCGCCTTCGACTGCCGCGGGCCGAGCGTGGGCATCGCCTCCGCCTGCGCCGCCGGAGGTCAGGCGATCGGAGAGGCCTACCGCCTCATCAGATCGAGGCGAGCGGACGCGGCGATCGCCGGCGGGTGCGAGGCATCGCTGACCTACCTGGGGCTCTCCGGGTTCATCCTCCTCAAGGCGCTGACGGAGCGCTACGCCTCCCCCCCGACGGCGTCCCGTCCGTTCGACCGAAAGCGCAGCGGCTTCGTCATCTCCGAGGGAGCTGGCGCGCTCGTTCTCGAGGAGCTCGATCACGCGCGCGAGCGCGGCGCCCCGATCCTGGGCGAGGTGCTTGGCTACGGTGACTCGACCGACGCCTATCGCATCACGGACATTCATCCGCAGGCGGACGGCGCGGTGCTGGCGATGAGCCGGGCCATCGAGGACGCCGGCCTCGAGCGTGACCGGATCGAGTACATCAACGCCCACGGCACCTCGACCGTGCAGAACGACGCCCTCGAGACCCTCGCCGTCAAGCGGGTCTTCGGCGAGCGGGCGGCCTCGGTGCCGATCAGCTCGAACAAGTCGATGCTCGGCCACACCATCGGCGCGGCCGGCGCCATCGAGGCGATCCTGACCCTCGAGGGCATGCGCCAGTCGCTGCTCCTGCCGACGATCAACCACGAGACGCCGGATCCGCGCTGCGATCTGGACTACGTGCCGAATGTGGCTCGCCGCGCCGCCCACCGGGCGGCCCTCAGCAACTCCTTCGGCTTCGGGGGGCACAACGCCTCGGTCTGTCTCGGCGCGTTCGAGGACGCGTGATGCGCTTCCTGTTCATCGACCGCATCACCGGCGTGGAGCGGGGGCGCCGCATCACCGGCGTCAAGTCGTTCGCCGCCACCGAGCCGTTCCTGGAAGGGCACTTCACCCGCGCGGCGCTGGTCCCGGGCGCGCTCCTGATCGAGGCGATGGCCCAGCTCCTCGGCTGGCTGGCGAGCTACACCTATGATTTCCGCTGCGTGTCCGTGCTGGCGCTGATCTCCGACGTGACCGTGCCGGCCGCCCTGAAGCCCGGCGCGCGCGTGGAGATCGACGGGCGGCTCCTCACTACCACCGAGCGGGATTCGCTCGGCGCGGCCACCGCCACGGTCGATGGCCAGGTCGTCGCGCGGGTGAACCGGCTGATCCTCCACCACGTTCCGCTCCCGGCGGGCGAGACGGCGCGGGATTTCTTCCTGTACTACGGCGGCGTCGCGGACCCGGCCGCGCTCGAACGTCCCGCATGAAGACCGACCTCGGCGGGAAGGTCGCGCTGGTCACGGGCGGCGGCCGCGGGATCGGCCGGGCCTGCTGCCTGGCGCTGGCGCGGCTCGGCGCGACGGTGATCATCAACTACCGGCGCTCGCGCGAGGCCGCCGAAGCGCTCGAGAAGGAGATCGTCGGCGAGGGCCGCGGGGCGCGCGCGTATCAGACCGACGTGTCGGACTCGGCCGCGGTCGACGCGATGTTTCGCTTCGTCGCCCAGGAATACCGCCGGCTCGACATCCTGGTGAACAACGCCGGCATCGTGCAGGACACGCTCTTGCTCTCCATGACGATCCAGGACTGGACGTCCGTGCACGCGACGAACTTGACCGGCGCGTTTCTCTGCACGCGACACGCCGTCGAGATGATGCTGCGGCAGGGCGGCGGCAAGATCGTCAACATCGCCTCGGCGAGCGCCGACGTGGGCGGGCGCGGCCAGACCAACTACGCCGCCGCCAAGGGCGGTCTGGTGGCCTTCAGCCGGGCGGGCGCGGTCGAGCTGGCCCGCAAGGGCATCCGCATCAACGCGGTGCTGCCCGGCATCATCGAGACCGACATGAGCCGGGAGGTGCGCCAGCGCGCCTCGGCCAAGCTCCTCGAGCGCATCCCGGCGCGCCGATTCGGCCGCGTCGAAGAGGTCGCCGACCTGGTGGCGTTTCTCGTCTCCGACGCGTCCGACTACATCGTGGGACAGGCCATCGCGGTCGATGGCGGTCTCAGCGCGTCCTGAGGACTCGTGCGCTACTACCTCGTCGACCGCATCGCGGAGTGGGAGGCCGGCAAGCGCATCCGCGGCGTGAAGAACGTCGCGATGACCGAGGACTTCCTGCAGTACCACTTCCCGCGCCGGCCGACGATGCCGGGGGTGCTGCTCCTCGAGTCGATGACCCAGCTCGCCGGATGGCTGGAGGCGATCAGCTCCGAGTTCACGAGCTGGTTCCTGCTCGAGCACGTCACCAGCTGCAAGTTCTACGACCTCACCGGGCCCGGCGACCAGGTGGAATTCGCCCTCGAGGTCGTGCCGGGCGCCGCGCCGTCGCGCCGTCGCTACCGCGGCAGCGGCAGCGTCGGCGGCAAGCGGCGCGTGGTCGCCGAGTTCGACGGGCAGGTGGTGCCGCTCGCCGACATCGAGGCGCCCGAGAGCCAGCGTCAGCTCTTCGAGATCCTCACGAACACCGCGGGCTTCTCGCTGGCGCCGAACTCTGGGTCGGGCCGATGAACGAGCCGATCGTCGCGATCACCGGCATGGGCGTCATCTCGTCGCTCGCGTCCTCGCTCGAGCAGCACTGGCCGCGGCTCTTGCAGGGGACGACCGGCATCCGCGAGCTCGGCGAGGCGAGCCTGCCGCGAGCGCTCCGGTGCGCGGGGCGGGTGGACGACGACGCGCTGCCTGCGGACACGCCGCCCGAGGTGTTGAAGCAGGGGCGGCTCATCAGCCCGAGCTCGCGCTTCGGACTGCGGGCCGTCGACGAGGCCATGCGCGGCTCCGGCCTCGATCTGACGCATGTCGAGCCGTCGCGGCGGGCGCTCTACATCGGCGCTTCGGACTACAGCAAGGCCTCGTACCGCGATTTCTACGCGGCCTTTCGCGAGGCCGGCGTGGCCGCCGGGCGCGCCGTCGACCCGGAGCGCGTCAACAAGGCGACCCTCCACACCGTGGACCCGTTCTTTCTCCTTGAAGCGCTCACGAACAACCTTGTGGCTTTCGTCTCCCGCCGCTATCAGCTGCAGGGCCCCAACACCACCCTCGCCAGCCATTCCCCGTGCGGGGCCCAGGCGCTGGAGATGGCCGCCCGGAGCCTCGTCCAGGATCAGGCCGATGTCGCGATCGTGGTCGGCACCTGCCTCTGGAGCCCGCTCGTCTCGCTGTTCGATCTCGACGCCCTCGGGCTCCTGTCGCGCTGCCGGGAAGGCGCGACGTCGTTCAGGCCGTTCGACGGCCGGCGCGACGGGTTCATCGCGGGCGACGGCGCCGCCGCGCTCGTCCTGGAGCCCCTGGAGCGGGCGCGCGCGCGCGGCGCCCGTGTGCTCGGGTGCATCCGGGGTCTGGCCAGCTTCAGCGACGGAGGCGCCGCCGGGAGCCTCGGCGTGTCCGTGGAGACAGCGCGACGAGCGCTCGCCGCCGCCGTCGACGAGGCGGGGATCCGCCCGAAGGAGCTGGCCTTCATCTCGCCGCACGGAAGCGGCACGCGCAAGGGCGATCGCGTGGAGCTCTCGGCGATCGCGGAGCTCCTGAGCGGCGATCACGCATCCGTGCCGATCGCTGGGCTCAAGCCGTACACCGGCCACATGGGCGCGGCGAGCGATCTGGCCGAGGTCGCATTCTCACTGACGGCGCTCGAGCACGGCGTGGCGCCGGCCACGCTGAACTTCAAGACGCCGGAGGCCGGCTTCGAGGACGTCGACGTCGTTACCGCGCCCCGGCGCGTCGAAGCCCGCTACGCCCTGTCGATGAGCCAGGGGCTGGGGGGCCAGTCGCTGGCCGTCGTGCTCTCCGCCGCCTAGCGCGCCGGCTCCGCCTCGAACCGCGCTAGCGTCCGTCTCAGCTCATCGGCGCGCACGGTGCCGCCGTAGCGCGCGAGAGTCTCGCGCGTGATCTCGATGGCCCGCTGGCGCTCGCCCTTCTGCCAGTGCGCCCAGGCGAGCCGGTCCCAGGTCTCGGCGAGCTTGTACGGGCTGACGTCAGCCGCCCGCTCGTCGACGAGACGCCGGCACACCGCGATCGCGTCGTCGGCGCGGCCGGCGGCGAGATAGAGCTGGCTCAGGTTCTGGGCGAGCCCCTGGGTCGTGTCGCCCACCATGCAGTTGGCGCAGTTGTCCGTCCGCTGCCGATAGGCGAAGTAGCGCTCGTAGCCGAATCGCGCCATCTCCAGGCGGTGCGGGTAGTCGCGGACCACGTGGTACAGCAGATCGATGCCGGTGGCGACGACGTGCGCGTCGTCGGCGTGGTCGAGGATGCCCTGATAGGTGGCCTTGAAGAACTGACGCTCGCCGCTGCCGTCGTCCCGCCGCGGATAACCCTGCCACGCGGCGAGCAGGTCACCGACGTTGTCGACGCGATATGGCGTCTCGACCGTGTCCCACCATGCCGGCCGCGGCGCCGCCGCGGCGAACGCGTCGGCGACTTCTCGCTGGCGCGACCGGCGCGCGCCTTCGGCGGCGGCCTTTGCCGCTTCGGCGTTCCGCCGCTCGCGGGCCTGATAGTAGGCGTAGCCGCCGACCGCGACCGCCACGACCGCCACCGCGGCGACCGCCACCAACGCCGCGGCGCGCGCGCGGAGACGCCGCGTGGCGCGATCGGCTCCGCCCAGCATCGCTCGGGCGCCCAGGAGCAGGAGAGCCACCCCGGCGGCCCCGGCGAAGTAGAGCCATCGCGGCACGCTCGCGTCGAGCACGCGGAAGCGGTAGTTCCACGAATGGGTCCCGCTGTCGTGCGTGTAGAGGTCGCCGACGAGGCGGCCGTCCTTCCACGCCTCGACACGGAACACGTAGTGCTCGTCGTTCGTGCTCGGCGGCACGGCGACCGCCACCGTGGTCGCCGCGGTCTTCTCGCTCCAGACCTCTCGCTGACCCTGAGCCGGCCCGCATGAGCGAGCGACTACGCTCAAGCGATACTCCGCGCCGTTGACGATCGGCTCCCAGCCGAACTCGACAGTGGCGGTCGGGCCCCACGAGAAACGCGGCGTCTCGAACCGGGGCTCTGTCGCGCAGCCCGTCAGCATGCCCTCGAGCGGCCGGCCGTTGTCACCGGGGCGCGTCAGGTGGATGAGTCGCGGCAAGTCGATCACCACGCGCGCCGGCTCGGTCTCGGTCACGACGATGTCCACGCCGCCCTCGTAGTCGCCGGGAAATCGCCGCGGGTTGGCTCCGTTCTCGTCGATGCTGACGTGGAGCCGATACTTGCCCGGTGCCGGCCTCGTCAGCACGTAGGTGCCCGGCCCATCAGCCCTGTCCACGCGGCAGCCGACCCAGCGCCCCAGCGAGGCGCTCAGGCAGGTGAACTCGGGCGGCGCCTTGGGATCGAACGGCTGACCATCGAATCGGAGCTCGAGCGCGATCTGGGCCTGAGCGGCGGCTCCATGCGCCAGCACGACGGCGGCGGCGACAGCCGCGAGCCAGCGCGTCGCGGATCTCCCCGCCGCGTTCCTCGGCGCCGCCAGATCTAGCGCCCCGGTGGCTGCGGCGGTCGAGAAAACGGCGAGCGGTGCTCCAGGAGCTCCTTGACCTTGCGCCCGAGCGTTTCCAGGCTGAACGGCTTGACCAGGAGCGGGTCGCCGGCCGAAATACCGTGGACGACGGTCACCTCGGTCGAGAAGCCTGACATGTAGAGGAGCTTCGTGTCCGGCCGGGTCGCGTGCAGGCGCCTGGCGACCTCCGGACCGCTCAGTCCGGGCATGACCACGTCGACCAGCAGCAGGGCGATCGGCCCCTGATGCGCTTCGGCCATCTGCAGGGCGGTCTCGCCGTCGAGTGCCTCGAGCACGCGGTAGCCATGAGCGGTGAGGCCGTCGCGCACGGTGCCCAGCACCGTGGTCTCGTCGTCCACCACGAGGACGGTCTTCTCGTCGGGGCTCATTGGCGCCTTACCACCAGTTCCCGCGCTTGCGCACGCCGGCGAGCGCCGCGGACGCCTGGCCGACGACCTGCCGGGTGTCATAGGCCATGAGCTTGCCCCGGCGCTTGAGGATGCGCCCGTCCACCACGACGGTGTCGACGTTCGAGGGCTGCGCGGCCTCCACGAGCATGTGCGCCGGATCGGTGAACACGCCCATGTTGACGTCGCGGGTCGAGACCGTTATAAGGTCGGCCCGCTTGCCAGGCTTCAGCGAGCCCACGCGGTCGTCGACCCCCATCGAGCGCGCGCCCTCGATGGTGGCCAGCTCGAGCACGCGGCGCGCCGGCAGCTTGAACTCGTTCTCGGTCCGGCTGTTCTCGACGTTCTGGATCGCCTTCATGATGGCGAACATGTCGGCGTTGCCCGAGAGCACCGTCGTGTCTACCGACAGGCCGAGCGTGACGCCGGCCGCCAGGAGCTCTCCGGTCTGCGGAAAGCCGAAGCCGATGCGCAGCTCGGTGTAGGGCGACAGGCTCACGCACGAGCTGGCGGCGGCGATGGCCTGGATTTCCTCCGGCGTGATCCAGATCGCGTGGATGAGCTGGACGTCCTTGCCGAGCAGGTTCGCCTTGGCCAGTGCGTCGACCGCGCCGGCCCGGGAGCGCAAGTTGGCGACGTGGACCGAGATCGGCAGCCCGGCGGCCCGCGCCGCGTCGAACTCCTTGCGGTAGACCTCGGGTGGAATCACCGCCGGCGCAGCACCCATGCCGCGCCAGGCCAGTCCGAGGTCGAGCAGGCCCTCGCCCGAGCTCTTCCAGTCGCGCCGCAGCCGCTCGAGGTCGGCGAGATCGATCGTCTCGGTTGGCGGATGCGCCTGCGGCGTTCCGTACGAGAAGCGGCCGCGCAGCCCGGATTCCCTGAGCGCTTTCAGATTGGCCGCGGCGAAGTCGGGGCGGCGGATGTTGTGGCACCAGTCGTGGACGAACGTGAACCCGCTGTAGATCGCCTCGACGGCGGCCAGGCGGGTCCCCTGGTACATATCGTCGGGCGTGAACAGCTTGCC
>DASRIY010000295.1:0-7834 GCA_035649755.1 Candidatus Methylomirabilota bacterium
GCCAGGACCAGCGAGAACCAGAACATCTGGCGTGAGGTCGAGAGAATCGACACCGACGCGCTCACGATCGCGATCTGCAGGAGGACCTCGCCGAACTCGAAGTAGGGATGACGCTCGCGAAAGAGATCCCGCTCGTGCTCGAGCTTCTTGGCGTCCTTCTCGATGTCCTTCTTCTCGGCGTTGTAGCGCTTTTCCTCTTCGGCGAACTTCCCGGCGAGCGCCGCCAGCTTCTCCCGCTCGGCGCCCTTGACGGTCGACGGATCAGCCAGCTGCGTCTCCACGACCATCTTCTGGCCCCGGTACTGGTGCTCGCGGATCACCTTGGCCTGGTAGAACGCCCACTGATCCGACGATTGCTGCTGCTTGAGCAGCATCTCCTTCACGGCGTTGTTCGCGCCCATCGCCGCGATCGACAGGACGATCGCGTAGATCGCGGTCGTGAGCGCGACGCGCCGGCTGAAGGTCTGGGCGCCGCGCTCGTGGAGCTCCTCTGGATTCGGAACCTCGACTTCAGCCATTCTGGCCGGAGCCCCGGCGGATCTCCTCCCGCATGGCGTCGCGGCCTGCCTCGAAGGCGCTCATGAGACGCTGCGTCTGCTCCTCGAAGAGCTCGCGGCTCTTGTCGAGCCACTCGCCGGCGCGGCCCTGCGCCTCGGACGCGAACTCCTGCGCCCGGCGGGCCACGTCGCCGCCGTGCTCGGACAGGAGCTCGCGCGCCTGCGCGCCGCTCTTCGGCGTCAGCAGCACCGCGGCCGCCGCGCCCAGCATCGCGCCGAACAGGAACCAGCCCATGTGCCCGCCCGATCCACGCTCGTTACTCATGGTGATCTCCTTGTTGCCTGAGCCTCTGAACGAAAACGTCGATACCCTTCTTGAGCCCCGCCGCCACGCCCACGATCTGTCCGGCGCGGGTCAGGCCGCTCAACGTCCCGACGATCCGGCCGACCGCGCCGGCGATGTCGTCGACCCGGTCGGTCACAGCCCCGACACGCTCGAGCTCGCGGCTCGCGTCGCGGGTGAGCGACCGCACGTCCTCGGTGAGCGCCACGGCCTGGCCGATGACCGGCCGGAGCTCCTGCTCCACGATCGCCAGGACCGCCTCGGCGCGCTGCGCCACCCCCCGGAGGGCCCATACTGCGGCCACGAGCGCCAGTAACAGGGCCAGAGACGCCAGCGAGAGGAGCAGCTGGACCCAGAAAGGCATGGGCTTGAATTATTGGTGGAAAATCGAGCGGAAGTCAATGAGACTACGAGCTTGATGCCGGGTCACGACCGCTTCGAGGAGCTGCGTCGCCGCGACGCCGAGGCCGAGCTTGCCGGCGGCGCCGAGCGTGTCCGCCGCCAGCACAAGGCCGGCAAGAAGACCGCGCGCGAGCGGCTCGAGCTCCTGCTCGACGCCGGCTCGTTCATCGAGGTCGACAAGTTCGTGGTCCACCAGAGCCACGACTTCGATATGCAGAACCAGAGAACTCCGGGTGATGGGGTCGTGACCGGATCGGGGCGGATCCACGGCCGGCCGGCTTTTGTATTCGCCCAGGACTTCACCGTGTTCGGCGGCTCGCTCTCGGAGGCCCATGCCCGCAAGATCTGCAAGATCATGGACCTCGCGATGAAGACCGGTGCGCCGATCATCGGGCTCAACGACTCCGGGGGCGCCCGCATCCAGGAGGGGGTCGTCTCGCTGGCCGGCTACGCCGAGGTCTTCCTGCGCAACACGCTGGCATCCGGCGTCGTCCCACAGATCTCGGCCATCATGGGACCGTGCGCCGGAGGCGCGGTGTACTCGCCGGCGCTGACCGATTTCATCCTGATGGTGCGGAACACCTCGTACATGTTCGTGACGGGCCCGGACGTGATCCGGACCGTCACGCACGAGACCGTGTCGGCCGAGGATCTCGGCGGTGCCGCGACACACACCACCACCTCCGGCGTCTCGCACTTCGCCGCCGACAGCGAAGAGGAGTGCCTCGCGCTGATCCGCGAGCTGATGACGTTCCTGCCCCAGAACAACCTCGAGGATCCGCCGTTGCGGCCGACGCAGGATCCGGTCGACCGGCGCGACGAAAGCCTACAATCGATCGTGCCGGACCAGCCGAACAAGCCGTACAACATGCTCGACATCATCCGCACGGTGCTCGACGAGCAGTATTTCTTCGAGGTGCATGCGGGGTTTGCGCCTAACCTCATCGTCGGCTTCGGCCGTCTGGGCGGACGCCCGGTCGGGATCGTCGCGAACCAGCCGACTCATCTGGCCGGATGTCTCGACATCAACGCCTCGCTCAAGGGCGCCCGCTTCGTCCGGTTCTGCGACTGCTTCAACATCCCGCTGGTGACCTTCGAGGACGTGCCCGGGTTCCTGCCGGGGACGACCCAGGAGTTCGGCGGCATCATCAAGCACGGCGCCAAGCTTCTCTACGCCTTCTGCGAGGCGACGGTGCCCAAGCTCACGGTGATCACGCGCAAGGCGTACGGCGGCGCGTACTGCGTCATGTCGTCCAAGCACATCCGCGGCGACGCGAACTTCGCCTACCCGACAGCCGAGATCGCCGTCATGGGCCCCGAGGGCGCGGTCAACATCCTCTACCGGCGAGACATGGAGCGGGCCGAGAATCCGGCCGCCCTGCGCGAGGACAAGACGCGTGAATACCGCGAGATGCTGGCGACCCCGTACGCGGCCGCCGAGCGCGGCTACATCGACGAGGTGATCGAGCCGCGCGACACCCGGGCGCGCCTCACCGCGGCCCTCGAGCTCCTGCGGACCAAGCGCGACACCAACCCGCCCAAGAAACACGGCAACCTCCCACTTTGATGGCAGCTGCCGGGGAGGCGAGTCTGTGACGGAGCAGAAGCGGGAGCCCAGGACGTCCTGGGGCGCGCCCATCCCGTCGGTCTACGGCCCGGAGGACGTTCCGGCCGAGCGGCTGGCCGAGGACCTGGGCAAGCCGGGCGAGTTTCCGTTCACCCGCGGCGTCCATCCCGAGATGCACAGGAAGCGCCTCTGGACCATGCGTCAGTACGCGGGCTTCGGCTCCGCCGCCGAAACGAACAAGCGCTACCGCTTCCTCCTCGAGCAGGGTCAGACCGGCCTCTCCGTCGCGTTCGATCTGCCCACCCAGATGGGCTACGACCCGGATGCCTCCATGGCGCGAGGTGAGGCGGGCAAGGTGGGCGTGTCGATCGCCTCGCTCGAGGACATGCAGGATCTGTTCGCGGGGATTCCGCTCGACCGCGTGTCGACGTCGATGACGATCAACGCCACCGCCGCGATTCTCCTGGCGCTCTACGTGGCCACCGCGAGCCGCCAGGGCGTCGCGGCGGAGCGGCTCAGCGGAACGGTGCAGAACGACATCCTGAAGGAGTACATCGCGCGGGGCACCTACATCTTCCCGCCGGGCCCGTCGATGCGGCTGGTCACCGACACCTTCGCGTACTGCCGGGACCGCGTCCCCCGCTGGAACACGATCTCGATCTCGGGCTACCACGTGCGCGAAGCCGGCTGCACCGCGGTGCAGGAGGTGGCCTTCACGCTGGCGAACGGGATCGCCTACGTGCAGGCGGCGCTGGACTCCGGCCTCGCCGTCGATGACTTCGCGCCGCAGCTCTCGTTCTTCTTCAACGCGCACAACGACCTGGTCGAGGAGGTCGCCAAGTTCCGCGCGGCGCGCCGGCTGTGGGCGCGCATCATGCGCGAACGCTTTCACGCGAAGGACCCGCGCGCCCTGGCGCTCAGGTTCCACGCCCAGACGGCGGGCAGCATGCTCACGGCGCAGCAGCCCGAGAACAACATCGTCCGGGTCGCGATCCAGGCGCTCGCCGCGGTGCTGGGCGGCTGCCAGTCGCTGCACACCAACTCGATGGACGAGGCGCTCTCGCTGCCGACCGAGCGCGCCGTGCGGATCGCCCTCCGGACCCAGCAGATCCTCGCCCACGAATCGGGGGTGGCCGCGGTGGCCGATCCTCTCGGGGGTGCCTTCGCCGTCGAGCGCCTCACGAACGACATCGAGGAGGCGGCGCGCGTCTACATCCAGAAGATCGACGACCTGGGCGGCGCGGTCGCGGCCATCACGTTCATGCAGCGCGAGATCCAAGAGGCCGCCTACCGCTACCAGCGCGAGGTCGAGGATCACGCCCGGGTCGTGGTCGGCGTCAACGAGTTCGTCACGGACGAGCCGCCGCCCGGCAACCTCTTCCACGTCGACGCGACGGTCAGCCAGGCCCTCGCCGACCGGGTGACGCGCACGCGAGCCACGCGCGATCGCGCGGCGGTCGGGCGCGCGCTCGACGCGCTCGAGAGCGCGGCCCGCGGCCGCGCCAACCTCTTGCCGCTGCTGGTGACCGCGGTCGAGGCCGGCGTGACGCTGGGCGAGATCTGCGATCGTCTGCGTTCCGTGTTCGGCGTCCACCAGCCGTCGGTCGCGATTTGAGCCGCCAGATCCGCGTGCTCGTCGGCCTCGCCGTGCTCGGCGTGCTCGCCTCGTGCTCGAGCGCCCTCGCAGGGATGGCGGACCGCATCGGAGCGACCTTCGGTCTCATGTCGGAGGACTTCATCAAGACGTTCACGCCCCTCGAGGCGCTCGTGGTCGGCTTCGAGGACGGCGCGCTCTATCTGGACATCGGCCAGGGCGGCGGCGCGCAGGCCGGGCAGGAGTTCACGATCTTCCGCAAGGGCGAGGAGTTCCACCACCCGATCACTCGCAAGGCGCTCGGCCGGTACGAGGAAGTCCTCGGGTACGCGCAGGTCAAGACCGTCTATCCGCGCTTCGCGGAGGCGGTGTACGTTCCCCTCGACGGCAAGCCGAAGCCCCAGGCCGACGACGGCGTGCGGATCACGCGGGGACGCATCAAGGCGGCGATCACGCCCGTGCTCGATCTGACCCAGTCCCCGACGGTGCCCGATCTTCGCCGGGTTCCGTACCTCCTGGCGATCGTCCTCGAGCGCTCCAAGCGCTTCCAGGTGACCGATCCGCTCACGGTCTCGGACCTCTTCGCCAACGGCGGGGCTCACGTGCAGGAGATCCTGGCTCTGCCGGAGCGCGCCGTCCGCATCTCGAAGCGCCTGGACGTGACGGGCTGGATCGTGCCCGTGCTGCTCGAGCGGCGCGGCGTCGTCTACCTCGACGTCACGTGGATCTCCGCCGTGACCGGCACCGCGCTCTTCTCGCGCCGCGAGCCCCTCCTGCCGCCCGCCGCCGCCGAGGAGCAGCGATTCCCGTGGGAACCGGCTAGTGAAGACTGATGTCCCGCCGGGGGGTTCCTGCTATGGTATGGGCGCCGTGATTCTGCGCTTTCTCTTGCTGACCGTCGTCCTCCTGGCGACTTTCGGCTGCTCGTCGATGCGCAATATTCTGGGACTTCCCAACGCCGGCGATCCCTCGATCGCGATCAAGTCGGCGGAAACGCGCTGGCTGTTGATCAAGAACCCGCGATTCGGCGACGTGCCGAGCGAGCCCGAGTACGTCTGGGTCGAAGAGGACAAGATCCCGACCACCTTCACCACGCTCGTCCGCGGCAAGGGCGCCATCATCGCGTCGCCGGAGGTCGTCACCAAGTACGGCATGCCGCCCGGCGGCGGGAAGATCAGCCCGCGCCAGAAGATGCCGGAGCAGACGGCCTCCACCACCTTCACCCCGGTCGGGGCGCCGCCCGCGAAGGCGCCAGCCGCCAAGGCCCCCGCCGGGCCCGCTCCCGTCGCGCCGCCGCCCGCGACGAACGGCAAGGCGGCCGAGGGCCCGAAGCGGGGCCTGGTCATCTATGTCGACACCACACGTATCGTGATCGACCTCACCGCCGCCGACGGGATTCGCCCGGGGACCATCGTGAGCCTCCGCCGCGATGCCATCCCGATCGTGCACCCGGTGACCGGCGAGATGCTCGGCGAGCTCGACGAGGAAGTGGCGACAGCGCGCGTCACCGAGATGCGCGAGAAGTTTTCGGTCGCGGACGTCCAGAGCGTGGCGACCGGCGCGAAGATTCAGGTCAAAGATCGCGTCGTCCCCAAGTAACCCGCGCGTGCCCACGCCCACTCTCGAACGGGTCCTGAAGGAGCGCGTCGCCAAGCTGGTCGGCGCCGACCTCGAGCTGGTCGAGGCCGAGATCAGCCGCGAGCTCGCCTCGCCCGTCGCGCTGATCCGGGAAATGGGCGGCTACATCGCCGGCGCCGGCGGCAAGCGTTTGCGCCCGATGCTGCTGCTGCTGGCAGCGCGGCTGGCCGGCTATCACGGACCCCGGAGCGCGCGGCTGGCCTGCGTGGTCGAGCTGCTCCACACCGCGACGCTCATCCACGACGATGTGGTCGACCGGGCGCCGCTTCGTCGGGGCCGGCCGTCGGCGAACGCTCAGTGGGGCGACGACGCCGCCGTCCTGGTCGGCGACCACCTCTACTCGAAGTCGTTCGCGATGCTGGTCCGGGACAACGACCACGCGGTGATGGAGGCCCTGGCGCGCTCGACCGTCTCGATGACGGAGGCCGAGGTATTCCAGCTCGAGCTCAAGCGCAGCGGGGTCACCACCGAGGCCGACTATATCCGGGTCATCACGCAGAAGACCGCGTCGTTCATCGCGGCGTGCTGCACCATCGGCGGCGCGCTCGGGGGCCTCCCGCCCGATCGGATCGAGGCGCTTACCCGGTACGGGCTCGACATCGGCATCGCCTTCCAGATCTCCGACGACTCGCTCGACTTCGTGGCCAACCAGGACCGCTTCGGCAAGGCGATCGGGGCCGACCTGCGGGAAGGGAAGCGGACGCTGCCGCTCATCGCCATGCTGGCGCGGGCGACGCCGGTCGAAGCCGCGCGCATTCAGGGGCTGCTCAAGCGCCCCGCCCTCGACGCCGAGGAGATCGACGAGATCCGGCGGTGCGTCGTCGACCACGGCGGCGCCGAGTACGCGCTGGCCCGGGCCCACGAGTACGCGCAGGCGGCGAAGACAGATCTGGCCATGTTTGCCCCCTCGGAGGAGCGCGACACGCTCGCGCTGATCGCCGACTTCGTCGTCGATCGCGACCGCTGACGTGGCGGTCATCACGCTGACGACCGACTTCGGCACGCGCGACACCTACGTGGCCGAGATGAAGGCGGCCATCCTCTCCATCACGCCCGACGTCCACGTCGTCGACGTCACGCACGAGATCGCGCCCCACGACGTCCTCGAGGGAGCCCTGGCGCTCGAGGCCGCCGCGCCGTGGTTTCCGCGCGCCACGATCCACGTGGCCGTCGTCGATCCCGGCGTCGGCACGGCGCGCCGCGGCCTCGCGATCGCCGCGAGGGACCAGGTGTTCATCGGTCCCGACAACGGGCTCTTCACGCCGTTTCTCGCTGCCGCGCCCTGGCGCGCCTTCGAGCTCACCGAGGGGGAGTTCCGCGGGATGATCGTGAGCCCCACGTTTCACGGGCGCGATGTCTTCGCGCCGGCCGCCGCCCACGTGGCCCGCGGCCTCTCGCCGGAGCGGCTCGGGCCGCCCGTGACCGATCCGGTTCGCCTGACGTGGCCCACGGCGCGCGTGGCGGCCAGCCGGATCGGGGGCGCCGTCGTTCACGTGGACCGGTTCGGCAACCTCGTGACCTCGATCCCCGGCGAGGCGCTGGCGTCCCTCGGATCGAGCCTGACCGTCCGGATCGGCGCCCGAAGCCTGCCCCTGGTGCGCACCTATGGCGAGCTCGCCCGTGGACGCGCGGGCGCCCTCGTCGGCTCTCGCAATCGCCTGGAGATCGCCGTGAACGCGGGGAGCGCCGCCGCCATGCTGGGCGCCCGGCGCGGGACGTCGGTCGTCGTCAGTCGGACTTCGAGGTCGAGGGCGAGGAAGCGGGCGTAGTGTCCGAGCCCTTGCCCGACGGCT
>DASRIY010000296.1:0-3366 GCA_035649755.1 Candidatus Methylomirabilota bacterium
TTCGTCGACGAGTACCGCGGCACCGAGGCGGAGCGCTTGAAAGTGATGGAGCAGCATCGAGAGCGCTGGGGCCGCGAGTGGATCGTGATCGCGAACCCGGCCTATGGCTCCTTCGAGTCGGCGCCATTCGGCCACGACTTCAAGCTGTCCGACGGCGAGCGCCGCAGGCTCAAGCGCGCCGTCCTGGACGCCTGGCCAGGCCCCTGAGCGCCGCCGGCGATCTGCCTCTGGTCGGCATCACCATCCTGGACCTGACCCGCGTCCTGGCGGGGCCGTACTGCACGCGCCTGCTCTGCGACCTCGGAGCCCGCGTGATCAAGATCGAGCGTCCGGGCGGCGGCGACGAGATGCGCCACAACTACCTGCAGCTCGAGGACGGGCGCGGCGACCAGAGCACCTACTTCACCCGCGTGAACGCCGGCAAGGAAAGCGTGGGCGTCGACATGTCGCGACCCGACGGGCAGGCCGTCGTCCACGATCTGGCCAAGGTCTCAGACGTCGTCGTGGAGAACTTCCTGCCGGGCGTGATCGCGCGGCTCCGGTGCGATTACGAGACGATCCGCGCGCTGAAACCGGACATCATTTACTGCTCGATCTCGGGCTTCGGCCAGACCGGTCCGTGGCGCTCGCGGCCGGCGTTCGCCCACATCATCAACGCCGCGTCGGGGCTCATGCACCTCGAGCAGGGCGACGAGCCGGCGCCGCGCGTGTCCAATCTCCAGGCCGCCGACGTCCTGGCCGCTACGCACGCCGCGACCGCCATCCTGAGCGCGCTGATTCGCCGCGGCCGCACCGGCAAGGGAGCGCATCTCGACGTCTCCATGCTCGAGGCGCTCATCGCTGCCGACAGCGTCACCTACGCCGCCGTGCTGAACGGCGGCGAAGAGTACGGAAACCCACGGCCGGGCATGATCGTGGCGCCTGTCGGCGACCGCTTCCTGGCGATGCAGTTCACCGGCTCGCCCGAGCTGTGGCCGCGGCTCCTGACGCTGATCCCGGAGCTGGCGGGCGACGCGCGATTCGACACGGGCGAGAAGCGCCGCGCGAGCTGGCGAGAGCTCCGGCCAATCGTCGAGTCGTGGCTCGGGCGGTTCCGGACGATCGAGGACGCGGTGAAGACGCTCTCGGAGGCGCGCATTCCCTGCGCGCCGGTCCTGCGCCCGGCCGAGGTGATCGCGGAGTCGCACCTGGCCGCCCGCCGGTTCTTTCCGGATGTCCCGCATCCGGCGCGGGGGGCGGTGCGCGTGACGGCGAGTCCGTACCACGTGGATGGCCAGTCGCTTGGCCCTCGCGGACCGGCGGCTTATCGCGTCGGGGAGCACACCCGCGCCGTGCTCGGCGGGCTCGGCTATTCCAGCGACCGCATCGCGGAGCTGCTGCGCGCCGGCGTCATCGCGGCGCCGTAAGGCCTTCGCGGCTACTCGATCACCCGGTCCGCGCGCAGGCGGAGGGACTGGGGCACCGTCAGCCCCAGCGCTTTGGCCGTTTTGAGGTTCACGACGAACTCGAAGCGTGTCGGACGCTCCATCGGCAGATCGGCCGGCTTCGCGCCCTTCAGTATCTTGTCCACGTGATGGGCGCTGCGCTTGACCATGCTGGGGACGTCCGGCCCATAGGTCATCAGCCCTCCCACCTCCGTGAACGCTGGCCACATGGACACGGAGGGCAGACGCTGTTCGAGCGCGAACGTGGCGATACGCTTCAGGTTGAGGTTGAGCAGTCGCGACGGGACGGTGATCAGCGCGTCGGGTTTCCCCGCCGCGACCGCGCGTAGCCCAGGGTCGAGCTCCTCCGGTGATCGGACTTCGACGGCCTGAAGCCTGATGCCGAGCTTTCGGCCGGCGGTCTCCAGCTCCTTGTACTCGAGATCGACGTGGGTCGGATTGAGGAGGACCGTCACCCGGGACGCGTGCGGGAGCATCTCCTTCAGCTGCTCGAGTCGCTTGGGCGCTAGCTCGGCCGACACGAACGTCACACCCGTGATGTTCCCGCCCGGGCGGTTCAGGCTCGCGACGAGTCCGACTTCGACAGGGTCCTCGCTGACGCTCACGACGATGGGAACCGTCTTCGTGACTCCGCTCAACATCTTGGCCACATCCGTGCCAACGCCGCACAGGACGTCGACACGGGACTCGACGATCTCTCGCGCCAGACCCGGAATCCGCTCGGGACGGCCCTCCGCATAGCGGACGACCAGAGTCATGTTCTGGCCGTCGACCCAGCCGAGTTCTTTCAGCCCCTGGACGAGATTCTGTTCCGGCGAGGTCGCGGGCGGCGGGTTCCCGTATACCAGAAGGCCGATCCGGGGAGCGTTCTTTGCCTGACCTTCGACCCAGCTCGGCGCGCTCGCGATCAGAAGGACGAAGAGAATGGCCGTGATGCGTTTCAACAGGTCTCCTGTAAGGGGTGGCAGCGTGCCGTGCCCGCCAACAGGCTAGTCCATGCGACCGGGTCGCGCAACCGCGCGCGCCGCCACCGCACCTCAGGACGGCTAGGGGTCAGTTCGCGCGAGTGACCTGGACGTCCTTGGGCACCGAGAAGAGAGAGAGGTCGAGCGGCAGATCCGTCCGGTAGCGCACATAGCGAACCGCGTACTCGCTGCGTGAATTTCGAATCCAGACCTGTCGTGGCTGCTTCGAGTCTTTGTCGAGAAAGAGCTTGATCTCGGACTCTTCCACCTTCGCGCGCAGCACCGAGCACATCGCGGTGTCGATCGGCTCGTCGGGAAGCGGGACGGCGCCGTTGGCCTGGAAGAACGCGAGCTCGCGACCCATCTGAAGCCCTTTGAGCTTGCCGTCTCGCTCCGAGGGAAACACCGGGATGACGACGTTGTAGGTCGGGCCTGGGTCCACGACGTGACGCGCCACCTTGGTGTACCGGTTGATCAGGTAGGAGTTCGGCGCCTTGGTGATGAGAAGGCCGTGGATGCCGGTCTGCGGATTCGGCGCCTCCTCGAGCCGCGCGTAGCTGTCCCCGTAGCGCCACAGCTTTCGAACGGAGCCCTCGAAGCTGCCGGGCTTGATGTTCACCGCGATGAACCGGTACTCGATGAACACCATCGAGCGGTCCGTCGCCGCGTGCGCGGTCGGCGCCAGCAACCCGAACAGCAGGACGAGCGACAGAACCAAGGGCATAGATCCACCGTAGCAGGGTCTACTCCGGCAGCGTCCATTCTTGGTGTGATACGCTATTGCGCCGTAACGTCGCATTATTTCTGGAGGAAATCATGCGTTTCGGGCTCTTCGGGAGCGCCCAGGCCAAGCGGGGCGGGGTCGACGTCGACAGCGGCGCCGGGTTCCGCGAGTTCGTCGAGAACAACGTCAAGGCCGAGGCGCTCGGCTACGAGAGCACGTTCGTCGTCGAGCA
>DASRIY010000297.1:0-12425 GCA_035649755.1 Candidatus Methylomirabilota bacterium
CGCTCTGGTTCGAGCTCTTCCGCGAGCGCCCGAAGATCGTCGACGGCTACATGGCCGTCCCCGACACACCGGGGCTCGGGCTGGAATTGCGTGAGGAGACGCTCGAGAAGTACGGCGTGAAGCTCGGCTGATCAGGCCGCCGGCTTCCCCTGCACCACGACGCGCGCGGCCAGGAGCTTGTCGATCTCCGCCTGGCCGTAGCCGAGCTCGCGCAGAATGTCCACGGAGTGCTCGCCCAGCTCGGGCGCCAGGCGCGGCGCGACCTTCGGCACGTCCTCCAGCGAGAACGGGCTCCCGACCGTCAGCGATGCGCCCGCCCGTGCGTCATCGATCGGCACCAGGGCGCCGCTGGCGACCATCTGCGGATCGGTGCGCGCGTCCTCGACGGTGCCGACCTCGCCGAACGTGAGCTTGTGGTGGTTCAGGATGTCGCGCCACTCCGGCCACGGACGGGAGCCGAAGACACCGTCCAGCACCGGTACGAGCGTGCGCGCGTTGGCGCGTCGGGCAGGTGTCGTGGCGAAGCGCGGATCGGCGGCCAGATCGGGTCGCTCGATCGCGCGCAGCAACGGCGGCCAGTCCCGGTCGTCGTTGAGCAAGTTCAGGAGGAACCACCGGCCGTCGGCGCACCGGTAGAGGTTCGCCAGGGCGCTCGCCGGCTCCTCGCGCGGTGGACGCGCCTCGACGCGCGCGCCGCAGAGCGCCGCCTGGATCTGGATCGCGTTCCACCAGACGCCGTTGGCCATGAGCGAGGTCGAGACCATCGTGCCCCGGCCGGTCTGGCTGCGGCGATAGAGCGCGGTCATGATGGCCGCGAAGAGACTCACGCCGGTCGGATGGTCGCCCATGCCCGGCAGCGACCGCGCGGGCGGCGAATCGGGCGACGGCTTGGCCAGATCCATCAGGCCCGTGCGCGCCCAGAGCGCTGTCGCGTCGAAGCCGGTGCGCGCGGCCTCGTCGCCACGCTCGCCGTAAGCGGTCATCGAGGCATAGATGAGGCGCGGATTGAGCGGCGCCAGGTCTTCCCAGCGCACGCCGAGACGCGCGCGCGAGTCGAGCGGCGCGTTGGTGACGAACACGTCCGCGCGCTCGACGAGCCGCTGCAGGACCGCGCGACCGGCCGCCTCGCGGAGATCGAGCGCCAGCCCGCGCTTGGTCCGGTTGTCGACGATCCAGCGATAGTTGTACGGGCTCTCGGCCACGCCCGGCCCGCCCGTGCGGTGGCGGTACGGATCGCCGTCGGGCGACTCGATCTTGATCACGTCCGCGCCGAGGTCGGCCATGATCGTCGTGGCCACCGGACCCGCGATGAAGTTTGCCGCATCGATGACGCGCACACCGGCGAGCAGGAAGTTGTCGCTCATGTCGGCCGGACTATATCATCGCCGCCGCGCCGACGGCAGCCGAGCCGGATCGAACGGCCGCAGATCGACCAGCTTGGCGGCGCCGTCGGCGACCAGCTCCGCCATCGCCAGCCCGGTGGCGGGCGCGTTGAGAATTCCCCACGGTCCGTGGCCGGTCGCGACGAACACGCCGGGCGCACCGGGAACCGGGCCGATCAAGGGAATGCCGTCGTCGGTGACCGGACGGTAGCAGGCCTGCCGGCGGGTGATCCGCGCGGCGGCCAGCGCCACGGAGACGCGGCCGGCGGCGCGCGCGAGCGTGTCGCAGGAGCTCTCGTTCACCTCGACACCCTCCGGCGAATCCGGCAGCGGCGCCGGGTCGGCCATTCCGCACACGTAGACCTCGCCGTCCGGACGCGGAAAAATCTCCGGCTCGAGCGCGCGGCCGTCGGCGGTCCGGTAGTCGACGAAGAGCGCGTGGGCCGGCACATCCGGTGCGGCGAGGGTCACGCTGTAGCCCTTGAGCCCGTGCACGCTCGGCAGGCGTAGCCGCCCGGCCAGCCGGCCGGTCCACGGTCCCATGGCCAGGACGACGGCGTCGCCCTCGAGCGGCTCACCGCCTGCCATCACCACGCCGGACGCGGCGTCGCCGCGCCACGCCACGTCCTCGACGACGCCCGTGTGGATCCGGGCTCCGAGCGCTCGCGCCGCATCGATCAGCGCCGCGGTGAATCTGGCCGGCGTGACCTGGGCGGTGGTCGCCTGCGAGCCGAGCTCCGCGGTGACGATGCCGGAGCCGTCGAGCCAGCTGGGAGCGGTGACGCGGTGGCCGCCCGCCAACGTCCCGCGCTCGCGCGCGGCGAGCATGAAGGTGTCCATGCGCCGATAGCCGTAATCGGTGCCGAGCTCCGTCGCCAGCTCGGCGTGAAGCTTGAAGCTCGCCCGCGCCAGCGGGCCGAGCGGCGAGCCGTCGCACCAGTCGAGGGCAAGGAATCCGCCGGACTTGCCCGACGCCGCGCACGCCACGCCCGTGCGCTCGATGACGGTGACGCCGACGCCGCGCCGGGACAGGAAGTAGGCGACGGAGGCGCCGACGACGCCCGCGCCGCAGACGATCACGTGCCGAGGAGGTGTCACCCGGCGTATGCTACATCACCCAAGGAGGTCGTCATGCACTACGGCGTCGTCATGTTCCCGACCGAGTACGCGATCGCTCCGGACGAGCTGGCGCGGGCCCTCGAGGAGCGCGGCTTCGAATCGGTCTGGTTCCCCGAGCACACGCACATCCCGGCGAGCCGACTGAGCCCCTGGCCCGGCGGCGGCGATCTGCCGCGCGACTACTGGTCGTCCTACGATCCGTTCGTCGCACTGATGGCGGCGGGCGCGGCGACGAAGCGCCTCAAGCTCGGTACCGGCATCTGCCTCGTCATCGAGCGCGATCCGATCACGCTCGCGAAGGAAGTCGCGACGCTCGATCGGCTGTCGGGTGGCCGTGTGCTCTTCGGGATTGGCGGGGGCTGGAACCGGGAAGAGATGAGCAATCATTCGACCGAATGGAAGAGCCGCTGGCGCCTCCTGCGTGAGCGTATGCTCGCGATGAAGGAAATCTGGACCAAGCGCGAGGCGGAGTTCCACGGCGAGTTCGTGAACTTCGAAAAGATCTGGTCCGATCCCAAGCCCGTCCAGAAGCCGCATCCGCCCATCCTCATCGGCGGCGACGGCGCGACGACGTTCGATCGCGTCGTGGAGTACGGCGACGGCTGGATGCCGATCATGCGGCCCAAGACGAATCCCCTCGAGCGCATTCCCGAGCTGCGCGAACGGTTGAAGAAGGCGGGCCGCGATCCGAAGACGGCGCCCGTGTCGATCTTCTTCGCGCCGCCCAAGAAGGAAGCGCTGAGCATGCTCGAGGCCGCCGGCGTCGAGCGCGCGATCTTCGGTCTGCCGTCGGAGGGACGCGAGGCCGTGCTGCCGCGGCTCGACGCCTACGCGGCCGCGATGCGAGGCTGACGAGCGAGCGCTAGTCGAGCGCCGCGAGGCGGCTGAACAGCCGCTTCATCGTGTTGATCTGCGCCAGGTAGCCGCGGACGTCGTGGTCGCCGCACTTCTGGCCGGGGGTCAGCGTGAAGCCCCGCTGCGCGAAGGCGTTGCCGCCGCCGGCGCCACAGAGGTGAATGATCGCGGCCAGGTCCTGCTTCTGCTGGAGCGTTGCCGTTACCGCGCGGTGCCGCGCCACCGTGCTGGCGACGCTCCGGTCGAGCAGCGCCGACGTCATCTCGACGGCGTGGCTCGGCACGACCCGCGTATAGAGCCCGTTGAACCAGCACGAGCGCCACTGGTACCAGGGGCCCGCCTCGACCACCTCGTGATAGTGAATGCAGTAGCGCCGCGCCTCGCGGAACGTCGGGGTGGTGATCTGGTACATGCCGACCGCGCTCGAGGCCGGCTGATACCACTCGAACGGGTTCCACGACAGACGCCAGCGCCAGTACGTCCGGGCCACCGGGTTGCCCGCGCCCTCGACCTGGGCTAGCGCGGCCAGGAGCTCGGGCGCCATGATCGCGGTCGAATGCGTTCGAAAGAGCGTCTCGTACGAGCGCCACGTCTCCGGCGGCGTCTTCGAGAGCGCGCCGCTCACGGGAAAGAACAGCTCGGTCGGCTTGCGGACTACCTGGTACGTCCAGTTCGCCACCGACCACAAGACGAGCAGGACGGTCGCGATCACCACCACGCGGAGCGCCAGCGGCAGCACCATCACCGCCAGAAATGCGCGCTGCCCGAAACGAACGAGGCGCTGGAAGCGCGTGGGCCGTGCGCGACGGGCGCGCGCCTTCCGGGACGGTATTCGGACGGTTCGGGGCGCCGACGCGACGGCCATTCGACTACTATGCCCCGAGGGGCTTACTCGCCGCGAATCTCTCGAAGCCGCCGCTTGAGGGCCGTCATGCGGTCGTTCATCTTCTCCGACAGGGACGTGGGCCGCGCCCGCTTCTTCGGCGCGCCCGTCGACGACGGGCGCGTGGTGGACGGTGGGGCGGCGTGACAATATGCGCAACCGGTCTTCAGGCCGTGCTTGCACTCACTCATGGGTGTGGCTCCCTGCCGCCAATCCTAACCGAACCCCGTCGCGATCCGGGAAGAACGCTATACTCCCGCTCATCATGAGCCTGCCCAAGACCGCGCGCGCCGCCGTGGTGGCCGAATATGGCAAGCCGATTGAGATCCGCGAGCTTCCGGTGCCGCGAGAAGACGAGCTCGAGCCCGGCTCGCTGCTGGTCCGCGTCGACGTGGCGTCAGTCTGCGGCTCAGACGTGCACCAGTGGGACGGGATGACCCAGGCGCTGGCGCCGGCGCAGCTGCCGATCGTCCTGGGCCACGAGATGATGGGCACGGTCGTCGCGTTCGGTCCGGGGCCGCGCGAGGACTCGATCGGTCAGCCGCTCCGCGAGGGCGATCGCCTCCTGTGGACCCACGTGTACTGCGGCCAGTGCCACGAGTGCCGCGTCCAGCACACGCCGACGCTCTGTCGCCGAAAAAAGCAGTACATGCGGACCAACTGCGACCGCTTCCCGTACCTCGTGGGCGGCTTCGCGCAGTACTGCTACGTCTTCCCGCCATCGGGGCGCGTGCGCATTCCCGAGGGCGTGCCCGACGGTGTCGCCTCGGCCGCGAGCTGCGCGCTGCGGACCGTCATCCACGCCATGGATCGAGTCGGCCGTATCGAGCCGCATCAGCGCGTCGTCATCCAGGGCGCCGGCCCGCTGGGCCTCTTCGCGACCGCGGTGGCGAACCACGCCGGCGTCAGCGAGGTCATCGTCGTGGGCGCGCCCGAGCGCCGGCTGGCGCTGGCGAAGCGCTGGGGCGCGTCGGCCGTCGTGTCGATCGACGAGTTTCCCACCGCCGAGGCGCGCCTGGCACGCGTGCGCGAGCTCACCGACGGGCGCGGCGCCGACGTGGTCTTCGAGCTGTCCGGCGCTCCCTATGCGTTCGCGGAGGGCCTCGACTTTCTCCGGGCGGGTGGCCGCTACGCGGTGGTCGGCCAGCTCGGCGGGCCACTCACGCCCGTGCAGGCCGCCCTGTTCGTGCGCAAGGGGGCGACGATTCTGGGCGTGCAGTCGGCCGACATCGGCCAGTTCTGGAAGGCGCTCGAGTTCGTGCGCCGCACCGGCGGGCGCTACGACTTCGAGGCCATGCTGACCACGCGCTATCCCCTGGACCGCATCAACGACGCGATCCAGAGCATGCGGGCATTCCGCGAGATCAAGCCGCTCGTCTTGCCCTGGGCGGAGACCTCGACGTAGGGTCGAGCCCCGCCGACTCACCATAGATCAAGGAGGCGCTCTCATGCGAACGTCCGTGCGGTCCCTGGTGCTGGCGGTCTCACTCTGGCTCGCCGGGGCGGTCGCGGCTCACGCGGTCGAGCTTCAGTGGTGGAGCCACTGGGCGATCGAGGACAGCAAGAAGGCCGTCCTCTTCGAGGTGAAGCGCCGCTTCGAGGTGAAGAACCCCGGGCACACCGTGACGATCACCTTCTACGAGAAGAAGAACATGTGGCCCGCGCTGCGGGCCGCGTTCACGGCCGGCTCGGGCTTTCCCGACGTCTTCTACTACGACATGGACGTGCCGGAATTCATGACGACCGGCTGGCTCGCCGATCTCTCGACGGGCGTGCACTGGGAGAACATCGAGCCCTACGGCAAGTCGTTCTGGACTCGGCCGGGTCCCGGGGGCAAGACCGGCACGTGGGCCATTCCGGTCGAGGCAGCCTCGGACGAGCTCTACTACAACAAGAAGCTCTTCAAGGAGCTGGGCATCACGGTGCCGGCCGGCTACGCCTTCACCCAGGACCAGCTCAAGGACGTCATCGCGAAATGCGTCAAGGCCGGGCACGCTGGGTTCGCGACCGGCGCGTCCGACCGCGACTGGGCCGCCCACTACATCCCGAACGCGCTCCTCACCGACAAGCTCGGCGCCGACGAGTTCATGCGCCTGCTCCGCGGCGAGATCTCGTGGAAGGACCCGCGCGTGGTCGAGGTGTTCCGCTACTACAAGGAATTGATCGATCTCGGCGCCTACTCGAAGACCCTCAGCAGCATGACCCTCGCGGAGGCGCACCGGTATTTCCACACGGAGCAGAAGGCGTGCATGTTCCCGGTCGGCTCCTGGTACACCGGCCGCGCGTTCGTCCCGCCCGACAAGGGCGGCCAGCCGAAGGACTTCGAACTCGGCATGCTGAACAACACGCTCACCAAGGACGGCAAGGGACACGGCCAGAAGTTCCTGGGCGTCGCCGGCTCGCTGGCCGTCGCCGCCAAGAGCCCGAACCTGTCCCTCGCGGTGAAGGTCGCCGACACGTTCGCCGACGTCGAGATCGGCAACATGTGGATGGCGAAGACCGGCGTGCAAACCGGCATCAAGACCGATCCGGCGCGCATCGACAGCCCGCTCAAGTGGTACTTCGACGAGTACGGCCGCGTGAACAAGGCGACGAAGTGGGTCGACCTCACGGCGCAGCAGGTCCGCGTCGTCATGAAGCCCGGTCTCTGGGACACCTACGTGGCGGTCGTGAACCAGGGGCTTCCCAACAAGCTGATCGGCGTCGACGAGGCGCTGGCCAAGCTCGAGGACGCTCGCCAGAAGGGCAAGTAGCCTGGCGCGCACCGAGTCGCTGATCCTGACGGGGGCGGCCACGCGCCGCCCCCGTCCGCGCCGGCCGTGGGGCGCCATCGCCCTCTTCCTCGGGCCGGCGGTCGTCCTCTATGCCGCGTTCTGCATCTACCCGGTGGCCGTCACGTTCTACAACAGCTTCCACACGCTGCGGATGGACCTCGGCATGCTCAGCGAGTACGTGGGCTTCGAGCACTTCCGCGAGATTCTCACCTCCGACGACGTCTTCTGGAAGGCCGCCCGCAACTCGCTCGTGTGGGGCATCGTGGCGCCGCTCATCGACCTTCCGCTCGCCCTGGCGCTCGCGCTCGTCCTCTACGCGCGCGTGCCGTTCGCGCGCGTCTTCCGGACGGTGTGGTTCACGCCGGTGCTGATGTCGTATCCGGTGGTCGGCGTCATCTGGCTCTGGGTCTACAACTACGACTGGGGTATCGCGAACCTCGTGCTGCGCGCCGTCGGGCTGGGCGCCTACGCGCAGGCGTGGCTCGCCAGCCCATCGACGGCCCTGCCCGCGCTGATCCTGGTCACGACGTGGATGTTCGCGGGCTTCAACATGGTCGTGCTGCTCGCCGCGCTCCACGCGATTCCCGCCGAGTACCTGGAGGCGGCCACCGTCGACGGCGCGAGCGCCGGGCGGCGCATCCTGCACATCATGGTGCCGCTGGTGTGGCCGACCATCATCAACCTCGCCATCCTCGACTTCATCGGCAAGATGAAGCAGTTCGCGCTGGTGTGGGTCATGACGCGGGGCGGCCCGATGTGGGGCACCGAAACCGTCGCCACCTACGTGGTCAAGCGCGCCTTCGAGTGGAAGACGCTCGACCTCGGCTACCCCTCGGCGATCGCGGTGATCTGGTTTGTCATCATCTTCGGTCTCACGCTCCTGCTGACGCGCACGCTCCAGCGGCGCGAGGCCCTGGAGTTCTGAGGGTGCCCGCCCGGCTCGGCCGCTGGCTCCTGCTCGTACCGGTCCTCGCCTACACCGTGTTCTCGGCATGGCCGTACGTGTGGACCGCCATGATGTCGCTCCGCACGACCGACGAGATCTACCGGAGCCACTACGCGCTCCCCATCCCCGCGCACTGGAGCCAGTACGCATCGGCGTGGAACCAGTTCGGCTACGCCACGTACTTCCGGAACAGCGCCGTGGTCTCGGTGGCGTCGGTGCTGATCGTCACGGTCATCGGCGCCATGGCCGGCTTCGCCTTCGCCCGGCGGCGCTATCAGTTCCGGCTGCGTGAGCCCCTGTTCTTGCTGATCTTCCTCTCGATCATGTTTCCGCCCCAGATCATGCTGCTCTCGCTCTTCCAGATCCTGGTCCAGTATCGGCTCTTCAACTCGCTCGCCGGCCTCACGCTGGTGTACGTGGTCACCGAGCTTCCGCTGACCATCTATCTGCTCCGCGCGTTCTTCGCGCAAATCCCGAGCGAGCTCGAGGAGGCGGCGCGCATCGACGGCTGCAGCGACTGGGCGATGTTCTGGCGGGTGATGTTCCCGATGGCGCTGCCGGCGGTGGCGACGACCGTGATCCTGAACTTCATCTACTTCTGGAACGAGTTCCTCTACGCCGTGGTGTTCATCACGCAGCAGAAGATCCGCACGCTGCCGCTCGCCATCCAGTTCCTGGTCTCGGATCAGTACCAGGACATCGGCATGCTGGCCACCGGGCTCATGATCGCCACCCTGCCCGTGCTCGTCCTGTACCTCTTCCTGTCCGAGTGGTTCGTGAAGGGCATGACGGCCGGCGCCATCAAGGGCTGACTAGAGGCCGCCGCCCCAGCGGAACTGCCAGGCGATGCCGGCGGTGGTGAAGTTGCCGCCAACGCGCGCGATGGCGCCGGTGCTGGCATAAAGCTTGACCGAATGCTGCCGGGTGATCGGGAGCGCGAGCGTCCCGCCGACGCGCAGGTTCTGCGGCTCCTCGCCTTTCTCGCCGTCGACCGTCGTGCGCCCACCCCCGTAATACGTGACGTCCACCGCGCCCCACAGGCCGAAGCGTGTGTGGTAGATCGCGTGGCCCTGGACGGCATAGAGGGGCGCCTTCTCGAGCTTCCTGCCACCGAAGAAGTCGTTGTTGTCCGTGTAGAACGTGGCGCTCGTTTCCAGCTCGAGCGACACCGGGCCGAACGTCTTGGACAGGCCGATCTCCGGCTTGAAGGACCAGCGGTTGGTCCCGATGTTGACGAGCTTGTCCGGGTCGTACTGACCGGTCGGGAACGTCACCGCCAGGCTGGCGCCCACGATGAAATCCGCCTTGTAGTCTTCGAACTCGTCCAGCGTGAGAGCGGGAGCGCCGTACAGGAGAGCCGAGACGCGGGCCCGAGCATCCCCGAAGCCGGTGGCCCATCGGCTCTCTTGCTGGCCGTTGACTTCAGCGCTGCCCGACAGCCACGCATACGGCAGCACGAGGTCCAGCTTGACTGGTCGACCCCACACGCCGAACGCATGTGCGTAGGCGAGGTAGGCGCTGTGCGTCGTGAGCTCGGCGTCCTTGATCGGCGTGGACGCGTCGACGCTCACGTCTCCAAAGGTGTAGGCATAGCCGGCAATCAGGAAATTCATGCCGACCGGTGTGTTGGAATACGCCCTCGGCTCCAGATCCTGGGCCTCGCAGCTCACCGGTCCGGCCACCAGCGCCATCAGGACGAGCGCCGCCCCCGCCCGGGCCATGTGGGCTATGCTAGCGCGCCAGGAGGGTCCCATGAGCGCACACGGGTTGTATCTGGTCCGGATGGACGTCGGGCACGAGCACCAGGCGCTGTTCAACGAGGTCTACGACAAGGAGCACGTGCCCAACCTGCGCGCAGTGGCCGGCGTGCGGCGGGCGACTCGCTACCGGCAGCCGTCGCCGACCGAGCCGCGCTACATCGCCGCCTACGAGATGGAGAGCCCGGCGGTGGTCGAGACCGAGGCGTGGAAGACGGCGGGCGAGCTCGGTGAGTGGCCGACCGTGGTGCGGCCGAAGACCATGAACCGGCACCGCGTCATCTACGAATGGGTGGGCGGCAACAGCACGCTGACCTACAAGACTCCCTACTGGTCCTTCGTCATGATGGACGTCGAGCCCCATCGCGAAGCGCTCTTCAACGAGCTCTACGACAACGAGCACCTGCCACTCCTCCTCAAGCTACCGGGCTCCGTCAACGCCGTCCGTTATCGCACGAACGTTCCCGGTCAGCCCCGTTATCTCTGCGTGTACGAGGTGGAGAATACGGACCTGCCGATGTCGAAGCTGTGGAACGACACCTCGGACATCGGCCGCTGGAAGCCGGAAGTGCGGCCGTACACCTACAACAAGCGCTACATCGTCGGCGAGCGCATCTTCTCGGCCTGAGGCGACCGTGAAGATCACCGCGGTCGACGTCAGCGTTCTGCGCGTTCCCGTCGACCGGCCTTACGTCGCGGGCGGGCGCGCGGTCGACGCGAACTGGCACGTGCTGGCCCGCGTCACCACGTCGGACGGGGTCGCGGGCATGGGCTACGTCGTCTACCCGCGTCCCGACCTCATGACAACGATCGGCCATGCCGCGCGCGAGCTCGGCGAGCACCTGATCGGCATGAGCGTCCTCGAGCCCGAAGCGGCCTGGGAAAAGCTGGCGCGTCGCGGCGACTGGGTGGGCCCGGGCGGATTGCTGCACATCGCGCTCGCGCCCCTCGACATCGCGGTGTGGGACGCCAACGGCAAGACGCTCGGACAGCCGCTGCACCGGCTCCTCGGCGGTTATCGCGATCGACTGCCGACGTACGCCAGCGACGGCCTGTGGGTCAGCCTCTCCCCGCTGGAGCTCGGAGAGTCGGCGAAGCGCCACGTCGCCGACGGATTCGGAGCGGTAAAGCTGCGGCTCGGCAAGGAGGCGACGCCCGAGGCGGAAGCGCGGCGCGTCCAGGCCGTGCGCGACGCGGTCGGGCCGGGCGTTCGCATCATGGTGGACGCGGTCGAGAGCTGGACGCTGGCGCGCGCCCGGCGCACCGGGCGCGTGCTACAGGACTCGGGCATTGCCTGGCTCGAAGACCCGGTGCATCACTCCGACGTCGCCGGGCTGGCCTCGCTTCGCCGTCGGCTCGAGATTCCGATCGCGGCCGGCGAGCACCTCTATCACCTCGACGCCTTCCGCCAGCTCCTCGAGGCCGAGGCGGTCGATGTCGTCATCCTCGATCTGGCCCGGGTGGGCGGCGTGACGCCGTGGCGGAAGATCGCTGCGCTGGCGCAGGCGCACCGGATCCCGGTGTGCGGTCACGTGGTGCCGGAAGTGCAGGTGCATCTGCTCTCGGCCGTCGCCAACGGCCACATGGTGGAGTACGTTCCCCGGTCGGCCGGCATTCTGAAGGCGATGCCCCGGGTCGAGAACGGCGAGCTGGTGGCTTCGCCGGGCCCGGGTCTCGGCCTCGAGCTCGACGAAGCGGCGGTCAAGCGTCATCGCGTGAGCTAGCCCTCGGCGATGGTCGGGCGCTTCGACGGGCAGGTCGCGATCGTCACGGCGGGCGGCTCCGGAATCGGCGCCGCCAGCGCGCGCCGCTTCTCCGACGAAGGCGCCGCCGTCGTGGTGGCCGATCTGAGCGGCACGCGCGCCGACGCGGTCGCGTCCAGCATCGCGCAGGGCGGAGGCCGCGCCGTCTCGCTCAAGATGGACGCGTCGGATCCCGAGGCGGTCGAGCGCACGGTACGCCTGGCCCTCGACCGCTTCGGCCGACTCGACGTCATGATGAACAACGCGGGCCTCGCCGAGCCCGCCCCGCTCGACGAGATCACGCTCGAGAGCTGGAACCGCGTGATCGCCGTCACGCTCACCAGCGTGTTCCTGGGCATGAAGTACTGCCTGCCGGTCATGCGCGCGCGAGGCAAAGGCGTGATCGTCAACACCGCGTCGATCTCCGGTACCGGCGGCGACTACGGCCTCTCGTCCTACAACGCCGCCAAGGCCGGCGTGATCAACCTGACCCGCTCGGCCGCCATCGAGAACGCCCGGCACAACATCCGCATCAACTGCGTGTGCCCCGGCTTCATCGACACGCGCGCGGCGCAGATCCTCGGAGCCGAGCGCGCCGACGAGGTGCGGCGCATTCACGCCGCTGCGCACCCGATCGGCCGGGTCGGTCAGCCCGGTGAGATCGCGAGCACCGTGCTCTTCCTGGCCTCCGAGGAGGCGTCCTTCATCACTGGCGCGGCCATCGTCGCCGACGGCGGCGTCACCGCGCACACCGGTCTACCCCACTTCCCGCGACCGGCCCGCTGAGCCGATCTCGGTCTAGCGGCTTCCTGGAACGGTCCCCGCTGGAAGCGACTCGATGTGCGCGCAGATGTCGCGCGGGCGCGTCAGCCACACCCGATCCGGATGCTGGAGGATGTGCTGCAGCGCGCGGCGCAGCCGGCGGATGCGGTACGGCCGGCCCGTGACGAACGGATGGAGCGAGATC
>DASRIY010000298.1:0-6659 GCA_035649755.1 Candidatus Methylomirabilota bacterium
GGCGCAGCATATCGAGACCAGCGGGCCGGGGGCCCGCCAAGAGCCATGATCACGGAACCGGTTCCGGCCGTCACCACGCCGCTCGAGATTGCGCGATCGCTCGCCCCGCGTATCCGGAAACGGGCCGCCGAGATCGAGGCCGCCCGCCAGCTTCCTGCCGACCTCGTCATGGACATCGCGAACGCCCGCCTGTTCCGCGTGGCGCTTCCGGAGGCCGAAGGCGGGCTCGGCGCCGACATCCTGACGACCCTCCAGGTGATCGAGGAGGTGGCGCGCGCCGACGGCTCGACCGGATGGTGCCTGGCGATGGGGATCAACACGCTGCGCCAGAGCGCCCAGTTCGGACCGGAGGTGCGGCGGCAGATCTTCTTCAGCGACCCGATCGGCATCTCGGCGGGCTCCGCGAACCCGCGCGGCCGCGCCGTCGCCGTGCCGGGCGGCTATCGGGTCACCGGCCACTGGTTCTTCGCCAGCGGCTGCATGCACTCCTCGGCGCTGCACGGCGCCTGCAAGGTCTTCGACGGCGACAAGCCGCGCCTGCGGCCCAACGGCGATCAAGAAATCCGGATGGCCTACTTCTATCCGAAGTCGATCGCGCAGATCATCGACACCTGGGACGTGAGCGGGCTCAGAGGCACCGGCAGCCACGACATCGAGGTCAACGACCTGTTCGTGCCCGACGAGCGCACGTTCTCGGCGCTCGATCTGAGATCGCGCGTGACCGGGCCGATGAATCGCATGCACGGGTTCGACCTCGCAGGGTGCGGGTTCTGCTGCGTGGGCCTCGGCGTGGCCCGCGCCGCCATCGACGAGTTCGTCGAGCTGGCGCAGACGAAGATCCCGCGCTCGTCCTCCGAGCTCCTGCGCGACCGGCAGATCGTGCAGGCGCGGATCGGCGAGGCCGAGGCGGTGCTGCGCTCGGGCCGGTCGCTCCTGTTCGACATCGTCGGGGACATGTGGGAAACGGCGCTGGCCAAGCAGCCGATCAGCGAGAAGCAGCGTGCCGACCTGCGCCTGGCGATGACCCACGCCGCCCAGAGCGCCGGCCGGGCCACCCACATGGTGTGCGAGGCCGCCGGCACCACGTCGATCTTCACGAAGAGCCCGCTCGAGCGTTTCGCGCGAGACGCCGAGGTGGTCACCCGTCATAACCAGCTGCAGTACGTGAACTACGAGGCCGTCGGGCGTACCGTGCTCGGTCTCGAATCGAATAGCCCGCTGTTCTAGGCCGAAGGGAGAGGCCCGATGCTACTGACCCGTGAGGAGATCCGTCAGGACAAGTCGTTCGGCCTGCTGACCGACGCCATCCTGGAGCGCGACCAGCCCCGCACCACCGACCTCTTCTTCCAGATGGTGAAGCGCCAGGGCCGGTCCGTCGGCGAGGCGCTCAGCGTGGTGACGGCGGCCGAGGCGCCGTTCGTCCAGGTGCCGAACCACATCAACGTGCGGGACGGTCAGATCACGCTCATCAACAACGACCACACGATCCTCGGGCTCAGGACCTCGACGCACCTGGCGCCGTTCCTGCCCGAGCCGTATCGCCTGCTGCCGCTCTTGCAGTCGGTCTGGTACATCCCGGCGGGGCTCGACATCTGGAACCAGCTGCTTGGCCGCTATCCCGGGCGCTACGCCACCATGAAAGGCATGCAGGTGCCGCCGCCGAGCTACGGCCCGACCGTGTGGAACGAGGAGCAGCCGCCGATCAAGGAGGCGGGCACGGTCGAGGAGCGGCTACACGCGCACCTGATTGCGACGATGAGCGGCGACGTGCGCCGGTCCTACGGTCTCTTCCTGGGGCTGGCGGAGGATCCGGAGAGCCGGCCGCGGCTGCGCGATCAGCTGCTCTTCCTCGGCCTGATCGATCTTCAAGATACGGTGGTCGGCCGCAAGGCGCGCAACACCGGCCACAAGGCCTTGCGGGCGCGCGCGGTCCTCGATCTCGCCGACGCGCTCGGCTGGGATCGGGCGCACGGCGTCTACTACATGGGCGTGCCGGACATGGCCATCGGCCCGCTCTATTACTCGCTCTACGACGCGGCCTGCGTAACCATCAGCGCCGAGTTCCCCGACGCCGGCAAGGGCCTCAAGCAGACCAACAAGACGCCGCTGACCGAGGCCGAGGTCGAGGAGATGATCCCGCTCCTCATGGAGGCCGACTGGCAGACCGTCTGGAACCGGCTCACCGAGCACCTCAAGAACGGCCGGTCGCTCCGGAGCCTCGGCGATACCCTGCAGCTCGGCGCGGCCGAGCTCATCCTGAGAACGACGATCCCGAGAAACTTCACGAACGGCCAGCATCCGTTCGACTACTGCAACGTCGCGAACTACTGGATCAGAACGAGCGACAACCCGTATCAGGCGCGTGTCCTCTACATGATGGCCAACTTCATCAACGACGTGGCCCGCGCCGACAAGCTCTCGAGCTCCTTGATCGAGCGCGAGATCGCCGGCGTGGACACGACCGGCAAGGCGCCGGACACGCTCCTGCGCGAGCTGGACGAGGCCATCCTGGCCTTCGACGTGCCGCGCACCACCGCGCTGGCCCACGCCTATCTGAAGTCGGGCGCGGATCGCAAGGCCTATCAGGCCGCGGTCGCGGTGACGGCCTGCAAGTTCCAGGACGACCCGCACAACCAGAAGATCACCCACTCGAGCTTCGAGGAGCACGCGCACAACTCGACCCACCTGAAAGACCGGCTGCTCCTCGCGTCGGCGCGCCTCCTGGCCGGCTGGCCGAAGATGCCGGGCGAGCGCGACTGCTACGCGCGCTTCACCAAGGAGTGGATCAACAACTAGCCGCCGGGGCCGGAGGAACACGTGGCAGGAGGAAAGGCCGACCAGGTCGAGCTGCTGCAGCAGATGATCCTGATCCGCGAGTTCGATCAGCTCGCGATCGAGCTCAGGACCGCGCGCCGGATCCACGGCGCGCTCCATCCCTACGTCGGCGAGGAGGCGGTCGCCGTCGGCGTGTGCGCCGCGCTGCGCCGCACCGACCGCATCACCAGCACCCACCGCGGCCACGGCCACTGCATCGCCAAGGGCGCCGACATCAACCGGATGATGGCCGAGCTGTTCGGGCGAGTCGACGGCTACTGCAAGGGCAAGGGCGGCTCGATGCACATCGCCGACTTCGCCATCGGGATGCTCGGCGCCAACGGCATCGTGGCCGGCGGCATGCCGATCGCCTGCGGCGCGGCACTGGCGGCGCAGCTCGAGGGCGCGGGCGGCGTGGCCGCGTGCTTCTTCGGCGACGGCGCCACCGGCGAGGGCGAATTTCACGAGACCCTGAACATCGCGGCATTGTGGAAGCTGCCGCTCATCTTCGTCTGCGAGAACAACCGCTACGGCGCCGGCAACGCCATCGAGTCGGTGCGGGCCAATCCCGAGATCTCGCAGCACGCCGCGGCCTACGGCATGCCTGGCGTACCGGTCGACGGCAACGACGTCGTGGCCGTCCGCGACGCGACCGGCGAGGCGGTCGACCGAGCGCGTCGCGGCGACGGGCCGACGCTGCTCCACTGCAAAACGTTCCGGTGGCTCTTCCACGCCATGCGCGACGTGCCCCCGCCCGAGACGCGGTCGGCCGACCTCCTGGCCGCCTGGCGCGCTCGCGATCGTGACCCGATCGCCCGCTTCGAGGATCACCTGACGGCCGCCGGCGCCGTCACCGCCGCCGACGTGCTGGCGATCCGCGATCAGGTCAAGCGCGCGCTGGCCGCCGCGGTCGATTTCGCGGAGGCGAGCCCCTACCCGGATCCCAAGGATCTGCTCGTCGACATGTTCGCCGACTAGCGAGCTCTCGCGGAAGAGCTGAGGAGAATGACGGTGCGGGAGATCAGCTTCCAGCAGGCCCTGGACGAGGCGATGGCCGAGGAGATGCGGCGCGACGGGCGCATCTTCGCGCTCGCGACCGTGCGCAATCCCGCGCTCGAGAAGGAGTTCGGCGACAAGCGCGTGCGCTTCACGCCCATCTCGGAGGCCGCCTTCACCGGTATCGGTCTCGGCGCCGCCGGCAGCGGCTTCCGGCCGGTCGTGCATTGGGGCATGGTCACCTTCTCGTTCGTCGCGATGGATCAGATCGTCAACCAGGCGAGCAAGATCCGCTACATGTTCGGCGGTCAGGCCGACTTCCCGGTGACGTATCGATGCACCACCGGCGGCGGCGCCCAGACGGCGGCCCAGCACTCCCAGAGTCCGTACTCGATGTTCATGCACCTGGCCGGGCTGAAGGTCATCCTTCCGGCGACCCCGTTCGACGCCAAGGGGCTGCTCAAGAGCGCCATCCGCGACAACAACCCGGTCATCTCGTTCGAGTGCAGCCGTCTCGCCTCGGTGACCGGGCCCGTACCCGAGGGCGACTACACGATTCCGCTCGGCGTCGCGGAGGTGAAGCGCGCCGGCCACGACGTGACCGTGGTGGGGCTGGCCTACTACGTGCGCGAGGCACTCTCCGTGGCCGCTGATCTGGCGGCGGAGGGGATCTCGCTCGAGGTCATCGATCCGCGCACGCTGGTGCCGATGGACGCCGAGACCATCCGCGCGTCGGTGCGCAAGACCGGCCGGCTGGTCGTCGTCGACGAGGCGCCCGCGACCTGCTCGGCGGCCTCCGAGATCATCGCGGTCGTCACCGAGGACCCCGACACGTTCCAGGCCCTCAAGGCTCCGGTGCAGCGAGTGTGCGCGGCGCCGGTGCCCGTCCCGTTCAGCCCGCCGCTCGAGCGCGCGGCACTGCCCGATCAGGCCAAGATCAAGGCGGCCGTGCGCCGCGTGCTGGAGGGCGCCCCCGTCGCCGTCTGAGCGCGACTTTCCGCCGCTATTTCTTTCCGACCGGCACGGGAATGCCGGGAATCTTCACGTTCACCGAGCCCAGGTGGCCACGGCTCGTGAAGTAGAGCGTCTTCCAGTCATCGCCCCCGAAGGCGATGTTCGTCGTGGCCGGCGCGCCGTGGACGATGCGGCCTAGCTTCTTGCCGTTGCGATCCATGATCCAGATGCCGCCGGCGCCGCCGCAGTAGACGTTGCCCTCCACATCCACCTTCATGCCGTCCGGAACGCCCGGCTCGCTGCCGCCGAGGTCGGCGAAGACCCGGTCGGTCTGCTTCGCGAGCGTGCCGTTGGGCAGGAGCTCGAAGGCGCGGATGTGCCGTCGCCGGGAATCGTTGATGTAGAGCACCTTCTCGTCCGGTGTGAAGGCGAGCCCGTTGGGCAGGACGAAGTCGGCGACGAGCAGGCTCATGGTGCCGAGGTCGGGCGTGATGCGATAGACGCCGGCGACGGTGAGATCCCACTGCTCCGGGGCCGCCGGACTGGTCCACGGATCCGTGAAGTAGATACAGCCGTCCGACTTCACTACCACGTCGTTGGGACGGTTGAGCCGCCGTCCCTGGAAGCTGTTCGCGATGACGGTGATGCTGCCGTCGAGCTCCTGCCGCGTCACTCGCCGGCTGTCGTGCTCGCAGGCGAGCAGCCGCCCCTGGAGGTCGCGGGTGAGCCCGTTGGCGCGGTTGGTCGGCTGCTGGAATACGGTCACACCCTGGCCGGGGACGTACTTCATGCGCTTGTCGTTGTGGATGTCGCTGAAGAGCAGATAGCGCCCCTCTTTCCACCAGAGCGGACCCTCGGCCGGCCCGAGCGGTCCGCCAAATCCATCGGCCAGATCGTGGATCGGCTCCGACGGCGAGACGATCTTCTCGAGCTCCGGCGCCAGCTGCTCGATTCGCTTGGACGACTGCGAGGATGCAAGAGGGACAGACATGGCGAGGCCTCCTATCGCGACCGCCATTTCCAGCATGTGACGACGTGAGATGACGCTGTTCATGCAACCTCCGCGCGAGCCTCGGCTTCGCTTGCCGGGAGCTCCTGACCGCCCTATCCTCCTAGCAAACTTGGGGGCTCGAGACAACGGGAGATCGACATGACCGGGGCGGACAATGCGGGTGTCATCGTCCGGCCTCCCCTGCTCTACGCCGTCGCGCTCGCCGCGATGCTCGCGCTCCGCTGGCTCTGGCCCCTGCCGATTTTCAGCGGCGCCGCCTTCTGGCCGGGGCTCGCGCTGGTGGCGCTCGCCGTCGGCCTTCTCATCTGGGGACGCCAAACGCTGGTGACCGGCGGCACCAACGTCGATCCGTCGCTGCCGAGTACGGCCGTCGTCACGTCGGGTCCGTACCGCTTCTCGCGCAATCCCCTCTACATGGGTCTCGCCGTCGTGTACCTCGGCCTCACGCTGGCGCTCGATACCTGGTGGGGGATCATCTTGCTCGCGCTGGTCTTGATCGTCATGCACCAGGGCGTCATCCAGCGCGAGGAGCGCTATCTCGAGCGGAAGTTCGGCGACGGCTACCGGCAGTATCGCGCGGCGGTTCGCCGGTATCTGTGAGGCACGCATGATGGGCCGCGGCGGGATGATCGACGTGAGCCATACGGTCGAGCACGGGATGGTGACGTACAAGGGTCTGCCGGCGCCCATGATCTGCCACTTCCTCACTCGCGAGGTGTCTCGCGCGTCGTATGCGCCCGGCACGGCGCGCGCCGACGTCCCCTCGGTGCGGGCCTATCGATCGGCGGTCGGAATCCGGACCCGGCAGGTTGTCCAGGCACTCCGGGCGAGCGCTTGGGACGAGCCGGTTGCCGAGGACGACATCCAGCGAGCAACGGCGGTC
>DASRIY010000299.1:0-19667 GCA_035649755.1 Candidatus Methylomirabilota bacterium
CAACACGCGCACGGGCGCCGGGTTCACGGCCACGTGCGTGCTCACGCCGCGCGAGCGGGAAATATTGCTAGCCGGCGGCATTCTCGCCCACACGCGGGCGGGACGGGTGTGACGGGGAGGCGTCAGTGAGGCAGAAGAAGATTCGCGCCGTCTACATGCGCGGCGGCACCAGCCGCTGCCTCGTCTTCCACCACGCAGATCTTCCGGCGCCGGGGCCGGCGCGCGACCACATCTTGCTGACGGCGCTCGGCAGCCCCGACCCGTACGGCCGCCAGCTTGACGGAATCGGCGGCGGCATCTCGTCGCTCTCGAAGGCGTGCATCATCGGCCCGCCCACGCATCCCGACGCCGACGTCGACTACACCTTCGCCCAGGTCGACGTGAAGTCGCCCGTGGTGGACTACAGCGGCAACTGCGGTAACTGCTCGTCCGCGGTGGGGCCGTTCGCGATCGACGAGGGCCTGGTGAAAGCGATCGACGGCGAGACGCTCGTGCGCATCCACAACACGAACACGAAGAAGATCATCGTGTCCCACGTCCCGGTGAAGGACGGCGAGGCGGCGGTCGAGGGCGATTTCGAGCTGGCCGGCGTGGCCGGCCGCGGCGCCCGGATCACCCTCGACTTCACGGACCCGGGCGGCGCCGGCACCGGCCGGCTCCTGCCGACCGGCAAGGCGCGCGAGTGGATCGCCGGCGCCGAGGCGTCGCTGGTGGACGCCACCAACCCGATGGTGTTCGTCCGCGCGACCGATCTCGGGCTCGTCGGGACCGAGAGCCCGCAGGCGATCGACGCCGACCGGGGCCTGGCGGCCCGGCTCGAAGCGATCCGCGTCCAGGCCGCCGCGCGCATGGGCATCTCCGGGAGCGCGGCGGTCCCCAAGATCGCGATGGTCTCGGCACCGGTCGGCTTCGCGGCGCTCGACGGCACCCGCTACGAGAGCGATCGGGTCGACGTCGTGGCGCGCGTGATCTCGATGGGCAACTGTCACCGGGCGTTCGCGCTCACCGCGGCGATGTGCCTGGCGGTGGCGGCGCGCGTCGACGGGACGCTCGTCCGGGAGTACGCCGCCAACGTCGCCGGCGACATCCGCCTGGGCCATCCCTCGGGCGTGCTGCCGATCGATGCCGCCGTGCGGTCGCAGGGCGGCGAGCCGTGGGCGGAGCGCGTGACCGTCTATCGGACGGCGCGCCGGATCATGGAAGGCTTCGCGCGCATTCCCTAGTCCAGCCAGACTTCACGCCTTTCGAAGAGGAGGCGGCTGATGCGCATGCGCATCCACATCGCGGCTTCGGTGATCGCGCTTTCGCTGACCGCGGCGAGCGTCGCCGCCGCCCAACAGGGCGAGAAGCTCGGCAAGGTCGACTTTCCGAACTCGTGCAGCCCGGCGGTGCAGGAGAAGCTCCTGCGCGGCGTGGCGATGCTGCACTCCTTCTACTATTCCGCTGGGCAGAGGGCCTTCGAGGAAGTGGCCGCCGAGGACAATTCCTGCGCGATCGCCGCGTGGGGCTACGCGTCCATTCTCATGTCGAACCCGCTCCAGGGCATCGGCGCCTCTCCCAAGAGCGCAGACCTGGCGCAGGCGGCGATCGACAAGGGCCGCCAGATGGGCGCGAAGACCCAGCGCGAACGGGACTACCTCGAGGCGGTCGCCGCCTACTACGAGGATTTCTCGAACCGTTCCGAGCGCGCCCGCCAGCTTGCCCGGGCCAACGCCTACGAGGCTCTGGCGGCGAAATACCCCGGCGACGACGAGGCGCAGATCTTCTACGCGCTCTACCTCGCCGGGACGCAGACGGCGACCGACCAGACGTACTCCGCGTACCTCAAAGCGGCGGGAATCCTCGAAAAGCAGATCGCGAAGCATCCCGACCATCCTGGAGTCGCGCACTACCTGATCCACAGCTACGACGCGCCGCCGATCGCCGCCCAGGGCTTGCCGGCGGCGCGCCGCTACGCCGTCATCGCGCCGGACGCGCCGCACGCGCTGCACATGCCCTCGCATATCTTCACCCGCGTGGGCGCGTGGACCGATTCGGCGACGACCAACCGCCGCTCGGCCGATGCCGCTCAACGCAGCAAAGATCCCGACGATGCGCTGCACGCGCTGGACTACATGGCCTACGCCTATCTGCAGCTTGCGCGCGACGGCGACGCGCGCAAGACCCTGGAGGAGGCCCGCACGCAGACCGGCATCAACCCGGCGCGAGCGACCGCGTACTATGCGCTCGCGGCGATGCCGGCGCGCTACGTCGTCGAGCGCGGCACGTGGCCCGATGCGACGAAGCTCGCGCCGAGCCCGAGCAACTTTCCGTTCACCGAGGCGATGACGCATTTCGCCCGCGCGCTCGGCGCGGCCAGGAGCGGCGACCCCGCCGCCGCGCAGATGGATATCGACAAGATCGTGGCACTGCGCGACCGACTGAAGTCGGCCAAGAGCGATTACTGGGCGAACGAGGTGGAGGTGATGCGGCTCGCATCGGTCGCCTGGGTCGCGCTCGCGCAGAAGAAAGATGGCGACGCGCTCGCGCTCATGCGTCAGGCCGCTGATATCGAGGACCGGAGCGAGAAGAATATCGTGACTCCGGGGCGCCTCCTGCCCGCGCGCGAGCTGCTGGGTGACATGCTGATGGAGCTGAAGCGCCCGGCCGAGGCGCTGAAAGAGTACGAGGCCTCGCAGCAGCGCGAGCCGAACCGCTATCGTGGCCTGTACGGGGCAGGGCAGGCCGCTGCGCAATCGGGCAACCGCGACAAGGCCCGGCTCTACTTCTTCAAGCTGATTGAATCGGCGGGCTCCGGCGACCTTCGCCCGGAGCTGGAGCAAGCGCGCCGATATCTCGCGAGCAATTGACGTCGCACGGAGAGTCGTCGCAAGAATCCGCGTGCCGGCCGTGCCTGACGAGCGAGCGGGGCGAGCCCGCGCGGCGGCGCGTCTGATGAGCGCCGCCGTCGACGTGGGAACCCGGCGAGAGACGATGGACGGCTTCTATCGCGCGGTGCGCGCGGTCGGCCGCTTCTGGCTCTGGTTCCTCTTCAAGTCAGTCGACGTGCGCCATCCCGAGCGCGTGCCGCCCGCCGGCGCCGTGCTCCTCTGCATCAACCATCCGAACAACTTCATCGATTCCGTGCTGGTCGGTGGCGCCCTCGAGCGCAAGGTGCACTACCTCGCCACGGCCGCGCTCTTTCGCAATCCGCTGGTCGCGCGCTTTCTCCAGGCGTGCGGGGCGATCCCCGTCTACCGCCGCCAGGACGACCCCGACAAGATGGACCGGAACCTCGACGCCTTCGAGGCGTGCTTCCGGGCGTTCCGCGAGGGACGGCTGGTCGCGATCTATCCCGAGGGAACCACCCACGCCGAGGTGCGCGTGCAGCGCATCAAGACCGGCGCCGCGCGCCTGGCGCTCGGCTTCGAGGCGGAGCGGCCGCGGGCGCTCAGCGTGGTCCCGGTCGGCCTGAACTTCGACGCGCGCAAGTCGTTCCGCGGGCGCGTGCTGGTCTCGTTCGGCGCGCCCGTCGCGGTCACCCCATACCTCGACGCGTACCGCGCCGACCCGGTCAAGGCGGTCGAGGCGCTGACCGACGCGATCCAGTGGGGCATGGAGGCCGAGGTCGTCCACGTCGCGCGCATCGACGAGAGCCGCCTGGTGAGCGCCGTCCAGGAGCTCTACCGCGGCGAGCTCGTACGCGAGCTGAAGGACCAGCGCGGGCTCGCCGAGCGGCAGATCGACCTGGTGCGCCTGTCGCGGGCCATCGTGGATTCGGTCAACTACTTCAAGGGGCACGATCCGGAGCGGGTCGAGCGGCTCTGGCAGCGCATCCAGGCCTACCGCGCCCTGCTCGCTCAATATCACGTCAAGGATGAGGCGGTGCGCACGCGGCTGGAGCGGCGCCGTTCCCGGCGGCGGCTGCGTCTGACCTGGGAGGCGATCGTCGGATTTCCGTTCTTCGTGTACGGCGCCGTCGTGAACTTTTTCCCGTACTGGGTTCCGCGGTTGGTGGCGCGCCGCATGTCACGGAAGGAGACGGACTACGCGACGTGGCGCTTCCTGACGTCGATGCTCCTGCTCCCGCTCTTCTGGGGGCTCGAGATCCTGGTGGTCGCGCGGCTCGGCGGCGCCGCGGCCGCGGTGATCTTCGCGGCGACCCTCCCGATCTCCGGCGCTCTCGCGTATCGTTACTGGGTGGGCGCCGGCCGCCTCCGCAGCCGGCTGCGTTTCGGCGCGCTCGCGCTGGTACGCGCACAGGCGGCGCGGCGCCTCACGGCCGAGCGCCAGGCGATCATCACCGAATTGGAGCAGGCCAAGAACGAATACCTCGCCGCAACGAAGGGGAGCTCCTTTTGACCGTCCGACTGCTCGAAGAGATGTCGACGCCGGCCCTCGACGCGCTCGACCGCGCGCGAACCGTGGTCGTCCTGACCGTGAGCCCGCTGGAAGAGCACGGCCCGCACCTGCCGGTCGGCGTCGACGCGATCGCCGCTCGCCATTTCGCCGAGAACATCGCCGAGCGCCTGGTCGCGTCACGGCCGGGCTGGACCGTGCTGCTGGCTCCCACGCTCCACCTGGGCTCCTTCACCTTCGAGGCCGTGGGAACCGTGAGCGTGCGCCAGCGCGTCGTCCGCGACGCGCTCGTCGATTACGGCGGCTCGCTGGCGCGAAGCGGCTTTCACCACATCCTGGTGGCCAATGGCCACGGCGGCCCCGGGCACCTGACGGCGCTCGAGGAGGCTTCGGCGATCGTCTCGCGGCGGCACGGTGTGACGATGGCGTCGCTGTCGGGCCATCTGGCCTGGCAGTTCCTGCGCGGCCGGTACACCGACAAGGTCGAGGCCGCGCTCGGGCGCCCGCTGTCCGACGACGAGCGGCTGGCGTTCGCCGACGACGCGCACGGCGGCTGGTGGGAGACGTCCTTGATGCTGCTGATCCGCCCTGACCTCGTCGACCCGTCGTACCGGGTGCTGCCGCCCGCGCGCTACTCGCTGGTCGAGCGAGCCGTGCCGAACTTCCCGCTGCGAAACGACGGCCAGGGGTACGTGGGGCATCCCGCGCTCGCCGACCCGGCGTTCGCCAAGGCGGCGACCACGGTGCTCATGGAGGAGACGATGCGGCTGGTCGACGGAGTCCTCGACGGCACCGTCGGTCACCGCGCGGGCCGCTCGCCGTTCTATGCCCTGCCGTTCTTTCGAACGGAGTTCTGGCCAGTGACGCTTGCGGCCGCCGCGGGCCTGGCAATCGGCGCATGCATCGCCCTCGGTGCCGTGCGCTGGAAGACGACCGATGGTCGACGCACCGATCGTCGAGCTTGAGGCCGAGGCCGGCGTCGTCTGGCTCCGGCTGAACCGGCCGGAAGCCCTCAACGCGCTCAACCGCCGGCTGACCGGCGCGCTCGAGGAGACGCTCGAGCGTGTCGCGGCCATGGACGACACGCGCGTGCTGGTCGTCGCCGGCCGCGGCCGCGCCTTCTGCGCCGGCAACGACATCAAGGAGATGGAGTCGGTCACGGGCGACGAGGCCGAGGCGCTCGCGCGGCGCCACGCGGCGATCATGGAGCGCTTCGCCACGCTGCCGCAGGTGACGATCGCCGCCGTCGACGGCTACGCCCTCGGCGGCGGGCTCATGCTGGCGGTCGCGCAGGATCTGCGGGTGGCCTCCGACCGCGCGCGGTTCGGGCTCCCGGAGGTCACGCTGGGCTTCAATCCGGGCTACGGCATCGCCCGGCTCCTCGACATCGTCGCCGGCGGTCACGCCCGCGACCTGCTCTTCACCGGGCGAACCATTCACGCGAGCGAGGCGCTCCGGATGGGGCTGGTCAACCGCGTCGTGGCCCCGCCGACGCTCGAGGCCAGCGTGGCGACCCTCGCGGCGGAGATCGCGCGCTCGCCGCGCGGCGGGCTCGCGGCCACCAAGGAGATTGTCCGGGCGATCCGCGCCGGGGCCCGGGGCCGCGAGGCCGAGGGCTACGGCGCCGCGCTCAGGACGAGCGGCGCGGCGCGGGAGCGGATCCGAGAATTCGCGAGCCGGAAGAAGAGCTAGCCGCCTAGCGCTTGCGGCGGAGCATGTCCTGGTCGGCCTCGCGCAGGAGCTCCTCGGCGCTGTCGGGCGGCGCCTGGGCGTACGCGACGCCGAAGTTGCAGTGGACGGCCACCGGAACCCCGCGCCGGGCGGCCAGCGTCTTGATCTTGTCGCGGACCCGGGCAATGACCGTCTCGGCGTCGCCGGGGCCCGCGTCCGGGAAGAAGATGACGAACTCGTCGCCGCCGTGGCGGACGATCAGGTCGGTGGTGCGCGTGCCCTCGACGAGCGCGTCGCCGACGATGCGCAGGACGTCGTCGCCGATCCCGTAGCCCCAGCGGTCGTTGATCGCCTTGAGCTGGAAGACGTCGACGACGAGCAGGAGCGCGCCGGTCTTGCGGCGGCGCGCGACGGCGGCCAGGCGCCGGTACTGGTCGTGAAAGGCGCGGCGCCCGGCCAGCCCGGTGACCGGATCGGGCGCGTAGCGCGACAGGCGCCGGTCGGTCTCGTAGAGGCGCCCGGCGAGCGTCCGCAAGAGCGACAGGGCCAGGTCGGTCGAGCTCTGCAGCACCTTCAGGAACTCGCTCTGCGGGAGCACCAGGCAGTGCGTCCGCTCCATCGCCACGACGGTGGCCGAGCGTGTCAGGTTCCGCAGCATGCTGAGCTCGCCGATGATCTCGCCCTCGCCCAGCTCGCCCACGATGAGCTCGACCGGCGAGTCCGGCGCCACCTCGAGTACGCGCACGCGCCCGGAGAGGATGACGTAGAGCCGTTCGGGCGCGTCGCTCTCGCGGATGAGCACGTGGCCCGGCGCGAAGCTCTGCTCGGTGGCGCCGTTCAGCAGCACCTCGCGCTGCTCGGCGGTGAGCTGCCGGAAGAGGGGCACGGACGCGAGCAGGCTCGCCGCGCGGGCGCGGCGGTCGGCGGCCGAGCCGCTACCCCGTTCGATGGCGGCGGTGCCGCGCTCGGCCGGGTCGAGCACTATGAGCGTGCGGGCCAGCCAGGCGCGGACCCGCGCGCGCAGCATGGGCGGGCTGAACGGCTTGGCGAGGTAGTCGGTCGAGAGCGCCTCGCCCCGGTACACCGCGTCGGAAGGAATCGAGCTGTCGGCGAGCACGATGATGGGAAAATTCCGGCGGCCGAGACGGTCGCGCAGCGCCATCAGCGTGGCGTCGCCGGCGCCGTCGAGCAGCTCGCGGTCGACGATCGCGATGTCCGGCATGAGCTCATGGCCGCGGGCCAGCACCGCCCGCATGTCGGAGTGCCGCAGGAGGATCAGGCCGTCGTCGCCGAGGATCTCCTCGATCTCGGCGCACTCGGCCTCGTTGGCGCTGACCACCAGGACGCGACCGCCGACGATCTGACGGTGCTGGAGCGCGGAGGCCTCGCCGGCGGCGGGGGCGATGCCGCTGCCGACGAGCGAGATCTCCATCCCCTCGCGGGCCGCGAGGACGTCGAGCGCCTGGCCCCGGCGGCCGACGTGGGCTCGCGCCATCGCCTCCATCGTCTCCATCATGGCGTCGTCGTGCGCCGGGTCGTGATGGAACAGCACCAGGCGCTCCACGCCGGCGGCGAGCGCGACGTCGACCGCGTACTCGATGCTGCTGTGGCCCCAGCCGACCTTGTCGCGGTACTCGTCGCCGGTGTACTGCGCGTCGTGGATGACCAGATTGGCGCCGCGCAGGAACGTGATGTGGCGCTCGTCGCCCGGATGTTGCGACACCCGGCCCGAGGCATTCCAGAATGGCTCGTGGTCGGTCGCGTACACGAGGGTGGCGCCGTCGCCGGTCATGCGGTACGCGACGGTCGGCGCGGTGTGGTTCATGAACTGCGTCTCGACCAGCACCGGGCCCACGCGGAAGAAGCCCTCGTCGAGCTCGGTGAAGTGGATCCGCGAGCGCAGATCACGCATCTTCACCGGGAAGTACGAGTACTCCATCTGCCCCGCCATCGCCTCCTCGAGACCGCGCTGGAAGCCGAACGGCGCGTAGATGTTCAGCTCCGAGCCCGGCAGGAACGCGGGGACGAAGAACGGGAAGCCCTGGATGTGGTCCCAGTGGGTGTGGCCGATGAAGAGGTGCAGGCGCATGGGCCGCGGCAGCGTCTGGGCGAGATGCAGCCCGAGCTCGCGCGCGCCGGTGCCGCAGTCGAGGATGATCACCGTGCCGTCGGAGGCTCGTACCTCGACGCAGGACGTGTTGCCTCCGAAGCGGGCAGTCCCCCGCCCGGGCGCGGCGATCGAGCCACGAGTGCCCCAGAAACGCACGTGCATGATGAGTATTCCTATCATAACGCGTGGCCCCGGCGGCCCCCGCCATTGCCAACCGCCGGGCCCTCTGATAAGAAACGGCGCGTGACCGGAGCGCTCCCGCCGATCCCGACCCACGTGATGGGAAGCCACGGCTTCCCGGGCTGGTTCTGGACCGCCCTCGATAAGATCAAGGCCGGTGAGTACGGCCAGACCGACGTCAAGGAGACGTTCGACGACGCCACCCAGCTCGCCATCCGCGATCAGGAGCGCGCCGGGATTGACATCGTCTGCGACGGCGAGATGCGCCGCTTCTTCTTCGTGCAGACGTTCTATGAAAAGATGGACGGGCTCGACCCGGTCGAGCCGCTGCGCAAGACCGGGCTCTACGCCTACGACTCGACGCCGCGCTACCGGCCGCTCCGGCGCATCAACGTGCCGGGCGGGCTCGGCGTCGTCGACGAGTTCCGGTATCTGAAGACCCAGACCGACCGGCCGGTGAAGGCGACGTGCCCCGGCCCGGTCACGCTCTCGATTCACGTTCAGCTGCGGCCCGGCGACGTGTACGGCAACGACCGGCTCGCCCTCTGCTGGGACTTCGTTCCCGCCATCAACGCCGAGCTGAAGGCGCTGGTGGCCGCCGGGGCGGACTACATCCAGATCGACGAGCCGTCGGCCGCGATCGTGCCCGGACAGATCGGCGAGTACGTGAAGATGTTCAACGCATGCGTCGAGGGCGTGCGCGCGCGGATCGCCTTCCACGTGTGCTTCGGCAACCTCCTGTCGCGCCCGCGCGGCAAGCGGTCGTACCGCTGGCTCTTCCCCACCCTGCTCGATGCGCGCTGCCAGCAGTTCGTGTTCGAGTACGCCAACCGCGAGATGGCGGAGATCGAGCACTGGAAGGAGATCGGCGTCGACCGCGACGTGGCCTGCGGCGTCGTCGACGTCAAGTCGTTCTACATGGAGAGCGCGGAGGACGTGGCCGAGCGGCTCCTGCTCTGCGCGAAGTACATCCCCGTCGCGCGCTTGTCGGCGGTGCCCGATTGCGGCTTCTTCCCGGTGCCGCGCTGGGTCGCGTTCGAGAAGCTCAAGCGGCTCGCCGCCGGCACCCAGCTCGCCCGCCAGAAGCTCGGACTTGCCTGAATGGGCGCAGGCTGTACCGTCACGGCCATGACACGAGGAGCCTCACGATGACGCTTCTTTCTCGGGCCACCCCCGGTTCGCTCCGTCCTCACGGACCCCGCCACAATAAATCTTCACGCCGGCAGTTCCTCACGCTCGCCGCCGGCGCGGCCGCCGGCGCCGCGGCGACCCGCTTCGACGCGGGGCCGGCGCTCGCGCAGGGCGCTCCGGTGAAGATCGGCGTCGTGGCGATCCGTGCCGGCATCGCGGCGCCGGTGGGCGCCGCCGGTCTCCGCGCCACCGAGTGGTGGGCCGAGCGCGTCAACAAGGCCGGCGGCATCCTCGGGCGGCCGGTGCAGCTGGTCGTCGAGGAGGAGTCGAATCCGAAGGACACCGTCGAGCGCTACCGCAAGCTCGTGCTGCAAGATCAGGTCGAGGTGGTGCTGGGCGGCATCTCCACCGGCGTCACCCTGGCCCTCGGTCCGGTAGCCGAGGATCTCGGCACGCCCTGGCTCTCGTGGGACGGCACGACCCAGAAGGGCGTGGAAGAGACGATGCCAAATCCCAAATGGGCCTTCAAGAGCGTCGACAACGAGGTCGAGGCAATCGTGGCCGGCATCCTCACGCCGAAGTACTTCAAGGGCATCAAGACAGTGGCGGGGATCGGCAACGACTACTCGTACGGCCACGACTGCTGGGAGTCCTATCAGGCGGTGCTCAAGCGCTACGTGCCCGACGTGAAGTTCGTGCTCGAGCTCTTCCCCAAGCTCGGCGTGACCGACTTCACCTCGCACATCGCGGCCATCCAGCAGTCGAAGGCCGACCTCCTGATGTGCTCGTTCTGGTCGGGGGATGCGACGATCATCATGAAGCAGGCGGCGGCGGTCGGCCTGTTCAAGACCATGAAGGGCGTCTTCACGACCGCCGGCGGCGTGCACGACTCGCTGAAGAAGGAGTTCACGCCGGAGGGACTGCTGCTCGGCTACAACACCATGTACTTCGACGATCCAAAGGGCAGCGCGCTGCTCAAGCAATTCGTCCGCGAGTACAAGGCGAAGTACAACGAGTACCCGCCGTACGAGTGCGACCACGCGTACTTCAACGCCGAGTCCTACAAGGCCGCGGTCGAGAAGGCGGCCGGCGCCGCCCGGCGCTGGCCCGAGAAGGCGCAGGTCGTCAAGGCGCTCGAGGGGATCGAGATCGAATCGCTCTCGGGCCGGCGGAGCTGGCGCGAAGACCACGTCCAGATGTGCAACTTCTATCAGGGCATCACCACGCACAAGAACAGCTACGACTTCGTCACCATCAGCCCGGTCGAGGTCGTGTCAACGAAGCAGGCGATGAAGCCGGCCGGGGCAAAGCTGTTCGACTGGATCGGCAGCTGGAAGATCTAGCCTGACCGCGCGCGTCGTCAGCGTCCTGGCGAGCGGCGTCTTCCACGCGAGCATCCTGTTCCTGGTAGCCGCCGGCCTGCAGGTGGTCTTCGGTGTCCAGAAGATCTTCAACCTCGCGTGCGGCTCCTTTTATGCGTTGGGCGCCTACACGGGCGTCTCGGCGGTCGCCTGGTACGCGGGGGCCGGGGGGCCGCCCGCGCTCTTCGTCGTTCCGCTGGTCGTCGCCGGCCTGGCCGTGGGTGCGGTCGGGGTGGTCGTCGAGCGCGGGCTTCTCCGCTTCGTCTACGACCGCGACGAGACGTTCCAGCTCCTGCTGACCTTCGCCGTCGTCCTCATGATGGAGGACGCGCTCCGGATGATCTGGGGCCCCGCGCCCCGCTCCACCTCCGGGCTCTACCTGGCCTACGGCCAGCTTCGCGTGCTGGGTGCCACCGTGCCGGTTTACAACCTGATCGTCATCGCGGCGAGCCTCGTCATCGCCCTGTCCATCGGCTGGCTCCTCACCCGGACCGCGTTCGGCCGCATCATGCGGGCGGCCGCCGACAACCGTGAGATGGCCGAGGCGCTCGGCGTCGACATGCGGGGCGTGTACGCGAAGGTCTTCACTCTCGGGACCGCGCTCGGCACTCTCGGCGGCGCGCTGGTGATTCCCGCTACCGCGGCCATGAGCGAGATGGGCATCGAGCTGATCGTCGAGGCCTTTGCGGTCGTCGTCATCGGAGGCCTCGGCTCGATGCGCGGCGCGTTCGTCGGCGCCCTCGTCGTCGGCGTCCTCCGCTCGGTCGCGATCTCGGTCTATCCCGAGCTCGAGATGCTGCTGATCTACCTGATCGTGATCGTGGTCCTGGTAGTGCGGCCGCGCGGCCTCTTCGGCGGGGCGGCCGCGTGAAGCGGGCGCTCGCGCTGGTCGCGGCCACCGCGGCGGTCGCGGTGGCGCCGTTCGTGGTGGGGACCTATCACGTCCTGCTCATGCTGCCATTCATGGCCTACGCGGTGGTCCTGCTCGGCCTGAATTTGTTGTTCGGCTACGCGGGCCTCGTGTCGTTTGGCCACGCGCTGTTCGTCGGCATCGGCGCCTACACCGGCGCCTTCATCACCAGCCACACGAAGATCCGCTCGCTGGAGGTCATCCTGCTCGCCGCAGGGGTGCTCGGGGCGCTGGCCGCCGTGCCGGTGGCGGCGCTCTGCGTTCGCTACGTGAAGATCTACTTCGGGATGCTGACGCTCGCGTTCGGGATGGTCTTCTACACGTTCGTGCTGAAGTTCTATCGGCTGACCGGCGGCGATGAAGGCACGCCCTTTCTGCGCCCGGCGCTCCTCGGGCTCGGCCTCGAGGCAATGCCGAAGATCGACTACCTGACCGGCCCGTTCTACTACTACTCGATGGCCGTGCTCGGACTGGCCATGCTCGTCATGTGGCGCATCGTCCGCTCGCCGTTCGGCCTGTGCCTCCGGACGATCCGCGACAACCCCGGCAAGGCCGAGACGCTCGGCATCGGCGTCACCCGCTATCGCTTCCTCGCCTTCGTCATCTCGGCGGTCTACGCCGCCGTCGGCGGCGCGCTGCTCGGGCCGCCCATCGGCAACGTCGACCCCACCCTCGCCTACTGGACACATTCCGGGAACCTCGTGTTCATGACGCTGCTGGGCGGCTTCGCCAGCTTCTTCGGTCCCGTGGTCGGCGCGTTCGTGTTCATCTACTTGCAGAACTGGGTCATGTCGGTCGTCGAGTACTGGCGCCTGGTCTTCGGCGCCATCCTCGCGTTGATCGTCATCTTCGCGCCGGAAGGACTCGTGGGGCTGGTGACCCGGCGCCGGCCGGCGCCGACCGCGCGCGCATGATGCTGAGAGCCGACGGCCTCACGAAGCGCTATGGTGAGTTCGTCGCCCTCGACGGCGTGAGCCTCACCGTCGGCGAGGGCGAGTTCGTCTCGATCATCGGCCCTAACGGCGCCGGCAAGTCGACGCTGATCAACGTCCTGACCGGCGTGACCCGGCCGAGCTCGGGCAGCGTGCGCTTCAAGGAGCACGAGGTCGCCGGCATCGGGCCGGTGCGCCTGGCGCGCCTGGGCATGGCTCGCTCGTTCCAGCTCGTCCAGATCTTCCCCGACCTCACGGTGCTCGAGACGCTGCAGGCGGCCGTCGTGTCGCGCCTTGGACGCGGGACGCGGCTCTTCACCTCGCTGGCCGCCGACCGCGAGGTGCAGGCGGGGGCACTCGAGGTCGCCGAGCTGTTCGGCCTCGCCGAGCGGCGTCACGTGCCAGCGCGTCATCTGCCGCAGGGCGACAAGAAGCTCCTCGACGTGGCCTCGGCCTTCGCGCTCAAGCCGGAGATCATCCTGCTCGACGAGCCGACTTCGGGCGTGAGCACGGCGGACAAGACGGCCGTCATGGAGACCCTGGTGGCGGCGTCCAGGCGCGTCGGACTTCGCGCCATCATCCAGGTCGAGCACGACATGGACATCGTCTTCGCGTACTCGGACCGCATCGTCGCCCTCCACCAGGGCAAGGTGCTGGCCGACGACGCGCCGGCGGCGATCCTGTCCGATCAGCGGGTGATCGACACCGTGATCGGCCGGCGGGCCGCCCGGAGCTGAGCGACCGATGCTCAAGCTGGTCGACCTCGACGTGTTCATCCACACGAGCCACATCCTGCGTCGCGTCTCGCTCGAGGTCGGTCCCCGCGAGGTCGTCTGCCTGGTGGGCCGCAATGGATCGGGCAAGACGACCACGCTCCGGACGATCATGGGCGCGCTCCGGCCGAGCTCCGGCCGCGTGGAATTCCAGGGACAGCCCATTCACGGTCGCCGCACCCACGAGATCGCGCGACTCGGGCTCGGCTGGGCGCCGGAAGATTCGGGGATCTTCGCGGATCTCACCGTCGCCGAGAACATCGAGATCGCCACCTGGACGCGGCCCGAGGGAAGACCGGCGCCCGAGCGCATCGATCTCGCCTACAGCGTGTTCCCGGTGCTGCGCGGGTATCGGGCCCGCAAGGGGCCGGAGATGAGCGGGGGCGAGCGCAAGATGCTCTCGATCGCGCGCACGCTGGCGCTCGACCCGCAGATGCTGCTGCTCGACGAGCCGTTCGAGGGGCTCTCGCCCGCCATCATTCCCGCGGTCAGCGCCGGCGTCGCGGCGATCACGAAGCTCGGCCGCGCCATCCTGATCGCCGAGTCGAACATCCACCACGTGCCCGAGTACACGACGCGGCTCTACGTGATCGAGCGCGGCGAGATCGTGTTCGGCGGCCCACCCGAGGACGCCTGGCGGGACGCGACCGTGACGAGAATCGTCGGCGGGGCGGCTCGGCCTACTTCCCCGTCGCCGAGCCCGCTACAATAGCCTCCACGACGGGCCACCCGGCCCGGAACGACTGGAGGCTCTCTCGATGACCGGACACGCGACGCTGCCGCTGATCCCCACCGCCGTCGTAGGCTCGCACGGCAAGCCCGGATGGTGGTTCGCCTCGGTGAAGGCGCTCGAGCACGGCGACTTCGGGCCGGCGGACCTGGAGGAGATGTTCGACGACGCCGCCAACGCGGCCATCGGCGACATGGAGACGGCGGGCATCGACATCATCACCGACGGCGAGGTGCGCCGGCTCGACGGGTACGTCGACTCCTACTACGCGATCATCAAGGGCATCGAGCCCTTGCCCATCCGTCGCAAGGCCGGCCCGTGGGGCTACGACCAGCAGACGCGCTACGAGGCGGTCGGCCGCATCGAGACGCCGCCGGGCGGGCTCGGGATCGTGAAGGAGTTCGAGTACCTCAAGGCGCGCACGACCCGTCACACCAAGGCGACCTGCGCCGGGCCGCTCACGTTCGGCTCGCGCATCCATCCGGGCAAGCTCTACAAGGGCGTGGTCGACGTCGCCGAGCGCTTCGCGGAGGTCATCAACGAGGAGCTCAAGGGGCTGGTGGCGGCCGGAGCCGACTTCATCCAGCTCGACGAGCCGGCCCGCGGCAACGTCTCCGGCGAGGAGATGGCGCGGCTCTTCAACCTGGCCACCGCCGGCGTGAAGGCGAAGCTCGCCTTTCATATCTGCTTCGGCAACCGGTTCGGCCGCTCGCGCTTCAGCCGTTCCTACGCGCCGTACTTTCCCGGCCTGCTCAAGACGCGCGCCGAGCAGCTCGTGCTCGAGTTCGCCGGCCGCGAGCTCAGCGAGGTCGACCTCTGGAAGCAGTACGGCGAGGGGCGCGAGCTCGGCGCCGGCGTCATCGACGTGAAGGGCTTCAACCAGGACACCGCGGAAGACGTGGCCGCGCGAATCCGGCGGGTCCTTCAGGTGTGCCCGGCCGAGAAGCTGACCGTGAATCCGGACTGCGGCTTTGGCTGGTCGCCGCGCTACATGTGCAATCAGAAGCTCACGGCCCTCGCCGGCGGCGCCGCCCTCGTCCGCAAGGAGTTGGCAGGGAAGCGATGAGCACCACGCGGGCACTCGTGATCCTGGCGCTCGCCCTGAGCGCGTGCGCGAACCCGACGTTCCGCTATCGGCCCGAGCCGCCGCTGGCGGACAGCTGGATCTCCGCCGACTACATGCTGATGGCCGATCGGCTGCGGGTCGAGATCGACACCGGCGGCTACCGGCTCCTGGACGCGCAGATTCTGAGAGCCGACGGCTCCTCGGTTCGTCCGCAAACGGTCGAGCAGCCGCCGGCCGGCAGCGGCTCGAGCGTCGGCGTCGGAGTCGGCATGGGCGGCGCGAACTATGGGCGGGGCGGAGCCGTCGGCGTCGGAACCGGAGTGGGCATGGAGATTCCCATGGGCAGCAACACACGGGTCCAGGGCACGACCGTGCTCTACTTCGCGCTCGATCAGGTCGGGCCCGCGCCCTGGCGTCTCTCGGCCACGATCGCCGAGACAAACCCGGCGGCCGTGATCGTGCTCCCGTCCCGCTGACGCCGGCGCGCGGCGCCGGCCGGCCGCGCTCGTTTCAGCCCTGCCTCAGAGACAGGCGTGGTCGGCGCGCGCGCCGCGGAGGCGCTCCATCCCCGCCAGCATGCGCGGCAGGTCCATCGGCTGGTCCAGCTCGTTGCGGAATTCCTGGTAGCAGCGCATGACGTTCGGCAGGATGCGCTCGGCGTCGCTCCACGACGCGAAGACGCCCAGCTTGATGTCGGCCGCGGCCGCCTCCGCGGGCATTCCTGCGTCGAACCGGTGCTTCGCCTCGCGCCGCACCAGCGCGAGGTAGTCGCGCATGCGCTTGAGGTCGGCCTTGGCGCCGACGGGCCCGTGGCCGGGGACGATGACGTCCGCGTCGAAGTGGAGCAGCCGATCGGCGGCCTTGATCCAGTTGCCGACGTGGCCCTGGAACGCGAGCGGCGTGACGTAGTGGAACGCGATGTCGCCGGCGAACAGGACGCGCTCCTTCGGCAGGAAGACCACCGCGTCGCCGACGGTGTGGGCGGCGAATCCCGGATGCCAGAGCTGGATCTCGCGGTCGCCGTCGTGCAGGACCATGCGGTCCTCGAACGTCACGGTGGGCAGGACCACCTTCAGCTTCGGGAACTCGGCGGCGAAGCGCGGCATGAACGTCTGTAACAGAGGCACCGGCGGAAAGCCGGGCGCGAGCGCCTCGCGACACTTGGCGCTCGATACGATCGTCGCGCCGGCGAAGAAGCGGTTGCCGCCGGTGTGGTCGAGATGATGGTGCGTGTTGACGAGCTGGGCGATCGGCTTCTTCGTCGTCTTCTTGATGGCGGCGACCAGCTTCCGGGTCATGGTCGGCACCATCAAGGCGTCCACCGCCACCGCGCCGGCGGCGCCGACGATCAGCCCGGAGTTCGCGACGCCGGTGTCGCCGATCGGATCGATTCCCGACGCCTGCACGTAGGCGAACACGCGGGCGCCGACCTCGATCATGCCGCTCTTCCAGTGCGTCGGCACCACGTGGCGGGCCATGGGCGTGCACCATAGCACACCGCCGTGCCTTGACACGGTACCAGTCCCCCGTGCACTCTCCCGCCATGTCCGACGCCGTTCTGCTGCGCACCGAGCGCCTCACGCGGGCGTATGGCAGCCTCATCGCGGTGTCCGGCGTCGACGTGAGCGTGCGGCGGGGCGAGCTGCGCTCGATCATCGGTCCCAACGGCGCCGGCAAGACCACGTTCTTCCGCCTGATCTCCGGCGAGACGGCGCCGACCTCCGGCCGCATCTGGTTCGACGGCACCGAGATCACCGGCATGCCCCAGCACGCGACGGCTCGCCTGGGCATCGCCAAGTCGTACCAGATCACCAATATCTTTCCGCACCTGAGCGTGCTCGAGAACGTGCGGGTGGCCGTGCAGGGCTACGCGCGGTCGTTCAACTTCTGGTCGCGCGCCGATCAGCTCACCGACGTGCGCGACGGCGCCGCCGCGATCGTGAAGTCGGTCGGACTCGGCGGTAAGCTCGAGATGCCGGCGGCGCATCTCTCGCACGGCGAGAAGCGCCATCTCGAGGTCGGCATCGCGCTCGCGTCCAATCCCAGCCTGCTGCTGCTCGACGAGCCCACCGCCGGCATGAGCCCGGAGGAGACCGACAGCACGATGGGGCTCATCCGCGAGCTGGCGGCCGGGCGCACCGTGGTCCTGGTCGAGCACAAGATGAAAGTGGTCATGCGCATCTCCGATCGCATCACGGTGCTTCACCAGGGCCAGGTGCTCGCCGAGGGCACGCCCGAGGAGATCCGCGCCAACGAGCGCGTGCAGCAGACCTATCTCGGAGCCGGCCGGTGAGCCTGCTCGCGGTCGAGGAGATCCACACCTACTACGGCGAGGCGCATATTCTGCAGGGCGTGTCGCTGACGGTCGGCGAGGGCGAGGTGGTCACGCTCATCGGCAGGAACGGCGCCGGCAAGACCACGACGCTCCGCTCGATCATGGGCATCGCGCGGCCCCGGCAGGGCCGCGTACGCCTGCGCGGCGACGATGTGACCGCGCTCGGCACTCACGAGATCGCGCGGCGCGGGATCGCGTGGATTCCCGAGGAACGGCGGGTGCTCCCCAACCTCACGGTGCTCGAAAATCTTCGACTCGGGATGCTCGGCGGCAGCCGGACCAACGGCGGGCAGGACGTCCTCGAGGAGGTGTTCGAATACTTTCCCCGCCTTCGCGAGCGCATCGATCACCGCGGCCGGTTTCTCTCGGGCGGCGAGCAGCAGATGCTGGCGATCGCCCGCGGTCTGGTGAGCCGCCCCTCGGTCATGCTGGTCGACGAGCCCACCGAGGGCCTGGCGCCCCTGCTCGTCCAGAACCTCACCGAGATTCTCTCCGCCATCAACCGCCGGGGCACCACAATCTTATTGGTGGAGCAGACGCTCGAGGTCGCGATGGCGCTCTCACACCGCCTCTACGTCATGGATCAGGGGCGGATCCAGTTCGAGGGCACGCCGGACGCGCTGCGCCGGGACCCGACGATCCAGCAGCGCTTCCTCGAGATCTAGGCGCGGTCGGCGCGGGGCTTCGGAGTTCCGGAGACGTTGAACATCGCCGCGTCGAGTCCCAGGGCGTTCTTGCCGATGGCCTCGAGCATGCGGTCGACAGTGGGCGGCATCAGCGTGCAGGTGCGCAGATCGCGGAACGCGCGCTCGGCCGGGAATTCCTTGTAGGAGCCGCGGCCGCCCACGACCTGGATGACCTTCGACGTCACGTCCAGGCCGACCTCGGTCGCCAGGTACTTGGCGCGGTTGGCCAGAGGCCCGAGCTCGGCCAGATCGGCTGAATCCCAGCGCGCCGCGGAGTCGTCGAGCACGAGCCCAGCCGCGTCGAGATGGGCGGCCAGCTCGCCGATGTGGCGCTGGACCGTCGGATCCATCGCGACTGCGACGTTCTCCGGCCTCACGACGCGCTTCTTGGCGTAGTCCATCGCGAAGGCCAGCGCCGACTCGGCGATGCCGATGTAGATCGCCGCGTACCCGAGCGCGAAGCTCTCGATGACCCCGACCCGGATCGCCGCGCCGGGATCGCCCAGCATGCCGTCGTCGGGAACCCGCACGCCGGTGAAGGTGACCGAAGGACTGAAGGTCGCACGCATGCCGAGCGTGTCCCACTTGCCGTCGGTGGCGATGCCGGGCGCCTCGGCCGGCACCAGCGCCAGCTGGAGCGACTTCGCCATGTCGGTGCCGCCGTCGAGGGCGCACCAGATCATGTAGTGCGCCGCGCCGAGGGCCATGGTGCAGAAGTGCTTGACCCCGTCGATCACGTGGCCGGCGCCGTCCCGGCGGATTGCCGTCTCCATCAAGAGCGTGCGCGAGAGGCTCACCGCGGGCTCGCTCCCCCAGCTCCCGAAGAGCTTGCCGTGGCGCACGACCTCGTCGAAGTACCGGCGCTTCTGCGCGGCGGTGCCGAGGGCGTCGATGAACCGCATGACCGTGGAATGCATGTGAAGCGTCATGCCGGTGTTGGCGCAGCCGCGGGCCACGGCGCGAATCATCGCGATGTACGTGGGCATGTCGAGCCCGAGCCCGCCGTGCGCGGTCGGCACGGTGCCGGCCAGCAAGCCCTCGCGCCAGAGGGCCCGCCAGCTCTCGATCGGGTTGGCGCCCACGACGTCGTACTGGCTCGCCCGGGGGGCGATCGTCTCGCGGGTCACCCGCTCCGCGCGCTCGAGGATCTGCTTGTTCATTGAAGTTTGTTCATAGGCTCGCGTCGGAGGGCGGGGCCCCAGCCCCGCGACCTCCTGCGGCTCGCACTAGCTCGTTCATAGGCTCGCCTCGGCGGGCGGAGCCCCAGCCCCGCGACCTCCTGCGGCTCGCACTAGCTCGTTCATAAGCTCGCCTCGGAGGGCGGGGCCCCAGCCCCGCGACCTCCTGCGGCTCGCACTACCGGCTAGCGCTGGCTCGCCGGCGAGGTCAGTGTGCCCCAGATGCCGCGGGGAAGGAACAGGACGAAGGCCATGAAGATCACGCC
>DASRIY010000300.1:0-4772 GCA_035649755.1 Candidatus Methylomirabilota bacterium
TGGACATCCTGACCAACCTGAAGCGCATCAGCTCGCACGTGTCGGCGATCGCCATCTCGATTCTCGAGGAGGTCTGAGATGAAGAAGGTCGAGGCCATCATCAAGCCGTTCAAGCTCGACGACGTGAAGGAAGCCCTCACCAGCATCGGCGTGATCGGCATGACGGTCACCGAGGTGCGCGGCTTCGGGCGGCAGAAGGGCCACACCGAGCTCTATCGCGGCTCGGAGTACACGGTCGACTTCCTGCCCAAGGTGAAGATCGAGGTCGTCGTGCCCGACCCCCTGGTGCAGAAGGTGGTCGCCACCATCACGGGCGCCGCCAAGACCGGTTCCATCGGCGATGGCAAGGTGTTCGTGCTGCCGGTCAACGAGTCGCTCCGGATCCGGACGGGCGAGACCGGAGAAGCGGCCGTCTGAACCCGAGTGTTGCCGGGCTCCTGACCGCGGGCGGACGCGGCGCGGCGGCCCGGCGCCGCCGGACGCTGCGTCAGCTCGGCTTCGCGAATCCGGACGCGGCGGCGGCGAACCTCGAGAGCCTCACCCCCACGCCGCGCGACGCCGAGCTCCTGGCGCCGGTCCTGCCGCGTTTACTCGCCGAGCTCGCGGCCTCGCCGGACCCGGACATGGCGCTCAACAATCTCGAGCGCTACGCGGCCGGCGTCGATCGGTCCGTGCTCTTCGGCACGCTGGCCGAGCATCCGGGCGCGGTGCCGCTTCTGGCGCGCCTGGGCGGCGCGAGCCAGGTGCTCGCCGACGTCCTGCGCCGGCGGCCGTCGAGTCTCGCATGGCTGCTCGAGCCCGCCACCATGCGGCTCTGGTTCGCCGAGGACCTGGCCGCCGACCTGGCCCAGACCCTCGGCCCCTTCGAGACGCGCGCCGCGCGCATGAACGCGCTCCGGCGCTTCAAGTACCGCCAATTACTAAGGATCGGCGCGCGCGACCTCCTGGGCGACGCCGACCTGTCGAGGACGACCGAGGAGCTTTCCCACCTGGCCGACGCCTGCATCAGCGAGGCGCTGCGCGAGGCGGCGGCGAGCGTGAGCGACCTGTTCGGCGCACCGCGCGGCCCGGACGGAGCCGACACCGGCGTGGCCGTCATCGGGATGGGTAAGCTCGGCGGCGACGAGCTGAACTATTCGTCCGACATCGACCTGATGTTCGTCTACGGCGCAGACGGCGAGACGTCGGGCGGCCGCAGCGGAAGCATCGCCAACGGCGATTACTTCGCGCGGGTCTGTCGCGAGCTGGTCGCGCTGCTGGAGGACATCACCGAGGAGGGCCACGTCTTCCGCGTCGACCTGCGGTTGCGGCCGGAGGGCCGCATGGGTCCGGTCGTTTTGTCGCTCGACGGCTATCGCCAGTACTACCGGGAGCGCGCCGAGCTCTGGGAGCGCCAGGCGCTCATCAAGGCGCGCGTTGCCGCCGGCGACCTCCGGGTGGGGGCCCGCTTCCAGGACCTGGCGCGTGACACCGTGTACCGTCCCGGCCTCGACGAGCGGATCGTGCCGGCGGTGCGCGCGATGAAGGGGCAGATCGACAGCGGGCTTCGCGCCAGGGGACACGAGGCCACGAACGTCAAGCTAGGGCGGGGCGGCATCCGCGAGATCGAGTTCATCGTGCAGGCGCTGCAGCTCCTCTACGGGGGTGACGACGCGTGGCTGCGCGAAGTGAACTCACTGAAGGCGATCTTCCGGCTCACCGAGCGCGGGTATCTGGCGCCCGACCTCGGCCGGCTGCTCTCGCAGGCCTACGTCCACCTCCGGACGATCGAGCATCGGCTGCAGATTCTCGACGAGCTCCAGACCCACACGTTGCCGGACGATCCACAGTCGCTCGGGCGCCTGGCGCGCCGCGCCGGCTTTCCGGGCACACCGGCGCGCGCCGCCCGGGAGTTCCAGGTGAAGCACCGGGAGGTCACGGCCTCGGTGCACCGGGCCTTCCGAGAGTTCTTCGCGGCGCGCGATCACGGGCCGCGCCGCCGCGTGCGCCTGGCGAGCCTCACGGCGCTCAAGGCCACCGGCTTCAAGGATCCCGAGCGCGCGCGCCAGAACCTGCAGCTCATCCTCGAGGGGCGCCCGCTCGTGCCGTACGCGGCGCATCTGGACACGACGCTCGCGCGCCTCTATCCGCTCCTGCTCGACGCCTTGTGGAAGAGCCCCGACCCCGACGAGGCGCTGAACCAGTTCGAGCGGCTCCTCGGAGCCACCGGTCCGCGCGCGGGGCTCGTCGAGCTGCTCGTGAAGGATCCCGATCTCCTCCTCGGACTGGTCAAGGTCTGCGCGGGCGGCGACCATCTCACCGAGCTCCTGATCGCCCAGCCCGAGCTGCTCGCGTCGCTGGCGAGTCCCGAGCGCGTCCTGGCGCGCAAGTCGAAGGCGGCACTACGCCAGGCCATGGCAGCGGTCTTCGTTCCCGGGACGACGCCGGGCGAGCGGCGCGATCGGCTACGGCGCGTGAAGCAGGCGGAGGAGCTGGCCGTGGTCTGGCGCTACGTCCTCGGCATCACCACGATCGACGGCTACTCCCGCGAGATGACCGCGCTGGCCGAGGCGACGCTGGCCGCCGGCTGGATTCTCGCCCTGGAGCCGCTCGTCGAGCGCCACGGAGTGCCGCGTGATGCGTCTAGTCGCTTCATCCCGGCCGTCATCGTGGGCCTCGGCAAGCTGGGTGGTCGCGAGCTGGTGACCGGCTCCGATCTCGATCTCTTCGTCGTGTTCGGCGACGACGGCGCGACCGACGGCGCCGAGCGGATCGATGCCCACTGGTTCTACAGCCTCGCCGTCGAGCGCCTGGCCGGCGCGCTCGGCGACATCACCGCGGCGGGCGTCGCCTTCCCGGTCGACCTGCGGCTCCGGCCGGGGAGCAAGGGGAGTGGCTTCGCCGCGAGCGTCACCGCGCTCGAGCAGTACTATCTGGAGCACGGCGATCTGTGGGAGCGGCAGACGCTGACGCGCTCGCGGCTGATCCTGGGCAACCGTGCCCTCGGCCGGCGCGTGCGCGCGGCGCTCCGCCGGCTCGTCTACGGCGAGGCGCTGCCGCGGGCGGCGCTCAAGGAGATCGTGGAGGTACGGGCCCGGATGGAGCGGGAGCTCGGCAAGGAGACGCGCGGCCGCGTCCACGTGAAATACGGGCGGGGCGGGCTCGTCGACGTCGAGTTCCTGGTCCAGGCGCTCCAGCTCGTGCACGGTCACGATCGCCCCGAGGCGCGTCCGAGCTCCACCGCGGCGGCGCTTGCCGGCCTCGCGCGCGTGGCGGCGGTCGATCCGGGCGTGGCGTCCGCTCTCGCGGAGCGTTATCGTCTCCTCAGGCGCGTGTCCGCGGCGCTCCGGCTCCTCGGGGCGCGGCCGTCGGATACGCTCGAGCTGGCCGGCCCGATGCCGGCCCGCGTGGCGAGCGCCCTCGGCTACGACTCGCGCCAGGCCTTCCTCGAGGCCTACAGAGAACAGACGACAGCGGTGAGAGCGACGTACGAAGGAGGATTGAAGGGTTGACTGAGAACCAGCGCCGGCTCGACGGGCTGACCGTAAATCAAACCCGCGTCGAAGGGTTGACTGCGGATCAGGCGCGGGTCGAACGGTTGAATGCGGACCGGAGCCGGGTCGCGCCTAGTGTTGACCTGGCGTGTCGGAGCCGCGCCGCATCTCTATCAGGCCACCCTCGGTCCAAGCCGGTCTGGAGGCACCCGCTCCAATGAAACGCCTCTTCGTCATGGACGGCCACTCCCACCTCTTCCGCGCCTACCACGCGGTCGGATACCTGTCGACGTCCAAGGGGGTGCCGAGCCACGCGGTGCTGATCCTGAGCACCATGCTGTGGAAGCTGATCCGCGAGGAGCAGCCGGACTACCTGGCCATCGCGTGGGATCCGCCCGGCCCGACGTTCCGCGACGCGCTCTCGTCCGACTACAAGGCGACGCGCACGGCGATGCCGGACGATCTGGTGCGCCAGCTTCCGTACGTGCGGCGTCTCTTCGACGCTCTCCACACGCCGGTGCTCGAGGTGCAAGGATTCGAGGCCGACGACGTGCTGGCCACGGTCGTCGAGAAGGCCCTCGCCACCCCCGAGCTCGAGGTCGTGGTGGTCAGCGGCGACAAGGATCTGCTCCAGCTCGTCGGCCCGCGCGTCCGCGTGCTCAGCGTCTCCGGGCGGACCGGCGAGCCGGTGATGTACGACGAGGCGAAGGTGCGCGAGCGCTGGGGCGTGGAGCCCGGCCAGATCGCCGACGTGCTCGCGCTCATGGGCGACACCATCGACAACATCAAGGGCGTGCGCGGCGTCGGCGAGAAAACGGCGGTGAAGCTCATCGGCCAGTTCGGCTCCGTGGAGCGCCTCTACGAGAACCTGACGCTGGTGCCCGGCAAGCTCCGGGAGACGCTCGCCGCCGGCCGGAAGGACGCGCTCCTTTCGCGCGAGCTGGCGCTGCTCAACCGCCAGGTGCCCATCGCCGTCGATCTCGACACGTTCCGCCGCGTCGAGCCCGACTGGGCGAAGCTTCGCCTGCTCTGGATGGAGATGGAGTTCACGCGACTCGTCAAGGAATTGCCGCCGCCCCCGGCGCAGGCCGCCCCGGAGCCCTCGCGGCGCCTTGACGGCAAGGCCGCCATCGCCGAGTGGCTGAACCCCGTTCCCGCCGACGCGCCACTCGCGCTCGACTGGGCGGGCGAGTCGCTGCCGCCGGACCCGCGCGTCGCCGAGCTCGCGGTATTCCATCCGGCCGCCGGCGCGGTCACGATCGAGCCCGGCGAGGCGCCCGACTCGCTCGGCAATCGCGA
>DASRIY010000301.1:0-13823 GCA_035649755.1 Candidatus Methylomirabilota bacterium
TTCGCCCGCATGACCCGCGTGAGCCGGGCGGTGCCGGCGACGCCCAGCACCACCGCCGGCAGCCAGACGTGCTTCAGGAGATCGACGACGCGCGCCGCGCTCCACGGGGCGTCCACGAAGTCCGGCGAGAAGAGGCCGGTCACCGAGAGGCCGAAGTACGCGAAGGCGACCCACATGAGCACGAGCGCCAGCATGAAGTTCGGCGTGGCGACGCCCACGTAGTTGAGGAGCGTGAGCACGTAGTCGAAGACCGAGCGCGGATGCATGGCCGAGTAGATGCCGGCAGGGATCGCGACGATCCACGTGATGGCGAACGCGAACAGGGCGAGCACCACGGTCAGCACCAGGCGCTCGCCGATCAGCTCGGCGTTCGGACGCTGGTATTCGAGCGAGAGCCCGAGATTGCCGCTCAGGAGGTTCTGCATCCATTTGAGGTACTGGATCCACACCGGCCGGTCGAGCCCGAACTCCTGCCGCAGCGCCGCGATCTGCTCGGCGCTGATCGAGCTTCCCGATGACGCCAGGGTGGCCACGTACGTGGTGAGGAAGTCGCCCGGAGGCGCCTGAACGATCGCGAAAACCGCCACTGAGAAAACGAAGAGAAGGACGGGGAGCAGGAGAAGACGTTTCAGAACGAATCGAGTCAAACCCCGCTCCCTCTCAGGCGAATTCCGATGCCACGCGCCGCGGTTCGCGGCGCCCGCCTATCCTCGCACGAGGCCATGACGACCCCCGGCTTCTCATTCATTTCTCATCCATGAGAGCCGTTCGACGACCGATTCCAAATGATGAGAAAGCGCCCGGGTTGGCGGCTGGCTCTCTCATCCAGCTTTTCCCGCGGTTGGCGCGCGCGGCGCCCCTGGCACCCGGCTTGCCTGATTCATGGCCCCCAAGCCGATCGCGGCAGCACGTCAGTCCGGGGAGACAGGCGCTCGCGAGCGCACAACCCGACGGACAGAGAATGGAGTCGACCTTGAAAAAGAAGAGCTGGCACCTCCTGTTCATCACGGTGGTCATCACGTTCTTCGGCCTCTCGGGAATGCCTCGCGCAGACTCTCGCGGCGCCAGGGATCCCGGTCCGAGGGCTGTCGACGGCTCTGCCGGCGGACACCTCGACGGCCTGACCAAAGAGCAGATCGAGATGTTCGAACAAGGGCTCGTGGACTTCTCGGAGGAGGAAGGCGTCACGGACGGCCTGGGCCCGCGCTTCAACTTCGTGGGCTGCGCGGGCTGCCATATCGCGCCGGCGGTCGGCGGCACGAGCCCGGCCGTGAACCCCTTGTTCCGAGTGGTCGGCGAGCTGGGGTTCGGCAGACGCAACGACATTCCGTCGTTCATCACCCTGAACGGACCGATCCGGGAAGCGCGGTTCCAGTACAATCCCGACGGCTCGCGCGACGGTGGCGTCCATAACCTCTTCGTGATCTCCGGGCACAAGGACGCGCCGAACTGCGACATCGAGCAGGAGAACTTCGAGAAGCAGATCAACAACCGCAACATCATCTTCCGGATCCCCTCGCCCGTCTTCGGCGCAGGGCTGATCGAGCAGATCAAGGACAGCACGATCGTCGCCAACCTGGCCGCCAACTCGTCGACGAAGGCGAGTCTCGGCATCAGCGGGCGCCCGAACCGGAACGGCAACGACGGGACGATCACGCGGTTCGGCTGGAAGGCGCAGAACAAGTCGCTGCATATCTTCTCGTCCGAGGCCTACAACGTCGAGATGGGAATCACCAACGAGTCGTTCCAGCAGGAGCGTGACGAGACTCCGAACTGCCAGATCGCAACCGTTCCCAACGACGTGACCGAGAACACTTCCACGCTCAATGCCGTCGACAACTTCGCCAACTTCCAGCGCTTCCTGGCGCCGGCCAAGCCGTCGACCAACAGCCCCGGCGGGTCGTCCTCGATCGCTCGCGGGCGTCAGCAGTTCACGAACCTCGGCTGTGCGCTCTGCCATACGCCGACTCTGAAGACCAATCCGAAAGCCACGGTCGAGGCGCTCCGCAACAAGGACGCGAACCTTTACTCGGACCTCGCGCTGCACGCCATGGGCCCGGGCCTCGCGGATGACATCCTGCAGGGCCTCGCGCGCGGCGACGAGTTCCGGACGGCGCCGCTCTGGGGTCTCGGGCAGCGGCTCTTCTTCCTCCACGATGGCCGCACCGACGACCTCGTCGAGGCTATCCAGGCCCATCGCAGCAGCGGTAACAGCAAGTTCGGCCCGTCGGAGGCCAACGAGGTCATCGACCGGTACAACCGACTCGACTGGGATGACCAGAAGGACCTGCTGAACTTCCTCCGCTCGCTCTAGCGTTCGACTGCCGGCCGGGGCGCCGAGGCGCCCCGGCCGCTTCACCGGGTTCCCTAGCGCGCGAAGAAGAACTGCTCGGCGCGGGCGTTGCCCGGGCTTCTGAGCGGCCAGTCGTTGCCGAGGGTCGTCGGCACGTTGCGGAAACGCGCGTTGGCGACGACCACGCCCTGCACCATGGGGGTCAGGCCGATCGTGCCGACCTCCCAGAGATTGTCGGTCCAGATCCGGAACAGCTCCTGAGCAAGCTTCGCCTGCTGCTCGGGCCCGACCGTCTTGGCCTGATCCACGATCTCCATCACGCGCTTGATCGCCGCGGGCGGCTCCATGCCTTCCGCGCCCTTGGTCTGGACCCAGCGCCCGTAGAGCGGGCCGAGCGTGAGGATCGGCGAGTTGCGCGGATCGAACTTCGCGTTTCCGGTGAAGGGGAAGCCCGTGGTGTCCTCGTTCCAGATCTCGGTCATCAGCTCGTTGTTGTCCCGCATCTTGAAGTGGAGCGCGCGCTCGCGGAGCTGCACGACGGTCTTGACACCGACCTTCTCCCAGTCCTTGGCGACGAGCTGGGCGACGTCGGGCCACGCCGCGAAGGCCGGGACGACCGAGAGCTCCAGGACGACCCGCTTGCCGGACGGCAAGAGGCGCGTGCCGTCCCCGTCGCGCTTCGTGAGCCCCAGCTGATCCAGGGCCTTGTTGGCGGCGTCGGGGTTGTACTGCGTGTGCTTCTTCGCGTACTGATCGCCCGGGAAGTACGGATGCCCCGGCGACGGCACGCCCTGCCGCGCCTCGCCGAGCCCGAGGAAGACCGACTCCTTGATCTGGTCGCGATTGATCGCCTCGGAGAGCGCGATGCGAAACTCCCTGGTGGCCATGAGCTTGCCGAGGTCGGCGTCGGCCTTGTAGGTCTGGTTGAACTGGATGACCGCGTCGGAGCCGCCGAAGGTCGGCCAGGTGATGACGCGGTACTTCGCAGTCTTCTCGTTCTCCTTGAAGACGGGATAGTTCGTCATCTGGATGTGGCGCTCCTGCATGTCAAACTCGCCGGCGATAGCCGCCAGGTTGAGGGCCTGGATGTCGGCGAAGAACGTGAAGCGAACCTCGTCGAGGTACGGGAGCTGGTTGCCGCTCGGGTCCACGGCGACGAAGTAGGGATTGCGCTTGAGCGTGAAGACCTGGTCGCTGACGCGCGTGGCCGGCACCCACGCCGCCATCGTCGGCCGCTCCGGGTTCTCCGGCGGCGCGTTGCGCGCGGCGAAGAGCTCGGTCCACGCCTTGAAGCCCGCCGCGGCGACCAGCTTGTCGATGTCCGCCTTCGGCGTGTACGTCGGGTGGAACTTCTTCAGATAGTGGGCGGGCAGGAAGACCGCGTAGGTCCGGTCGCCCCCATCCTGGTTCGCGAGCGCGGTGAGCAGCAGCGTGTTGGGCTGCTTGTAGGTCCAGCGCACGGCCGTCGGACTCACCTTATCGACGGTGGCGGTGGTGCCGTCGGCGTTCCTCATCCAGGACGGGATCGCCGGCGTCAGGTCCTTGTTCGAGAGGACATCCTGGTACCAGAACACGATGTCGTCGGCGGTGAACGGCGCGCCGTCCGACCACCGGGCGCCCTGGCGCAGCTTGATCGTCCAGGTTCGGAAGTCCTTCGAGGATTCCCACCCGGCGGCGATCTTCGGCTCGATCTTCGCGCCGTCGGGTGAGAACCGGAAGAGCGCGTCGTAGACGACGCGCACGTAGTTGTTCGCGTCGGCCGGGCCCAGGAACGCGCGCCGCCAGATGCCGCCGTACTGCCCCGTCCGCTCGACGACCGGCACCACCAGAGGATCGGATGGCAGGCGCTTGTCCACCGGCGGGAGCTTTCCGGCCTTCACCTGCTCGGCGAGCACGGGAGCCTCGTGGAACTTCGCGGGCTGCGCCGAGGCATTGATCACGAGGGTCGCAAGCGCGACCGAGGTAGCCAGGAGCGCGACGCAGGCCATCGAGGGTAGTCGGCGGTGCAAGTGCATGGAGTTCCTCCCTTTTTCGGGCCGCGCCGACTCTAGCGCCCCCGAGGGCTGCGACGCAACTTTTGCCGCCGACGAAATGCGGGGCGCCGCCGCGCCGATGCCATACTGAAATGAGCATGGAGAGCGAAACGCTCGTCCGCGGCCTTCTATGGTTCGCGGCGTTCCTGTTCTCGACGACCGTGCACGAGGCCGCCCACGCCCTGGCCGCGCTGCGCGGCGGCGATCCCACGGCGTATCTCGGCGGCCAGGTGTCGCTGTCGCCCTTGCCGCACATCCGCCGCGAGCCGATCGGGATGCTGGTGGTCCCACTCCTGACGGCGTTCACCAACGGCTGGGCGCTCGGCTGGGCGAGCACGCCGTACGATCCCTACTGGGCCGCGCGCCATCCGCGCCGCGCCGCCGCGATGGCCGCGGCAGGCCCGGCCGGCAATCTGCTCATCGGGCTCGCGGCATTCGCGGCGATCAAGATCGGCTTGCTGAGCGGCTTCTTCGTGTCGCCCGACCGCGTGAGCTTCCACCACCTCGTGGAGGCCGCCAACGGCGCCGCATGGCTCAACGGGCTCGGCGATGTCTTGACCGTCCTCTTGATGCTGAACGCGCTGCTCTTCGTCTTCAACATGCTGCCGCTTCCGCCGCTCGACGGCGCCTCCGCGATCGGCGGGCTCCTGCCGGAGCGCGCCGCGCTGGCCGTTCGCGGATTCCTCTCGAACCCGGCCTTCTCGCTGCTCGGCTTCCTGGTGGCGTGGCAGATCTTCCCGTACTTCGCCAGCCCGTTCTTCGGAGCGCTCCTGAAGGTCGTGCATCCCGCCGACGCGTATTTCTGATCGGCGGGGCCTGATCGGCGCCGCAGTCGTCCTAGCTCGCGCCGCTGGCGGTGAGTCCGCGGATGAAGTGATCGAGAAACATCGTGTACAGGATGGCCACCGGCAGACCGACCACGAGCGCCGCCGCCATCAGCGAGCCCCAGTAGAAAATGTCGCCGCGAATCAGCGAGGTCGCCACGCCCACCGCCAGCGTCGTCTGATCGCGCGGGGCCACGTACACGACCGCGTAGAGCGATTCCTGCATGGCCAGCGTGAAGGCGAAGATGGCCGCGATGGCGATGCCTGGCCGCGCCAGCGGCAATACAACGCGCAGGATTCCGCCGACGAGCCCGCAGCCGTCGAGCCATGCGGCTTCCTCGATCTCGCGGGGCAGGCTCCGGAAGAAGCCCATCAGGAGCCACGTGCAGAACGGGATCGTGAAGGTCGGGTAGACGACCACCAGCGCCCACCACGAATCGAAGAGTCCGAGCGTCCCGACGACCCGCGCGAGCGGCAGGAAGATGATGATCGGCGGCACGAGATAGGTCATGAACATCGCGACACCGAGGTTGCCGGACCCGGGCAGTCTCAGACGCGCCAGCGCGTAGGCGGCGGGCACCGCGGTCACCAGCGTGACGAGCACGAGGCAGACGGAGAGCGACATGGTGTTGAGGAACCAGCCCGCGAAGTACGTGTGGCGAGCCAGGTAGCGAAAGTGCTGGAGGGTCGGCGCCATGTGGAACCAGAACGGCACCAGGTCCATCCGGTAGAGATCCGCGTCTTCCTTGAACGCGGTGATCGCCATCCAGTAGACGGGGAAGATCGCGATGACGACGAAGGGCGTGAGCCCCAGGTAGATCAGGAGGTACCGCCGGATCCGGCGGCGGGCTCGACGTGACCGGTATGCGGCGGCTCCTGGCGGGTATCCGGCGGCGCGAATTTCCACTTTTTCGCAACCCCCCCAAACCAGTAGCGGGGCGGCTCAGCGAGCGGCGGCGGGCGTCTCCGCGCGCGCGCGCACCGCGTAGGTGACGACCGGCTCGTCGATGCCCTTGACGATCTCCGGCGGCATCGGGGCGAGCTCGAAGCGGGTGTCGATCTCCGCGCGTAGCGCCTCCGTCACGAGGATGTCCTGCCGGTGGACGCGGGTGAGGGTCTGGACGCGCGCGGCCAGGTTCACCGTGCGCCCGACGAAGGCGTACTCCATGCGCTGGCGCGAGCCAACGAGCCCGGCGAGGCCGGGGCCGCGGTGGATGCCGATCCCCACCGCGAGGGCGGGCAGCCCCTCCCGCGCCAGCTCCACGTTGTACTCGCGCATCGACTTTTGCATGGCGAGGGCGGCGTTGACCGCGTCGTCGCACTGCCACGGGTTCGGCTGGAGCGCGCCGAAGTACGCGAGGATGCCGTCGCCGAGGAAGGTGGAGACGTGGCCGCGGTTGTCGTGGATGGCGTCGCTCATGCGCTGGAAGTAGCCGTTGAGCACCTGCGCGAGGGCCGCGGGCTCCAGCCGCTCGCTCATCGCGGTGTAGCCGGCGAGGTCGGCGAAGAGCGCGGTCACCACCTTGCGCTCGGCGACGGCCGCCTCTCCCGTCACGCTCCGGTCGGAGACCAGCCGCTGCACGACGCCGGCCGGCGCCAGCCGCGAGCACGCGGTCTGGAGGTGCTGGAGCTCGGCAGCGGCCGCCTCGAGCTGGCCGCGGAGGCTCTGGTTCTGCTTCCGCTGGCGGTAGTTGACGGCGGCGAGGACGGCCAGCAGCGCGAGCGCGGCGACGAGGGCGGCGGTGGCAGTCATGCCGCGTCGAGCACCATCCCGCCCATCCGGCAGAGCCCGTTGCCCAGCGCGGCGACGCCGATCGCCTCGAGGAGCTGTTGGGGCGAGAGGCGCTCGCGGAGCCCGCGCGCGCGGCGCTGGAGGGTGGCGGGCTCGTACCAGATCGTCTCGCGCGCGAACGACACGACGATCCGCTCGACGGGATCGAGCTCGGGCCCGTCCAGGCGGGTCAGGATCCGGCCAAGCGCGTCCCCGTCGAGGCCTTCGGCCCGGAGCGCCGCGCCCACCTCTGTCGCGCACGCCTCGCAGGAGAGCCCGCGGCCGATCACCGCCAGCATCAGGAGCTTGCACCGCCGGGTCAGGTGAGGGGACGCCCACATGTCGTCGAGCGTGCGCCCGAGCGCGGGCGCGATCGGCGAGCCGTCGTACGCGCCGAGCAGCCGCGTGTACGGGTGCGACGGCGCGCGATCCATCGGCGCGGCCCTCCCGACCCGGCGGTGACTGCGCATGATGCGAGCGATGAGCGGCCGCATCAACCGTATGTGGAGCTGGTCCGGTATCCGCTCAACCGGCCGCACGGGAATCGCCGGGATCGTGTGCACCCGGTTGAGGAAATCCATGGAGGCGACGGCGAACACGAGCTCCCGCCGCTCGTCGGCGCCGAATCCCGCACGGCTCAGCGCGTCGTTGGCCGCCCGCGCCTCCGACGGTCCGGATCGCGACTGGCTCCGCCCGAAGGCCATGGCGGCGACGGTGCGCGTGGGCAGGTCCGCCCGCGTCAGGTCGTGCTCGAGCTCTCGGATGCGCGCGCGGCTCATGCCCTGGGCCCAGAGGAGCGCGCGCACCGCCGCGAAGCAGAACCGGCACGCGTTCTCCTGGCTCACGACGAGGGCGACCAGGTCGACCACGTCCGGATCGAGGCGCATCAGGAGGCCGTAGGTCGGCTGGAGATCGACCTGGGCGCGCGCCAGCCACGGCACCGGCGCGAAGTAGCCGATGGTCGGGCTTGGCAGCCCCATCTTCTTGCGGGCGTACGACTCGAGCGCGCGATCCGAGTGGTGCTCGAGCAGGCAGGACTCCCAGTCGATGGACTCGAGGGCGGTCGGCACGCGCCTACTCTAGCGCGACCGGTCGGGATCAGCCAGTCGTGCGGCGCTCATGGCGGGCGGCGCCAGAGGGCTGTGGCGGACGACCCTGACCAGCGCGCCGCAGGCGCGTGCGCTCTCTCCCGGCTGGGGTGAGATGTCGAAGCGAAGCGTTTGCGGAATCAACGGAACCGCGGAACGATGAGGCTTGCCGCGAGAGCCAGACCCAGGCCGAAGAGCGCATGGTTCACGATGGCCGTGCGGAGCAGCCGAAGCTCGGGAGGCCCGCGGAGTCCCAACAGCCCGAAGCCCATGGCCGGGAACATCCAGAGGGCCGGCAGCACCGTCGTCCCAATTCCGTACAGGACAGCCAGCCACCACGGCGGTGGTGAATTCATGAGCCGCCCGACGCCGAACCCGAACAGCAGGCCGAGCGCAGTCCCGATGGCGTAGTGGATGGGCAGGAAAAACCCCAACGAGATGGGAGCGTCAGGCGGGATGGACGGGTCGAGGGCGGTGATGTGCCCGCGAAACACACTCGCAAAGAAACGCCCGATGAGTTGCGGCGGCGCTCCATGGGTCACGCCCGTGGTCCGAACAATTCCACTCGCGACGTCCATCACCAGCGTCGCGATGATCCCCGCCAGTCCCCAAACGGCCCACGTCATCACTCCGCCTCTCGTATGAGCGCCATTCGCGTCATACTACCAACGATGGGCCGGCGGTGGGAATGGGTGCCGGCCCCCGATGCCGGCCTAGCGGACCTCGCCAGCTGCCTCGCGCTGAGGACGATATCGCCCGGTCCTGGATGGCGACGGGCAACACGAGCTCAGGGGGTCGCCGGCGCGACGTCCACGAAGCACGAGTTGAACGGGGCCGCGCCGGCCGGCGACGCGCGGTCGGGCGTCAGCACGTTCGCGCAGCCCCGGGTGTCCGCTCCTGAAGCGTCGGGCGTGAACCAGGCGCCCTCCTTGATGGAGACGACCCCGGGCGCGATGCGATCCGTCACCCGGGCGGGCAGCCGCGTCACGCCCCGGCCGTTGAAGATCCGAACCATCTGACCGTTGCCGATCCCGCGGGCCGCGGCATCCGCCACGTTGATCCAGACGTCGTCGACGTCGGCGCGGGCGAGGACCGGCTGGTTGCCGTGGATCGAGTGCGTGCGAGCTCGCGACTTGGGCGTGACCATGCGCAGGGGATAGCGCCCATCGACCGGGTCGTCGATCCAGGTGGGAATCGGCGGGATCGCGCCGAGACCGTACGGATCGGGCGTCGCGGCGAGGGTCATCGAGTAGATCTCGATCTTGCCCGACGGCGTGCTGAACGGGTGGCGCTCGGGGTCGCGGATCTCGCGCGCGAACGCGACCATGTCGTCGGGCGCCGGCAGGCGCGCGAGCCCCTTGTCGCGAAACGCGTCGAAGTCGTCGATCGCGTCGCGGGTCAATTCGCGCAGCCATTCCTCCTCGGTCTTGTCGCTGTAGCCCTCGATCCCGAGTCGGCGCGCCAGCTCGGCGCAGATGTCGAAGTCGTTCCGGCACTCGCCGACCGGCGCGATCGCTTGCTTCATGAAGATCGCGTAATGGCCCGCGCCGGCCCACGGCGTGTGGACGTCGTTGCGCTCCCAGAACGTCGTCGCCGGGAGCACGATGTCGGCGTAGCGCGCGGTCGGGGTGAGAAAGTTGTCGTGGACCACCATGAACTCGAGACGCTGGGCGGCCGCGACGATGCGCCCGACGTTCGGCACCTGATTGAAGAGATCGCCGGCCACCGAGTAGACCATCTTGATATCGGCCGGGTAGCCGCCGGCGCGGCCGCGGTCGAGGAGATCGGCCATCATCGACGAGGCGACCCGCGCGCCGGTGGGATTCGTCCCGGCCGGCAGCATGCGGATCCCGCAGCGCCCGGTCGCGCCGTTGCTGGTGCCGGAGTTGCCGCCGGAGATCCCGACGTTGCCGGTCATGGCCGCGAGGGCGTAGGCCGCCCGGTGGAACTGCTCGCCGTGGATGGTGCGGCCGGGCGCGTAGCCGCAGTGGATCGCCGCCGGCTTCGAGGTCGCGAACTCGACCGCGAGCCGCTCGATCGCCGCGGCCGGCATGCCAGTGATGGCCTCGGCCCACTCTGGTGTCTTCCTGACGCCGTCCGCCTCGCCCATGAGGTACGCGCGATACGACGCGCCCTTCGGAGCTGCCGGGGGCAGGTGCGCCTCGTCGAAGCCCAGCACGTGACGATCGAGGTAAGCCTGGTCTTGCAGTCCGCGGCTCGCGATGACGTAGGCCATGGCGATGAGCGCCGCCGTGTCGGTCGAGGGACGGATGAAGATGTGCTCGTCCGCCAGCTGGCGGCTCGAGCGCGTGACGCGCGGATCGACGCAGACGATGCGCACGCCGTGCTGCCTGGCGCGCTTGAGGTACTGCAGCGTTCCCGTGCCGAAGGTACCGTCGCCGGGGCTCCAGCCCCACATGACGATGAGCCGCGAATTGGCGTAGTCGATCGGCTCACGCCCGGCGCTCTTGTACTCGGCCTTGGCGCCGTAGGTCTGCTTGACGGCGAAGACCTCGGCCTCCGCCGAGAGATTGCTCCAGAGCTCGGTGCAGCCCCCGAACATGTGGAGAAACCGCTGGCTAGCGCCGCGGCCGTGGAGCATCGACAGGCTGCCGGTGCGCGAGCAGTCGAGGATGGCCGCGGGCCCGTACGTGTCGCGCACGCGCCGCATCTCGCGCGCGACCTCGTCGAGCGCCGCGTCCCACGACACGCGCTCGAACTGTCCGGAGCCGCGCGGCCCGCTCCGGCGCAGCGGATGGCGCAGACGGTCCGGGTGATTGACACGCTCGAGCTGACCGAAGCCGCGCACGCACGCGTGCAAGGGCGGCATCTCGGGGGTCCAGCGGCGCGGATCGGTGCTGATCTTGACGATCTGTCCGTCGCGGACGTGCGCGTTGACGGCGCAGCGGCCGCCGCAGTTGTGGCCGCAGGTGCTGGTGACGACGGTCTCGCCGGGTTGGGCCTCGACCCGCGGCGCCTCGTAGACGGTCTTCGAGCGGAGCATGCGACCTACCCTATCAAAGTTTCTGCGCCGAACGGAGCTCAGCCGACCTGGTATCGCTTCATCGCTGCCTGGTCGAACGCGAGTCCGAGCCCCGGCTTCTTCGGCACCACGAGCTGGCCGGCCTCGATGGGCGGCGTCTCCTCGTAGAGCCGAAGCGTCCACGGCATGTACTCGACGGTGAGCCCGTTGGGAATCGCCGCGACGAGATGCACGTGGATTTCCGGAACCAGGTGGCTGACGACGGGCAGGTTGAACGCCTCAGCCATGCCCGCCACCTTCATCCACTGGGTGATGCCGCCCACGCGCAGGAGATCGATCATGACGATGTCGATCGAGCGATGCTCCAGCAGGTGGCGGAAGGGGACGATGCCGTAGTGATACTCGCCGGCGGCGATCGGCGTCGTCAGCGAGTCGGCGATGCGGGCCATGCCGGGGTAATCGTCGTGCGTGGTCGGGTCTTCCAGCCAGAAGAGGTGATAGGGCTCGATGCGGCGGCCGATCTCGATGGCCTGGTTGACGCTCCAGAGCTGATTGATGTCGCACATCAGATCGATGTCCGGGCCGATCGACTCGCGCATGACCTTGACCCGCTCGACCGATGCGCCCACCGTCGGCTCGCTCCCGCACTGCATCTTCATCTGGCGGAAGCCCATGTCGCGCAGCCGCGGCCCGGCCTTGGCCAGATAATCGATCGGATGCGGCCGCATGAGCGCGCCGCTCGCGTACGTGGCCGCGCGGTCGCGCAGACCGCCGAGCAGCGCGCACACCGACTGGCCCATCGCCTTGCCCTTGAGATCCCAGCACGCGATGTCGACGGCCGAGAGCGCCAGCGTGAAGATGCCTCCGGGACCCGAGCTGCCGGCCGCGCGCCGCAGCTTGCCGGTGATGGCCTCCACCTGGGTCGGATCCTCGCCGATCGTGAGGCGAGCGAGCTCGTCCACCGCGGTCTTGAGGGCCGGCGTGAGCGCACCGCCGAAGAATGTCAGGCCGATGCCCACCGCGCCCTGGTCGGTCCCCAGCTCGAGGGTGACGAACTCGCGCGTGTCCGTGGGCGCGGGCAGCCCCACCACGAGCGGATTGTCGGCTGGCGTACGCAGCGCGCGGGTGGTCACGTGAGTGATCTTCATCGGGCTCTCTCCTTCGAGGTTGTGGTCGCCTACAATACACTCCAGTGAGCGGGCAATCCATCGAGGGCTTGGTCCAGCCAGTGATGACCCGGCGCAGGTTCTTGTGCGGGGTGACGATTGGGCTGGCGGCGCCGCGCGCCGTGGATGCTCAGCAGGCGGCCAAGCTCTCTCGAATCGGCTTTCTTTCGCTCAACAAGACCCCGAATCTCCATCTGCACGAGGCCTTCCGCCAAGGGCTGCGTGATCTCGGCTACGTCGAGGGACGCAACCTCGTGATCGAATATCGAGACGCCGAGGGGAAGGTCGAGCGACTTCCAGCTCTTGCAGCCGAGCTGGTTGCTCTCAAGGTCGATCTGATCGTGACCGGCGGCGGCACGCTCCCGGCCTTGGCCGCCAAACAAGCGACCGGGACCCTCCCGATTGTTTTCTCGAGTGCTCCCGATCCGGTTACGGACGGGCTCGTCGCAAGCCTTTCGCGGCCAGGGGGTAACATCACGGGGTCGTCCAACCTCAACCCGGCGCTGGTCGGAAAATGTTTGGAGCAGCTCAAGGAGGCCGTTCCGCGGTTGAGCCGGGTCGCTCTCCTGATACAGCCGGGTGCGGTCATCGAACGGACGGAAAAGGAGATGCTGAAGGGAGCGGAAAGCGCGGAACGGGCGCTCGGGGTGACGCTCCAGTTCGTCGAGGCGCGAGGGCCCGCCGAGCTGGACAAGGCCTTCTCGACCATGGCCACGCGGCGCGGGGGTGGTCTGACGTTGCTGCCGAGCGCCATGTTCTTCTCCGAGCGAAGACGCCTCGTGGACCTAGCGGCGAGGAACCGGCTGCCGGTGGTGTACCCACAGAGGGAGTTCGTCGATGGAGGAGGTCTCATGTCCTATGGACCGGATCTTGCCGACTTGTTTCGGCGCGCCGCCACTTATGTGGACAAGATCCTCAAGGGCGCGAAGCCGGGCGATCTTCCGGTCGAGCAACCCACCAAGTTCGAGCTCATCATCAACCTCAAGACTGCCAAGTCTCTTGGTTTGACGATTCCGCAGTCGCTGCAGGTGCGGGCGGACCAGGTCGTCGAGTAACGCGCGTGAAACGCGAATCCATCAAGGGCCTGGTCCAGCCCGACCGCGTCCACCGGTCCGTCTACACCGATCCCGCGTTGTTCGAGCTCGAGATGGACCGGATCTTCGGCCGTGCCTGGCTGATCGTCGGACACGAGAGCCAGGTCCCCAACCCGGGCGACTTCTTCACGACGCGCATGGGCCGGGAGCCCGTCATCGTGACGCGGCACACCGACGGCTCCGTTCGCGTCCTGGTCAACCGCTGCGCTCATCGCGGCGCGCGCGTGTGCGAGGCGGCGGCGGGTACGACGCGTGAGTTCGTGTGCGCGTATCACGGCTGGACCTACGGTACGGACGGGCGCCTCTGCGGCCTGCCGCTGCCTCAGGGCTACGAAAGGCCGCCGGCCGAGTCGACGGGCGGCGGCCTCGCGTCGGTGCCGCGCGTCGACATCTATCGGGGCTTCGTCTTCGCGTCGCTGGCCGCTCAGGGCCCGACGCTGGCGGACTTTCTCGGCCCCTTGCGAGCCTCGTTCGATGACTTCGTGGAGCGTGCGCCCGAAGGTGCCGTCGAGGTGGCCGGCGGCGTGTTCAAGCACGCCTACCAGGGCAACTGGAAGCTCGTGCTCGAGAA
>DASRIY010000302.1:0-3677 GCA_035649755.1 Candidatus Methylomirabilota bacterium
TGCTGGTCATCCTGATGCTCGGGGTCGAGGTCTTCCGTCCGCTGCGCGAGCTACGGATCTTGCTCCATCAAGGCATGCTCGGGCTGTCGGCAGCCCGTGGGATCTTCGCACTGCTCGACTCGAAGGCGGTGGTGGTCGACCGCCCGGCCGGTCAGGAGCCGCTCGACGCCGGCGTGGCGTTCGAGGGCGTGACGTTCTCGTATCCCGGCGCGCGGCGGCCGGCCCACACGGATCTGAGCTTCCGCGTTCGACCCGGCGAGCGCGTGGCGATCGTGGGGCCGAGCGGCTCGGGGAAATCCACCGTTGCCCGCCTGCTCCTGCGCTTCCACGATCCGGATCGCGGTCTCGTCACGATCGGCTCCCGCGACCTGCGCGAGCTGAGCCTCGATCAGGTGCGGAGTCGGGTCGCGCTGGTCAGCCAGGACACATGGCTCTTCCATGGGACGGTCGGCGACAACATCCGCATGGGTAAGCCCGACGCGAGCTCCGAGGAGCTCTGGGCCGCTGCCCGGGCGGCCAATGCCGAGGAGTTCATCCAGCGGCTGCCGCAGGGCTACGACACCGTCGTGGGTGAGCGCGGCGTGCGGCTCTCGGGCGGCCAGCGTCAGCGCATCGCGATCGCGCGGGCGCTCTTGCGCGACGCGCCCATCCTGGTGCTGGACGAGGCGCTCTCGTCGGTCGACGCAGAGAGCGAGGCCTTGATCCAGGCGGCGCTCGACCGGCTCATGAGGGGCCGCACGACGCTGATCTTCGCGCACCGCCTGTCGAGCGTGATCGGGGCCGATCGGATCCTGGTGCTCGACGACGGGCGCCTCGTCGAGCAGGGCACGCACGGCGAGCTCATCGGGCGCGGCGGCGCCTACACGCGGCTCATGGCGGCGCAGGCGCTGGACGGTGCGGGGGCGGTTGCGGTCGGCGCCAGGCCCGCGCTGTCCGGCACCAACGGCGACGGCGCCGCGGCCGATGCCCGCGACGAGTCTCTGGCGGACGAGGCGCAAGCCATCGTCGGCGGCTCGGTCGGCTGGGGCCCCGTGCTGCGCACGCTGGTCGACAAGACGCGGGGCTACCGCGGCCAGCTCGCGCTGACGTTCGTCCTCGGCGTGGCGCGGGTCACCGCCCTGATCGGCGTCGGCGTGCTCAGCGCCCTCGCAGTACGGGCTGTCAAGCGCGGCGAGCCCGCCGGCGCGCTGCTGGCGAGCCTGCTGGTCGTCGCGCCGCTCGCGGGCGCGCTGCACTGGCTCGAGTCGTGGCTGGCCCATGACGTGGCCTACCGGCTGCTCACCGACATGCGGCTCGCCGTGTTCAGGAAGCTCGACGCCCTGGCGCCGGCATATCTCACGCGCCGGCGTTCGGGCGATCTGGTGGGCGCCGCTACCCACGACGTCGAGCTGATCGAGTACTTCTTCGCCCACACGATCACGCCGGCCCTGGTCGCCCTGCTCGTGCCGGCGGCGGTCCTGGTCGTGCTCGGCTCGTTCGGGGGCCCGCTGGTCCTGGTGCTCGTACCGTTCCTTCTCTACACCGCGCTCGTGCCGATTCTTGGGCGAGGACGGATCGATCGGCTGAGCTCGCGCGCCCGCGAGGCTTCGGGCGATTTGAACGCGCACGTGGTCGACACCGTCCAGGGCCTGGCCGAGATCGTCGCCTATCGTCGCGTGAAGGCGTGGGGCGAGGCGCTCGGCTCGAAGGCGCGGCGCTTCTACGAGCTGCGGCTGCCGTTCCTGAGAGATCTGGCCCGCCAGACCGCGTTCCAGGAGACGGCCACCGGATTTGGCGGGCTCGCGGTGATCGCTGTGGGCGCCTGGCTTGCACAGCAGGGCCGGCTCGACGCGGCGAGCCTGCCGCTGCTCACGCTGCTGGCGCTCTCCGCGTTCATTCCCCTGTGGGAGGTGGCGCAGGTCGGCCGGCAGCTCGCCGACACGCTGGGCGCCGCGCGGCGACTCAGCGCGGTCGAGTCCGAGCCGGTGCCGGTGACGGACGGGCCGGGAGTTCCGGCCTCGCCGATCCGCCGGGGTCTGGCGATCGAGATGGCCGGCGTTCGCTTCACCTATCCCGGTCGGACCCGGCCGGCGCTCGACGGTATCTCGCTGCGGATCGAGGACGGCAGCACCGTCGCGGTGGTGGGGCCCTCGGGCGCCGGAAAGACGACCGTCGCGAGTCTTCTCTTGCGCTTCTGGGATCCCCAATTCGGCGTGATTCGCCTCTTCGGGCATGACCTGCGCGAGTACAAGCTGGACGAGCTCCGCCGCCGCATCGCGCTGGTCGCCCAGGACACCTACCTGTTCAACGACACGCTCCGCGCCAACGTGCTGCTGGCGCGCCCCGACGCCGACGACGCGGCGCTCGGCGTCGCCATCGAGCGGGCGGCGCTGAGCGAGCTGGTGTCGTCGCTGCCGGACGGACTCGACACGATCGTCGGTGAGCGGGGCGCCCAGCTTTCCGGCGGTCAGCGCCAGCGTGTGGCGATCGCCCGAGCGTTTCTCAAGGACGCGCCTGTCCTGATCCTGGACGAGGCGACGTCACACCTCGACGCGGTGAGCGAAGCCGCCGTGCGCGCGGCCCTCGAGCGGCTGGCCCGTGACCGGACCACCCTCGTGATCGCCCACCGGCTCTCGACCGTGCGCGACGCGGACGCGATCGTGGTGCTCGACGACGGCCGGCTGGTCGAGGTCGGCCGGCACGCCGAGCTGCTCGCGCGGGGCGATCTCTACGCGCACCTCGTCGCTCGCCAGCTCGGGGGTGGATTGTCGGCTGCTGCGGCCGACTAGCGTCAACTTCTACCTTAGACGATCTGCCACCTCGAGCGCGGGAAGGTCGTGTCCGTCCGTGCCATGAGCTTCTCGCCCATCTCCTGCACCTTGGCATAGAGCTTCGGCTCGTCGACGAAGGACTGCCGATAGGCGTCGACCACCACGCGGCCGTCGATGACGACCGTGTGCACGCTGCGGCCGTCGGCGTTGTAGACGAGGTTATTGACCGGATTGAACAGCGTCTGCCACTCCGGGCGCTGCGTGTCGAAGAGCACCAGGTCGGCCCGCTTTCCCGTCTCGATCGAGCCGATCTCGTTCCCGACCCCGAGCGCCTGGGCCCCGGTGAGCGTCGCCATCTCGAGCGCCGACTCGGCCGGAATCAGCCGCATATCTTGGCGCGAGTCTTTGTACTGGATGGCGGCCATGTTCATGGCGCGCACGATGTCGAGATGATTAGAGTTGTTGGGGGAGTCACAGCCGAGCGCGATCTTCACGCGCTTGGCGAGCAGCTCCGGCATGCGCCCGAATTCCGCCACGCCCCGGCCGCCCTTGGCGGCGGTGACCGGGCACATCGCGACTGTCGTGCCCGTCCGCGCCAGGCACTCGATCTCGGCTTCGTCGACGCCGAGCGAGTGGGCCAGCACGACGTTGGGGCCGAGCACGCCGATCGATTCCAGATACTCGGTCGGAGTGTGCCCGTTCCGCGCTTGAGAGTCCTTGCGGGCCTGGGGGCCGCTGTTGTGATGGAGTGTCAGGCACGTGTGGCGTTCGTCGGCGACCCGTTTGAGCTGTTTCAGGAGGTCGGCGCTGCAGGTCTCCGCCGAGAACGGCATGGACCACGCGTAGATCCTTCCGTCGAGCCGTCCCTGCCACTTCTTGAGGAACGACATCGTGCGCGTGACGGCCTCGGCCGTGTCGTAGCGGGGC
>DASRIY010000303.1:0-3644 GCA_035649755.1 Candidatus Methylomirabilota bacterium
GGGTCTTCGTGTCGATCAGCGCCAGGTTGCAGAAGTCCGTGCCCGTGCACGCGATGACGCCGCGCTCGGCCTCGGAGGGGTTGTAGCGCAGCACCCGCAACAGCTTCTCCTCGAGGAGCGCGCCGAGCTTCGTGTCCGGCACGTGCGGGATGAGGACGTTTTGCGCGGGCGTCGTTCGCAGCTCGCCTCCGCCGTACTGCTCGGCGAGGCGGGCGAGCTCCATCAGCTGCGCGGCGGTGATGCGGCCGACCGGGATCTTCAGCCCGACGTAGTTGAGCCCTTGCTGGCGCTGGCGGTACACGCCCACGTGATCGCTCGTCCGTGTGCTGCGCGCGTCGCGCCCGGCGGGCGGCAGCGGACGCGCCCACCGCATCTCCAGCTCCTTGCGGAAGCGCTCGACGCCCCAGTCGGCGATGAGAAACGCGAGCCGGGCCTTGCTCCGCGCTTCCCGCGGTCCGTGATCGCGAAAGATCAGCGCGATCTCCGCGCACAGGGCCGCCGCCTCGTCGGGCCGGACGAACACGTCGCAGTCGCTCGCGAACACGGGCCCGCCCGAGCCCTGCTTGCCCCCCACCGCGAGATTGAAGCCGGCCTCCTCGCCCGTCATGGCGGGCGTGAGCGCGATGTCCTGGGTCTCCGCACCCGTGCAGTTGTCGGGGCAGCCGGTGATCGAGACGTTGAACTTGCGCGGGAGATTGGTGAACGCCTTGTTGCCGAGGAAGATCCGCTGGAACGCGGCGGCGATCGGTGCGGTGTCGAAGAGCTCGTTCGGGGTGAGACCGGTTGCGGGGCAGCCGACGATGCCGCGGATGTTGTCCATGCCGGTCTGGAGGCTGGAGAGACCAGCCGCCTCCAGCCGCGCGATGACGTCGGGCACGCCCTCGATCGTCAGCCAGCGCAGCTGCATCTGCTGGCGCGTGGTGACGTCGGCGATGTTGCGACCGCTTGCCTTCGTGATCTCGCCCAGGAGGCGCGCCTGAGCCGTGCTGACGATCCCGTTCGGCATCCGGATACGCATCATGAAGTGGCCCGGCGTGGGCTTTCGGTGGAACACGCCCACCCATTTCAGCCGCTCCTTGTCGTCGTCGGCGAGCGTTCTCCACCCCTCGCGAGCGAATCGCACGAGCTCGTCAGTGACGTCGAGGCCATCGCGCTCGGCCTTGAGAGCTTCGATCTTGTTCACGGCGCGGCTCCGCTCACGAGCGATGCAGGCGTCACGCGGCGCAGGCGGACCGCGCACGCTTTCAGCTCGGGCTGGTGCGACAGCGGATCGCGCCCGCTCAGGGTCAAGTTGTTGGCGCTCTTGTAGAAGCCGGCCTCGCGGCCCCAGTGAAACGGTAGAAAGCACGTGCCTTCGCGGATCGCCGCGCTCACGCGGCACTGCGCGATCGCCTTGCCACGCCGTGAGGTCACCTCGACGAAGTCGCCGTCCTGGATGCCGGCGCGGCGCGCGTCGCCGAGATTCACCTCGAGGATCGGGTCGGGCGTGCGCGCGGCGAGCGCGGGGGCCTTGGCGGTGCGCGTCCGCGTGTGCCAGTGGTCGCGGACACGTCCGGTGGTGAGGACCAGCGGAAACCGACCGTCGGGCGCCTCGAGCGGCTCGGCGTGCTCGACGGCGACGAATCGCGCGCGTCCGTCGGGCGTCGGGAAGCGACCGTCTCCATAAAGCCGCTCGGTGCCGGGATGGTCGATCCCGGGAACGGGCCACTGGAGCGCGCCTTCGCGCTCGAGTCGCGCGTGGGTGACTCCGGAGTAGTCGCATACCGTACCGGCGGTCAGGGCCGCGAACTCGTCGAAGATCTCGCTCGCGCTTTCCCTCGGGAAGAACTCCTTCCAGCCCATCTCGGCGGCGAAGCGGGTCACGATCGCGGCGTCAGGCAACGCCTCGCCCGGCGGCTCGACGAGCTTCGGCAAGTACGTGAGCCGCCGCTCGGAGCTGGTCATGACGCCGTCCTTCTCGGGCCACTGGGCGGCGGGCAAGAGCACGTCGGCGAAGCGTGTCGTCTCGGTCGGGTGGTAGGCGTCCTGAACGATTACCAGATCGGCCTGACGAAGCGCCTTCTCGACCACGTCCACGTCGGGCATCGAGGCCGCCGGGTTCGTGCACATGATCCACACTGCGCGCACCTCACCGCTCGCCAGCCCCCCCTCGAAGATGTCCAGCGCCGAGCGCCCGGGCGTCGTCGGTATACGCCCCGGAGGAATCGCCCAGTGGCGCTCGACCGCCGCCCGCGCGCCGGCGTCGGCGACGAGCCGATAGCCCGGCAGCAGATGAGCCAGGCCGCCGGTCTCGCGCCCGCCCATCGCGTTCGGCTGGCCGGTGAGCGACAGCGGCCCGGCGCCGGGTCGGCCGATCTGGCCGGTCGCGAGGTGAAGATTGATGATCGCCGCGTTCTTGTCGGTTCCGACGTGGCTCTGGTTGATGCCCATCGACCACAGCGAAAGCGCCGCGCGTGCGCGGCCGAACGTGAGCGCGGCGGTCACCACGGCGTCGACGGAGAGGCCTGTTAGCGCCGCCGCACGCTCGGGTGGATAGCGCTCGATCACGGCGCGAAGCGCGTCCCAACCGCTCGTGTGCGCGGCGATGAAGCCACGGTCCAGGAGGTCCTCGCGCAAGAGCACGTGCAGCATCGCGTTCAGCAGCGCGATGTCGGAGCCCGGCCGCAGCGAGAGATGCAGATCGGCCAGATCGGCGGTCTCCGTCCAGCGCGGATCGACGACGATGACGGCGACAGCGTCGGGCGCCTCGCGTTTGCGCCGCCTGATGCGCTTGAACGTGACGGGATGGCAGTCCGCGGTGTTCGTGCCGAGGAGCAAGAAGCAGTCGGCCAAGTCAATGTCCGCGTACGACGCCGGCGGGCCGTCGGAGCCGAGCGATCGTGCGTAGCCGGCGGCGGCCGAGGCCATGCAGAGCCGCGAGTTCGTGTCGAAGTTATTGGTCCCAATGAATCCACGCGCCAGCTTGGAGGCGACGTAGTACTCCTCGGTGAGAAGCTGGCCAGAGGCATAGAAGGCGACGGCATCGGGGCCGTGCGCACTGACGATCTCGCGGATCCGATCGGCGGCGTGGCGCAGCGCCAGCTCCCACGGCACGCGCTCCAGCGGTGCATCGCGGCGCAGCCTCACGTGCGGATGGAGCAGCCGGTCCGGAGCGCGCAGCGTGGGCGGCAGATGCACCGCCTTGGCGCAGAGATCGCCGAGGCTGGCTGGATGGTCCGGATCGCCCTTGACCTTCGTAACGCGCCCGTCGCGCGTCTGGACGAGCAGGCCGCAGCCGACGCCGCAGTACGGACACGCCGTCGCGCGCCAGTCGTCCAGCGCGGCAGCGTCACGCGCCGACATGCGCCTGCTCCTCGAGAAACGCCACGATGGAGTCCCGCAGCCAGAAATAGTCGGCGCGGGCCAGCAGCTCGTCGCGCTTGCGCGGTCGGGGAAACGGCACGTCGAAGACACGGCCGATCGTGGCCGCGGGCCCGTTCGTCATCATCACGATCCGGTCGGCAAGCTGCAGCGCCTCGTCGACGTCGTGGGTGACCATGATCACGGTGCGGCGATGCGCTTCCCAGAGCGTGATCAGCTCGTCCTGGAGCTCCATACGCGTGAGCGCGTCCAGGAGCGAGAACGGCTCGTCGAGCAGGAGCAGC
>DASRIY010000304.1:0-9692 GCA_035649755.1 Candidatus Methylomirabilota bacterium
ACGTCGCAGTCCACCCACACTGTGCGCTCGCCGAGCTTGCCCCGGTCGATGACGGCGCGGAGCGCCCGGCCGACGAGCCGCTGAATCTCCTGAGACCGGCCGCTCGGCCCGCGGTTCTCCCGCTGCGTCCGGGTGTTGGTCGAGCGCGGGAGCATCGCGTACTCGGCGGTGACCCACCCCTGCCCGTGTCCCTTCAGGAACGGCGGCACCTTGTCCTCGACCGACGCCGTGCAGATGACCTTCGTCGCGCCGAATTCCACGAGCACCGAGCCCTCGGGGTGCAGGAGAAAATCCCGCGTGACGGTGATGGGCCGGAGCTGATCGGGGGCGCGTCCGTCGGGCCGGGGCATCGCTAGCGCACCCGCGTCACTGGCGCGGGCTCGTTCGACGCGCGCGCCCGCTGGTCCCAGACCCGCTTGTATTCCACGAGCCCCGCGAGGATCGCGCGCGCGATCTCGTCGCGGTACTTCGTGTCCTTGAGGCGCCGCTCCTCCTTGGGATTGGTGACGAAGCCGATCTCGAGCAGGATCGCCGGCATCGCGGCGCCGCCGAGGACGTAGAACCCCGCCTGCTTCACGCCGCGGTTGGAGATGCGCAAGGACTGCGTCATCGAGTCGTGGACGACCTCGGCCAGGCGCGAGGATTCCGCCTGGAACTCCGACTGAGCGAGATCCCAGAGGATCGCCTTCACGATGTCCACCTGACCGCTCCCGCGGCCCGGCGGCTGCTCGAGCTGAACGACGCCGTTCTCGAGCGCGGCCACCTGGCGAGCGGCGCCGTCGGTCGCCTCCGAGGACAGGAAATACGTCTCGACCCCGTCCGTGGCGGTCTCGCGATGCGCGTTGGCGTGGATCGACACGAACAGGTCGGCTCGCTCGCGGTTGGCGATGCTCGTGCGGTCGCGAAGCGTCACGAAGTAGTCGTTGTCTCGCGTCAGCCGCACCTTCAGGCCCATTTGCTCCGCGACCAGTTTGGCCACGCGCCGCGTGACGTCGAGGACGAGGTCCTTTTCCATGAGCCCGGTGGGCCCGGTGGCGCCCGAGTCGTGCCCGCCGTGCCCCGCGTCGAGGACGATCAGCTTGAGCGGCCCCATCTGCTCTCGGGACTCTTTGGGCGTGGGCTCGTTGGGCCGGCCAACGTCGAGGACGAGCCGCGGCGGATCGGCCAGCGTCGTGGGCCTGATGGTCCCGGCCGCGCCCTCGAAGACCACGCGAAGAAGCCCATCGGCCCCGGCGCGCTCGAGCCGGACCAACCCGATCATCCCGTCGTGGATCTCCTCGACCTGGGCGCCGCTTCCGAGGCCGAGCAGCCTCACGCGCGCTTCCTTGGGCCCGCTCGACTCGATGCGGTGGGAAACAGACGCAGACGTCTCCACGACGATGCGGGTGAACGAGGGGTACGAGCGCACTCTAAGATCTTCCAGGGTGACCTCGGCCGGGGCGGCGGCCGTGCGCACGATCGCCGCGCCCGCCGGCGCGCCGGCCACGAGCGTGGGCACGACCCGGCCCATGAAGGATTGGGGCACGAGCCACACCCCCTGCTTCACCCGGACGGGCGCATCGAGCACGACGGGCTTGCCGTTGACCAGCACCTGGGACCAGTTCCGTGTGAACGTGACCGTCTTGTCGCGGGTGCGCAGGTGCGCGCGTGTGCTCGCGGGCGTCGCGTCGAGCTTCGTGTGGAGCGAGGCGGCCACGCGGCTGAGCTCGACGTACGACCGGCCGTCGTGGGTCACCGTGGGCAGATTCGTGCCGGCCCAACTTGTTGCCGAGAGCAGGACAACGAAGACGGCGCCGGCGAAGACTCGAGCGCTCATTGGCGGGCTAATTCTAACAATGGAGACCGCGCGCCGGCCTGTTTAACTGACCCCGGCGGACCCGGCGCCGCTCCCCACGTAACCGTCTGTGAACCGCCGGCCCTGACGGTCGGGGGCCGTTCCATTGTCAGGGAACACCCTAGGAGGTCCCAACCGGAACGCTGGTCCGTGGCATGGCGTTCGGCTAGACTCCCCGCCAGCCCATGCGAGTGATCGTGAACCGGCGCACGTTCCTCTGCAGGCTGGCGCTTGGAACGCTGGCTGTGCCGCTCGCCACCGAGGCACAGCAGACCGGGGCGACTCGGCGGATCGGGTACATCTCGAGTGCTCCAAGCGCGCCGCTGACGGACTCGTGGTGGCAGGCGTTCGTCGCCGGCTTGCGTGAGCGCGGATGGGTCGAGGGCGAGAATATCGTCATCGAGCGCCGATACGCCGACCCTCGAAAAGACGCCGCGTTCGCGGTGGCCCAGGAGCTGGTGCGAGCGAGAGTCGACGTCATCGTCGTTTCGAGTACGCTCACAGCGCTCGCCACGAAGCAGGCCACGACCACGGTGCCCGTCGTCATGACGGTGCCCTCCGACCCCGTCGCCACGGGCCTGGTGAGCAGCCTGGCGCGTCCGGGAGGGAACATCACCGGGCTAAGCTTCGTTGGGACGGAACTGGCTGGCAAACAGGTCGAGCTGTTGAGAGAGGCTGTGCCGGGGCTCACGCGGCTCGCGGTCCTCGCGAATCCAACCAACGCTTCGCACTCGCCGCGTACTCAGGAGATCGCCGAGGTTGCGCGAGCGCTGAAGCTCCAGAGTGACGTGCAGGAGGCGAAGACGAGCGCGGAACTACCGGAAGCCTTCGCCAGGATGGCCAGGCGTCGTCCGGGAGCCGTGATCGTGCTGGCTGATCCACTGTTCGTGCGTGAAGCGAGCCACCTGGTTCGGCTCGCCGCCGAGCAGCGGTTACCCGTAATGTACGGGCTGCGAGAGATTGTCGAGGCCGGTGGCCTCATGGCCTACGGGGCGAACTTTGCCGATTTGTTCCGTCGCGCAGCGACCTACGTCGACAAGATTCTCCGGGGAGCGCATCCCGCCGATCTGCCAGTCGAGCAGGCTTCCAAGTTCGAATTCGTGATCAACCTCAAGACCGCCAAGGCTCTCGGGCTCACGATTCCCCAATCACTGCTGCTGCGGGCGGATCACGTGATCCAGTGACGTTTAGTGAAACCTACGGCCGCTACCATGACTTCAGTGGGGTTCGTCACAGACGGTCATCTAACGCTCCCCCCGAGACCCCCGATTGGCTGACGGGGCCGCATCACCGCGAACACGACGAGGCCAATGGCGATCCAGACCACCTCGCGGACGCGCCGGACCAGGCTGAAGGAGATGGCCGTGGGGCCCGGGAGCCCCAGGGCCACGAAGGTGGCCACGAAGCCGCCCTCGAGTACGCCCAGGCTCGCCGGGATCAGGAAGGTCGCGACCTTGATGGCCGTGCCGAACGCCTCGATCACGATCGCGGTGGTGAACGAGACTTCGGCGCCGAGGAATTTCAGGATGAGCCAGGTCTCCACGGAGCCGAGGAACCAGGCCCCGAAGTGGAAGGCGATCGAGAGCGCGAGCCGGCCGGGCGCCGTCCGGTAGAACTGGCCGAGCGCGTCGTCGACCTGGCCGAGCGTCGAGCGGCCGCGGATGGCGCCGAGTCCCAGCCGATCGAGCAGCCGGCCCATCCAGCCGAGCATTCCGCGGGTCTGGACGAGCACGAACAGGGCGAGCGCGATCGCCTCCAGGCCGAGGAGCCACAGCATGCCGTAGAGGAGAAGCGATCCCTGGAGAATCGTGCTCCACGCCACCACGACGCCGACCAGCAGGAAGATCCCCTGGGCGATCGTGATCGTGGTCTTCGCGACGATGACCGAGGCCAGGCTCGCGTCGAGCGGCGCGTGACCCCGCAGGAGCCAGGCCTTGACCGCCTCGCCGCTGAGGGCGGCGGGCGTCGTCAGGTTGAAGGCCTCGCCGGCCAGACGCGACGCGAACAGAACCCGGAACGGGACCTCGCGTAGGAACGCGAAGCGCCAGCCGACCGTGTCGAACACCGCGACGAGCACGACCGGGAAGCACAGGATGACGGCCAGTCGCCAGGACAGGTCGGCGATCGAGCCGGCGATGGCCGCCGGGTCGTTCTGAGCGACGAGCACGGCGAGCAGCGCCGCGCCGAGCAGGAGGAGCGCACCGCGCAGGTAGGCCAGCTTAGCTTTCCCGGTAGAACACGAGCACCACTCCCACGAGCGTGAACGCCAGCGGCCAGATACGACTAGGAGCCCGGCCCGCCGGATCCGGCAGCCGGAGCTCGAGCCATCGGCCCCAGCCGGCGACCATCGCCAGGATGCCGAGGGGAACGTGGGTCACCTCGATCAGGAATTCCTCTTTCAGGTTGAGCCCGGCGTGCGAATGCGTCAGGAGGAGCCCGCCGCCGACCGCGCAGAGGAGCGGGAAGACCAGCGCGGCCCGCGGGGCGCGCAGCCGGCCCGTGCGCACCGACCACTCGAAGAGGCCGAACGCCACGATCAGCAGGACGAACAGCCGGTGCTGGAGCACCTCGGGATACTGAAAGCTCTCCCAGAAGCCGAGCGGGCCGAGCGGCCATGCTCCGGGGTCGATTCGGATCATCAGGAAGCCGGCCAGGCCCAGGAACGCGAGCGGCCAGTGACGCGCCCAGGGCGCGCGGCCGGTGGCGTTCAGGACGGACAGGACACCCATGGCGAGCACGAAGAGCCCCGCGATGTGATGGTTGAACTCCGACCAGGCGCGATCGGCGTCTGTGCGCGGCGCATTGCGGTCGTCGACGGGCATCTCGGCGATTCGCGGCGACGTGAGCGCGGGGAGCCGGGGCGTGAACCGCACCGCTACCTCGGCGAGCGGCGCGCGCTCGGCCACGACGTCGCGCGCGGGCGGCAGCGACGTCAGCGAGGCGGCCACGAACAGCACGGTTAGCCCGAGCCCCAGCTCGACCTCGACGAATCGACGAAGCCGCGCTCCGGCGCGATCCGAGCTCTCGGTGACTCGCCGGACCGCCAGGAAATTCGCCGCGCCCAGGACGAGAAGACCGACCAGGACCGCCACCTTCGCCAGCACCATGACGCCGTACGAGGTGCCGAGCAGCGCGCGCGGGCCGTCCACGTAGGCGAAGCTGAGCCCGATGCCCGCGAGGACCAGCACCGCAACGGCAACGCTCGCCATCGTCGAAAATCCCTTGAGGATCTTCGCCGGCGCGCCGGCACCGCGGGCCGCCCCGCTGACGATGAGATGAAGGAGCCCGCCGATCCAGACGCCGGCCGCGAGCTGATGGAGCGCGTCGAGGACCAGGAGAAAGGCGCGGGGCCCGAGGCGACCGGCCGCGTGGCTCGTCCACGCGCTGGCGGTTCCGAGAAGGAGCGTGAACGCGACGAGCGCGGCCCACCAGCCCCTGCGTTCCGGCCGCTTCGCCAGCGCCACGCACCCGGCGATGATGCCGGCGCACGCGACGATGCGCGCCAGGCTCGCGCGGAAGTAGCTCGTGGCCGCGACCTCGGCGAAGGGCCACCCCGCGCGCGCGTCACCGAGGACCGAGAGCTGGACGGTCTGCGAGAGGGCCTGGGCGCCCGCGACGACGAGGGCGCCCGCCGCCGTCAGCATGAGGCTTCTCACCAGCCGCCGGCGCGCCGCCGCGTCCTCGCTCGACGCCGCGCGCAGCAACAGGAGGGCGAAGCACACTCCGCCGACGGCGATCGATTGACCGCACAGGGCGAGCCCTCGGAGCAGCACGTCGACGAATCCGGCCACGTGGCCTCAGGCGCGGCGTCGCGCGCCGATCGACAGGAGCAGGAGGAAGAAGATCGGCGTACCGACGGACGCGAAGATCAGGAACCAGTGGGCCTTGCCGATGGCCGACATGGCGACGATCAGATAGATGAAGTCGCGGCTCGAGAACGCCTCGGCGAGCCGGGCCTTCCAGCCGGCGCCCACGGTGTCCTGCATGATGTGGCTCGACTCGCGTGCCGCGGCGGCGAGCACCGAGGCGACCGTGATGGCGCCGAGCGCCAGAGGCCACGTCGCCTCCTGGGCGAAGCTCAGGCCGACGGACATGCACGCGAACACGGCGACGTGCACCACGTTGTCGCCCCAGAAGTCGAGAATCGCGCCGTGCGGCGACTCCATGAACTTGAGCCGGGCGAGCTCGCCGTCGCAACCGTCGAGGATCGAGTGCAGCAGGAACAGGAGCGCGCCGGTCAGCTGATAGGCCGGCGACGCCGACAGGAAGAACGGCGCGCCGGCGAGGCCGATCGCCAGGCTGACCAGCGTCATGACGTCGGGCGTGATGCGAGTGACGGCCAGCCGCCGCGTGAACGCCAGCGAGATCTTCCGCTCGAAGTGGCGGGACATGAACCCTTCGCGCTGCTTGATGAGGCTGCGCAAGAGCCACGACTCGGCCTCACCCGTGTCCGATGCGGCTGCGAGCGGGAAGCGGCCGGCGTCGTCGGCCTTGAGGTCGGCCCAGTCGGACCGCGGGCGCAGCGTCTCGACCAGGTGGCCGATGCTCCGGCTGGACGCGGCCGCGGCGAGCACCGCCGCCGGCTCGTCGGTGTCGATGACCGCAGTGGCCCCGGCGTCGGCGTAGAGCCGCTCGGTCTCGATCTCCGACTCACGCAGCGCCCGGAGCCAGCGCGCCTGGGGCACCACGTTGGCGGCCAGGATGACGACGCGGCAGCGCGACGCGGTCAGCGGCTGCGCACCGCCGCTCAGGGCGGTCGCCGCCGTCCCCCCGAGCAGCCGGTCGAAGCTGGAGGCGTCGCTCTGGACGACCACGTGCGCAAATCCGGCGCGCTGGCCGGCGAGGACGATGCGGCGCAAGAGCGGGAGACCGGCCACCACCGTGTCGGGCGCGACCGGGCGCGCCGCCCCGGCCGGGACCACGAGGAGCAGGCTGTCCACCGAACGCGTGGAGACGGCGACCGCGGTCGTCAGCGCAGCACCTCGGAAAGAGGCACCTCGCGCCCGCCGGCCAGGCTCGACTCGCGTGCTCCGCGCTCCAGCGCGGCGCACAGTGTCGCCTCGGCCAGGTTCGCGCCGCGGGGAGCCGCGCCCGACGTCTCGGCGAGAAACCGCTCCGCCACACCGTCGAACCAGTCCGGATGGTGCGAGCCGTCGGACATGGCCGGCGGGCAGGACCACGTGAGATCGGCGCCGCGCGCGTCGCCCTTCAGCACCAGCGTGTCGTCGCGAAGCTCGAGGACGCCGCCGGTGCCGCGCACCTCGGCCCAGTTCCGCCTGACGTCCGATGCCCACGTCAGGAGTATCTCGGCGGTCGCGTCCGCGTAGGTCACGCGCACGCTCGCGGTGTCTTCGACATTGAAGCCGGTGTGCCGCCTCCGCTCGAGCGTGGCGCTCACCGACAGGGGCGGCGTGCCGATCCACCGCTGGATGACGTAGAACACGTGCCAGCCGTGATCGGTCAGCACGCCGCCGCCGGCCACCGCCGGATCGACGCGCCAGTTCCCGCCGCGCCCGTCACCGGCCGCCGCGGGCCGCGTACGCAGCGTGTGCCAGACCACGTGGCTCACGCGCCCGACCCGGCCCTCGTCCACCAACTCGGTCGTCCGCCGCACGATGGGCGCGTGGTGCCAGTTGTGGACCGTGTAGAGCACGCGGCCGGTCTTCTGGGCGAGTCGTGTCAGCGACGCCAGGTCGTCGCGGGCGCCGACCAGCGGCTTCTCGCAGAGCACGTGCAGCCCGCGCTCGAGCGCGCTGCGGATGAGCGCAGCGTGGCTCGAGGGCGGCGTGCAGATGTCGACGAAGTCCAGCGATGCCTCGAACAGGAGCTCGGGAGCGGTCGGATACCAGCGGGTTCCCGGCGCGTGAGCGACGAGGACCGTCCGCTGTTCGGGCCGCGTGTCGGTGCCGCCGACGATCTCGACGTCACGCCGGCGGCGCCAGCCGGGCAGGTGGCCGTGGAGGGCGACGTTGCCCAGGCCGATGAGCGCGCCGCGCATCCTACTCGAGCCCGTGCTCTCGGACGATCACCCCGAGCGCCTCGTCGAGAATCGCGAGCCCCGCGAGCGCGGCATCCTCGCGGATGGTGAGCGGCGGGTTGATGCGGACCGACGGCGCGTAGGTCATGGCGACGAGGCCCCGGCGGAGACATTCCTGGTAGAGCGCCTGCGTCACAGTCTTGGTGAGCGGCTCCTTCGTCGCCCGGTTGCGCACCAGCTCGATTCCGAGCATGAGACCCTTACCGCGCACGTCACCGACGCAGCGGTACTTTTCCTTCAGCTCCTCGAGGCGGCCGAGCATCACCTTGCCCACGCGCTCGGCGTTCTTGACCAGATCCTGCTTCAGAATGATCTCGAGCGAGGCGAGGCCGGCCGCGGCGGCCAGCGGGTTGCCGCCGTAGCTCGACGAGCTGGCGCTCGGGTTGGACCAGGGCTTCGCGGCCGTGGTCTTCTCGCTGGAGATCACGCCGGCCAGCGGGAAGCCGCCGCCCATCCCCTTGCCGACCGTCATGATGTCGGGCACGACCCCGTCGTGCTCGGCGCCCCACATGGCGCCGGTACGGCCGAATCCGGTGATCATCTCGTCGGCGATCAGGAGCGCGCCGTGCTCGCGCGCGATTCCCTGCACCGCACGCAGGAAGCCGTCAGGCGGAATGACGTTGCCGGCGGTGCCCTGCATCGGCTCGACGATGATCGCGCCGATCTCGCCCGCCGTCTGATACCGGATGACATCGCGCACGAACTCCGCGCACGCGACGCCGCAGTCCGGATAGCGGAGCTTCAGCGGGCAGCGATAGCAGTCGGCGTAGGGCGAGAGGTAGCGACCGGGCGTGAACGGGCCGAGATGATGCTTGAACTCGCTGCCGAGCAGAGGCAGCACGCCGGCCGTCTTGCCGTGGAAGCCGCCCCAGAACCCGAGCACCTCGGACTTGCCGGTGGCGGCGTGGGCGAGCCGCAGCGCGGCCTCGACCGCCTCGGCGCCGCCGGAGAACATCTGGATGCGCGTGAGCCCCTCGGGAGCGACGGAAGCGACCAGGTCGAGGAACTTCGCGCGCGTCTCGGTCGTGAAGCTGCCGAACGTCAGCCGCTCGACCTGGCGCTTGAGCGATTCGACGTAGTGGGGATGACAATGACCCACGCTGCCGACGGCGATGCCGGCGATGAAGTCGATGTACTCGTTGCCGTCCTCGTCGATCAGCGTGCAGTCGACGCCGCGCGCCATCGCGAGGCCGGCGTAGAGGGAAAAGCCCTGGGCGCCCGGCGCCAGGTGACGGCGCTCCTGGGCGACGATCTTCTGCGAGCGGGGTCCGACTTCACGACGCTGAGTCAACGCCGACCTCCCGAGAATCGAAGGGCCAGATAGGACGCGATGGCGGCGGAGGCCTCGTCGCGATAGAGCGCGAAGCTCGGCCATGCGTTCACGTCGAGCAGCACCAGCTCGCCGGACGCCGTCGCGATCGCGTCACCGCCGTACACCTCGAGGCCGAGCGCGGACGCCGCGCGGCGTACCAGCCGCGCGAGCTGGCGCACGTCCAGCGGGTTGCCGGCCAGCCGCTGATCCTTGTGATAGAACCAGCGGAACCACGGCGGCTCGCGATGATGGCCGCCGCCGGCGCCGATGCCGTAGAACTTGATCAAGTCGCCCTCGACGTGCGGCTGCAGCACCGCGCGCGGGATGCCGCGCGCCGCGAGCCCCCGAAGCGCGTCGTGGATGGACGCCGCTGTCGGCGCCAGCACCACGTCGCCCCCCTGCGTGTTGTGAACATCGCCGCGCTTCACCCAGACCGGATATGCCTCGGCGTCGGGCTCTTCGCTCGTGGCGACGATGCGGCTCGGGATGAACGGCACGGTCGCCTCGTC
>DASRIY010000305.1:0-7400 GCA_035649755.1 Candidatus Methylomirabilota bacterium
GAAAGAAAGTGTACCGGTATTCCGCGAAGAGTGCGACCCACTGGATGAGGTTGACCGACAGGCCGGCGCCGATCTTGCCGCCCAGCCTGACGTCGACGTGGTCGCTCGTCAGCGTGAGCGCCCACGCCGGGCCGGCGGTGACATAGGGTTGCAGGATCCCCTGCGGATACGCCTTCGACGTGAAGATCGGCCAGCGAAGGCGCAGGTCCGGCGAGAAGCCCAGCGCGGGCAAGGTCACGGCCGGCACCCTGGCCTCGCCTGAGGCGTCGATCGAGATCGGCTTGCCGAAGATCTCGCTGTTCAGCGTACCCGTGGCCGATGCCGTCTGGGCGGGAATGGGCACCGAGAAGAAAAAGAGATCCATGCCGAGGCCGACGAACGGCAGCGGGGAGATCCAGTACCCGGCGCGCAGCCCGGCCGCCACTCCGGTGTTCGACTTGACGTCGAAGATCATCGCGTCGATGGTGTTGCCGGTGTCGTCGCGTCCGCCAGCCCGGACGTCCGCCGGCCGGGTCCACGACGGCCCCACATAGGCGTCGAGGGCGAACTCGGCTTCGGCGGGCGCTCCCGCGCCGGCGACCGCGATGACCGCAAGCGCGAGGAGCGCCGTCCACCGCATTGTCACGCGTCTACTTTCCCTTACCGGACTTGTCCAGCGAGACTGCCAGGGCCTGCGAGTAGCTGATCTCGACCATGTCTCCGACCTTGAGCCCCTCGAGGTTCTTGGGCTCCTTCGCCTTGATGGTCTCGGTACCACCCTGGGGGCCCTTGACCGTGACGGTGTGGTTCTTTCGGTCGATGGCGGTGATCGTGACGGTCGCCGTCACCTCGCGCCCGACGGCGCCGGCAGGAGTCTCGCCGGGCTTGGAGCTGACGCGAGTCTCCTGGGTCGACACGCCCGGCGCGGCGCCGGAGCCGGCCTTCACGACGCGCCATGCTACCGCTTCCATGTACGCGGCCACCACGGGATCGCCCACGTTGATCTGGTCGAGCTTCGACTTGTCCTTGACCTCGATCGTGACCGTGCGGCCCTTGGGGCCCTTCAGCGTGACGGTGCCCGCGTCCTTGTCGACGCCCGCGACCGTGCCGCGGATCTTCGTGACGGACGCCTCGCTCTTGCCTCTGACGGGCGCCTTCTCGGCGGGCGCCGGCGCCTTCTCGGCCGGGGCGCTCGTCGTCGTCGACTGGGCGAAGGCCGGAGACTGGGTGAGGAGCATCGAGCCTGCGATCACGACCGCCGTCAACGTCGTTCTCATGTGACCCTCCCTTCAGCGTTCAGTTGAAGTTCATGCGCAGCTGCACAAAGACCCGGTTGCCCTGCCCGAGGTCGACCCGCAGATCCGATTTTATGCCCACCAGTCTTTCGAACATGCCGTTGAGCATCCCGATCGGATCCGTCGCGGCCAGAAAGACATGGTCGTACCATTTCGGCTCCGGCTTGAGCTTGATCCAGCTGCGGATCGGCTCGAGGGCCAGGCCGACGAGCGCGCCCCCGACCGGCGTGACGATCAGATCCTGATAGGACGGCCTCTCGAAGAGCGCTTCGACGCCAAACTCGTACATCGCGGACGCCAGCGCCGAGTAGATGAACGAGTCGAATTCGCCGAAGCCGCGCTCACGGGCGCGGGTGTAGTACGCGGAGCCGAAGTACGGATGCCCGATGTAGTTGATGCCGGCCGAGTCGTGGTCCCAGTGGGGTCTCTGGACGTTGTTCCACCATCTCGAAAAGATGTTGTCCTTGGCATCCGCCGACCACTTGGACACGCTCTCCGGCAGGAAGTAGAACACACCGATGGTGACGACCTGGTAGCTGAAGATGAGGGCGGTATCGCGCCCCAGGCCGAGCCAGTCGCGGCCCCACCGGACCGAATCCGTCGTCGCGGTCGGATAGCGGGGATCGAGGAAATCGAGCGCGCCGGGGCCGGCCGCTTCGACGGGCTCGACGGGATCCACGGGCCCGAACGCATCGGGAGGCCCGAGCGACTTGTCGGGGAGCAGAACGTAGTCCGGCGTCTCGGCGAAGGCTGGAGCGACGAAGAGGAGGGCCAGCATGGCGACGACGGCGGCGGTGTGCGCCGTCGCTCCCCTCACGCGCCGATCCCGGAGATCTGTCGCAGATACCAGTCGATGTAGCTGATCACGTTGTATTCCCGCTTCGTCGAGTAGGGGCCGGGCGTGAAGGCGGAGGAATTGATGCCCGCCTGGTTCCTCTCGCAGAGATCCCAGTCCTGCTCGCTGGTGAGCTGCCAGAACGGCAGCAGCGCGTCGAGCCGGTAGTCCTGGCCCTCGACGGCGTCCTCGTGGACCAGCCACTGCACCTGCACGAGAGTCGTCTGAGGGCCCGCCGGCGCGAGCCGCGTGGACACGCTGTGATCGCTGCTCGAGTGATTCCAGAAGTTCGGCATCGTGCGCATGCGCAGGGTGCCCACGTCGTGCGTCGGGTAGGCGCCCATGAGCGGCGCGACCGGCCGGCCGTCCATCGATTCGGAGACCCAGCCGGGAACCAACGGCGTGCGGTTGATCGACCACCACTCGCCGGGCCGGGGAAAGGGCACCATGCCTGCCTTTTCATGGTCGATCGCGAGCCCGTGGGCTTGAAGTCGCGCCGAGGTCGCGCGCGCCTGCGCCGCGATCTCGCGCGCGAGCGTGGCGTCGTCCGTCGGCGCGGTGTCGTAGTTGGCCCGGACGTACTGGGGATGGCCGGTCTCGCAGTGCCAGCACTCCCGGTTGTTCTCCCACACGAGCTTCCAGTTCGCGCGCACCTCGTAGCGCCGCGTCGCGGCGACCCTGGCCCGCTCGAGCCCCTGGGGCGCCAGCAGCGCGCCGAGTCCCTGCGCGGCGCCGTCGAACGGCATCGGGTCGTCGGCGAGACACACGAACACGAGCCCGCCGACCTCGCGCGCGTGAACGCCGCGAAGCGCGAAGTCACGCCGGTCCAGATCGCCGTCGGCGTCCATGCCGCCGCACGTCAAGAGGGCGCCGTGGCGCGAGTAGGACCACTGGTGATACGGGCACACGATCCGCGCGACATGGCCGGACGGGGTTTCGCAGAGCTTCATGCCGCGGTGGCGACAGGTGTTGTGCAGGGCGTGGATCGCGCCGTCGTCGCCGCGCATCACGATGACCGAGTCGGCGTCGACCTCGAAGACGATGTAGTCGCCCGGCCGCTTCGCCTCGCAACTGTGGCCGGCGAAGAGCCATCCGCGACGCCAGACGCGCTCGAGGTCCAGCTGGTAGAGTCCCGGGTCGGTGTGGAACTCGCGCTCGAGCGCGAAGCCGGGCTTGTGCGCGACGAGCAGCCGATCGAGCAGCGCCTGGGCCTCGGCGAGCTGGGAGGACGCGAGCGGCGACACACGCGGCGGGTGCGACATCGCGGGCCCCATTTTATAGGCGTCCGGCCCTCAGACCGAGCATCATCTGAGTGTTTCTCATCTTCGCGCTCGGCGATGTGGGACGAAGGTCTCAGAGGATCGGGACCGGCGCGGCCCTTGCCGGAAGTGTCAGGCTCTAGCGGCGGCGCCACGCCTGAGTGCGGCGCTCGAGCCAGCGGGCCAGCCCGGCGTGGAGCATGCGCGCGACGACGTTCGTGTAGAAGATCATCATCGCCATTGCCGCCGCCGAGGCGAGCTCGCCGGTGTCGTCCATGTTGAGCACGGAGATCGACGCCAGCTCGGTCTTGGGGCCGTAGAGGAACACGACGCCCGAGACGGTCGTCATGGCGTTGACGAACATGTAGATGGCGATGTCGAGCGTCGAGGGCAGGCACACCGGCACCGTCACGCGCCAGAAGGTCCGGTAGAAGGGCTGCTTGAGCGAGGCCGCCACCGTCTCGAACTCCGGGTCCATCTGCCGCAGCGCCGTCAGCGCGGTCAGGTGGCCCACCGTGTAGAAGTGCGCGATGGTGTTGATCACGAGAATCGTCATCGTCCGGTACAGGACGTTGAGCGGGTTCGCGGGCGCGTTGAAGAAGAAGATGTAGGCGAGGCCGAGCACCAGCCCCGGCACCGCCATCGGCAGCATCGCCAGGAAGTGGTAGAGGCCGCGGCCGAACGCGAAGCCCCGGGCCTTCTCGGTGAGGTAGGCGCCGGCGAACACCACGGCGGTGCCGACGACGCAGGTCAAGAGCGCCAGACGAATCGAGTTGTAGTAGGACGCCCACCCCCCGCCGCCCTTCTGGTCGAAGTCGTAGTGCGCCCAGGTGAGCGCCAGGTTGTAGGGAAAGAACTTCACCACGGCGGCAAACTGAGAGATCGCGACGATCGTGAGGATGGCGGCGCCGACCACGACGCAATAGGCGAGCATCGCGAGGTCGAAGGCACGCTGACGGCGGGGCGCGTAGGGCACGGCGCGGGCCGAGAGGAGCGCCACTTGTCGGCGGCGCACGGCCCGATCGACCAGGAACGCGAAGACCGCCGGCACCAGCAGCATCACGCTGACGACCGCGCCCATCTGGAAGTTCTGCTGGCCGATGACCTGCTTGTAGACGTCGGTCGCCAGCACGTTGTACTGGCCGCCGATGACCTTCGGCGCGCCGAAGTCGGTGATGACCGTGGTGAACACGACGAACGTGGCGCTGATGAGCCCGTAGCGCGCGCCGGGGAGCGTCACCGTCCAGAAGATCCGCGGCCGCGACGCGCGCAACGCCACCGCCGCCTCGTAGAGCCGCGCGTCGGCAAGAGCCAGCGCCGCCAGGATGATGAGGAGCGCGTGCGGGAAGGTCGAGAAGACCTCGGCCATCACGATGCCGATCGGCCCGTAGATGCTGTGCCCGAGAAGCAGCCCCTTGACGAGCCCCTGGTTGCCGAAGAGGTAGACGAGGGCGAGCCCGGGCAGGAGCGAGGGAACGAGGATCGGCACGAGCGCAATGGTCTTGAAGAGCCCCCGCATCGGCATGCGCGAGCGCGTGAGCGCGTACGCGTAGACGAACGCCGCCGGCACGGTGATCGCGGTGCTGAGGAACGAGATCCAGAGGCTGTTGCCGATCGACTGGAAGAGGGCCGGCGTCGAGAAGTAGCGCGCGTAGTTCGCGAGGCCGACGAACTCGTCGCCGGGGCCCTGGAGGCTCTTGGCCAGCATGATGCCGAGCGGCAGCGCGAGGGCGACGACGAGATAGAGGCCGATGACGGCGATGAAGAGGCGCATGAGCCGGTCGTCGCGGCTTGGCGACGGCTTGACGAGGGCGCCGACCTCTCCGCCGCGCGAGGCGGCCGCGTCAGCGATGGACGGTGCTCCCGGGATAGATCCGCAGGCGCTCGGGCGGCAGGACGCAGACGAGGGCGCGCTTCTCGGCGATGTCGAGGCGGCGCACGAGATCGACGGGCAGGTCGGCGCGCAGGAGCGTTCCCGCGGGCGCGGCGGCAACCAGGTCGGCGCGGAAGAACGAGCCCAGGAACGCGAGGGCCTCCACGCGCATGGGCACGGCGTTCGGCCCGCCGGCGGATGCCTCCTGGACCACGATGTCCTCCGGGCGGATCGCCAGCGTCACCTCGGTGCCAGGGGCCAGGCCGTCGGCGTCGCAGGCGAGCTCGAGCCCGCCGAGCCGCACGCGGCCCTCGCCGACGACGGTGGCGGCGACGAAGTTCATCACCCCGATGAAATCGGCCACGAATGGAGAGGCCGGCTCACGGTAGATCTCGAGCGGCGTGCCGACCTGCTCGATGGCGCCGCTCCGCATCACCACGATACGGTCGGCCATCGTGAGCGCCTCCTCCTGATCGTGCGTGACCATGATCGTCGTCACGCCCAGCCGCCGCTGGAGCTGCTTGATCTCGTGGCGCAGGTGCACGCGCACCTTGGCGTCGAGGGCCGAGAGCGGCTCGTCGAGCAAGAGCAGGCCGGGCGAGGTCGCCAGGGCGCGCGCGAGGGCGACGCGCTGCTGCTGGCCGCCCGAGAGCTGCGCCGGGTACTTCCGGCCGTGCTCGCCCAGGCCGACCATCTCGAGCAGCTCACGGACGCGCCCGGCCACCTGGACGCGCCGGGCCCGCGCGTGCGACAGGCCGTAGGCGACGTTCTGGGCGGCGGTCAGGTTGGGAAAGAGCGCGTAAGACTGGAAGACGATGCCGAAGTCGCGCCGGCTCGGCGGCAGAGCCGAGATGTCGCGGCCGCCCTGCTCGATCCGGCCGGCCGTCTGGATGTCGAGGCCGGCGATGGCGCGCAGGAGCGTGGTCTTGCCGCAGCCCGACGGGCCCAGGAAGCAGACGAACTCGCCCTCGGCGATCTCGAGCGAGATGTCGCCGAGCGCGGTGAAGGCGCCGAACTGCTTGGTGAGACCCTGGATCCGGAGATAGGGCGGCGTCGGCAACCCGCTACTTCTTGGGCTCCGACTTCGCGTTGTAGCGCTCCTGCCACTTGTCCAGGATCGCCTTGCGGTTCTTGGCCGCCCACTCGAAGTCGTTCTTGATCATGTGGTCGAGCATGTTGCCGGGGAGGTTCTCGATCGGTTGCGACAGCTTAGGTATCGCGACGATCGCATAGCCCTCGCTGTAGAGCTTCATCGCCTTCTCGCTCACCGACCAGTCGACCAGCGTCTTCACCGCATCGAGGTTCTTGGTGCCCTTCACGATGGCCGTCGTCTCCATGTCCCAGCCCGATTTCTCGGCCGGGAAGACGATCTCGATCGGCGCGCCCTGCTTCTTCACCCGGGCGGCGCGGAACTCGAACGAGATGCCGACGGGGTATTCACCCGCGCCCGCCATCGTGCACGGCTTCGAGCCGGAGTGGGTGTAAACGCCCATGTTCTGGTGGAGCGCGTCCATGTACTTCCAGCCCTCGGCCTCGCCGAAGCCCTGAAGCCACGCGGAGACCTGCAGGAAACCCGTCCCGGACGAGGCGGGGTTCGGCATGACGATCGTGCCCTTGTAGACGGGCTTCGTCAGGTCCTTCCACGACGTCGGCTTCGGCAGGTTCTTCTTCTGCGCCTCCACCGTGTTGAAGCAGATGGCGGCGACGTAGGCGTCCATGCCGACCCAGGCCGGCGGATTCTCCCGGTCGCGGAACACGGCGTCGAGCTTGTCCAGGCCCTTGGGCGCGTACGGCTGGAGCATGCCCTCGAGCTTGAGGACCATGAGGCTGGTCGCGGACACACCCCACACCACGTCGGCCTGCGGGTTCGCCTTCTCGGCGAGGAGCTTGGCGGTGATGACGCCGGTGGAATCGCGCACCCACTTGATCTCGATGTCGGGATGATCTTCGTTGAAGCGGGCGGCGTACTTCTTGAGATCGTCGGCCTCGACGGCCGTGTAGACCGTCAGCGTCGCCTTGGCCGCTTTCACGCTCGACGCCGCGAGCCCGATGGCGGTCGCGACGATGGCACCGCACAGCATCAGCCTCACCAGCGACCGCTTCGTCATAAGAGCCTCCCCGCGCTCGCGCGCGCGGCCGCGATTCTAGCTTGATTCATT
>DASRIY010000306.1:0-10209 GCA_035649755.1 Candidatus Methylomirabilota bacterium
AAGCGGGTCAACGATCTGGGCTGGCACATCCAGATCAACGCGCCGGCCGCCAAGATCATGGAGATCATGCCGATCCTCGAGCGCGTTCCCTCGCAGATCGTCTTCGATCACCTCGCGCACATCCCGCAGCCGGAAGGCGTCAACAATCCGCTCTATGGCAAGGTGCGGGCGCTCATGGACAAGGGCCGCACGTGGGTGAAGCTGTCCGGCGCCTACGCGGACACGAAGGTGGGGCCGCCGACCTATTCGGATTCGAGCGCGGTCGCGCGTGCGTACGCGAAGGCCATGCCCGAGCGGTGCGTGTGGGGCAGCGACTGGCCGCACCCGAGCGAGCAGTCGAAGCACCTGCCGGACGACGCCGTGCTCTTCGACCTGCTCACCGATTGGGTGCCGGACGAGAAGACTCGTCACCGCGTCCTGGTCGAGAATCCCGCGACGCTCTACGACTTTCCGAAAGGGTGAGATGGCCGATCCCGCCCCGCGCCGGCGTCAGGTCATCGCGTTGATGCTGTCGGGGATCTTCCCGGGGATCGGCCAGCTCTACAACCGTCAGCCCGTCAAGGGGGCGATCGGCGTCGTCCTCGGGCTGGTGCTGACGTGGGCGGCCGCGCAGGCCGCCCCGGCCGATCCGGTCGCGCTCGCTCAACCGGGCGCCGACGTACTCGGACCGCTGCTCGCGCTCCTGGCGGTCTGGGTGTGGTCCCTCGTCGACGCCTGGCGTGCTGCCGGCCAGTGAGAGACCAATGAACCCGTGGACGCTACCGGTGATCGTCATGCTCGGGTTCGTCGTGGTGTTCGTCGTTGCGTCGCGGCTGGTGTGGAAGGTGACGGGCCGAAGCTTTCGGCGAAGCCGGACCACGCTCGCGACGGTGGCCGTCGGCATCGTCGTCGCGATCTCGCTCCTCGAAGCCCTGGTCGCGCTCGATCGCCCCTGGCAGGCCGTCCTCGCCGGCGTCATCGCCGGCCTCCTGAACCTCGGGGCCCAGGCGTTGTTCGGCGCGAAGACGTCGTCGCCGGTTGACGTCAGCGCAGGCGCGGAGCGACTTCCTGCGCGTAGAGGCGAATCGAGGTGAGCACTTGCTCGAGCGGAATGCGCCCGCCGACGTTCGATTCCATGATGACGCCCGACAGGCCCAGCTCGTCCCGTAGCCAGCGCAGCCGGTCGACGACCATGTCCGGAGTGCCGTAGGCCACGCGATCACGCAGCAGGTCCTCGTAGCTCACGTTGGACAGGCGCTCCGCGCGCTCGGCGCGCTCCTCCGACGCGGTCGTTCCGGTGGCGCCGACCGACTGGGCCATGTTCTCGGCCAGGCGGCGGTAGGCCCGCATGGTGCTCTCCTCGGGCTCCGAGCGCGCCTGGGCCACCGTGGCCGCCACGTAGACCGGCATGCGGAGATAGACGCTGCCGTTGCCTGCGTGCCCGGCCTCTCGACGCGCCGTGCGATACGCCCGGAGATGGCCGATGGCCTCGGGCACGTCGAAGCCGCGGAGCCCCGTGACGAGCGAGTACCCCATGCGCCCGACCATGGGAAACGTGTCGTGCGTGGTGGCCGCCACCCAGATCGGCGGGTGTGGCTTCTGATAGGGCCGCGGCACCACGGTGAGATTGTCGAACGTGAAGTATTTTCCGGTGTGGGAGAAGCCGTTCTGCGTCCACGCCTTCAGGATGACGTCCAGCGACTCCTGGAAGCGCTCGCGGCTCTCGTCGTAGCGGACGCCGTAGCCCGAGTAGGCGCGCGGAAAGCCGCTGCGCCCGACGCCGAAGTCGAGGCGCCCCTGGCTGATCTGATCGACCGTGGCGGCTTCCTCGGCGGTACGGATCGGATGGCAGAGCGGAAGCACGCTGACGCCGGTGCCGATGCGCAGGCGCTTGGTGCGGGCGGCGATGGCCGCGGCGAGCACGAGCGGCACCGAGGCGATCGACGGGATGCCCGCGCCCATCGGATCGGTCGGTCGCCGATGCATCGCGAAGTGGCGCTCGGCGAGCCAGACACCGTCAAGCCCGTGCGTCTCGGCGATCTCGGCGATGGACATCGCTTCGGCAAACGCCTCCTCCTGCGTTCTTCCCTCGCGATAGTCGCACTCCATCACCAGGCCGACGTGCATGGCATCCTCCTCGCCGCGAATTATAGACTGGATCAGTTTCCCTTGACCCACGTCTGCGTCTTGTAGAAGGGACCGAGATAGCCGCGCACCTTCAGCTTGGCGGCCTCGGTCCACAGCTCGGCCTTGTAGACCTTGCCGTCCTCGGGATCCATGATCGTGCCGTTCTTGTAGCGGTCGCCGCTGGCGGTGAGGTCCTTGATGATCACGAGCCCGACGATCGGCTTGTCCTTGTCGGACCCTGTGCACTTGACGCAGACCTTCGGCTTGCCCTGCGCGTCGTTCGGCTCGGCGAGCCCGGTGATCTTGCCGAACAGTTTGTCGCCCTGCTGGTAGATCTCCACGTCGGACAGGACCTTGCCCGTCTTATCGTCGACCGTCTTCCACTTGCCGACGATCGAATCGAGCGCCACCGCGGGCGTGGCGGTCAGCAACAGTGTCAGCGTCGCGAGAGGAAAGATCGACTTCATCCGGCTCCTCCTTGGGGCTCGCGGATTTATTTCGAAGGCGGCTCCGCCACGACCGTGCGGAGCGTCGCCAGATATTTCCGGGCGGCGCGCTGGACGTCCGCGGCCGTCACCGCGCGCACCTGAGCCTGGTATCGTTCCAGGAACTCGTGGCCGACACCGGCGGTTTCGAGCGAGGCGAGATACCACGCCTGGCGCGCGTTCGTGCGGCGGTCCATGGCCAGGGTGCCGAGCAGGTAGGCCTTGGCGACTCGCAGCTCCTCGTCGGACACGGGCTGCTTCTGGATGCGCTCGAGCTGCTCTCGGAGCGCGGCCTCGGCTTTTTCCTGATTGGCCGGCGCGGTACCCAGCAGCGCGAGAAAATAGCCTGGGGTTACCCGAAGGGGCTCGCGGGCGGCGGTGGTGTAGGCGAGTCCCTGCTTGTCGCGGAGCTCCGAGAAGAAGCGGCTGGCCAGCCCGCCGCCCAGCACCGTGGTCATCACCTTCATGGCCGCCAGGTCGGCATCGGTTAGGGACGGAGCCAGCCCGCCCATGAGGACCTGAGACTGGGCGCCCGGCACGGTCACGACCAACCGGTCGGCGGCCGAGTTGGGCGGCGGCGCGGTGTTGGGAGCCGGCGGCTCTCCGGGGGAGAGCGCGCCGAAGAGCCGTTGGGCCCGGTCGATCACGTCCTCACGCTTCACCTTGCCGCTGACGGCCAGGACCATGCCGCCGGGCACGTAGTGACGCCGGTAGTGAGCGAGCAGCGCGGCGCGATCCATGCGCTCGACGCTTTCCTTGAGCCCGAGCGCGTCCCACCCATAGGGATTGTCGCCGAAGGTCCGGGCCAGCATCGCGTCGAAGGCGGCGTCGTAGGGCTTGTCGGCGCGATTTCTGATCTGTCGCGCCAGGAAATCGCGGACGGCCTGGATCGTGCCAGCTTCCAGCGAAGGCCGCAGGGCCACGTCGGCCACCAGGTCGAGCATGTCCGGCCAGAAGCGCGAGAGCGCCGTGGCAGCCACCTCGGCGTAGTCGGCGTCGGCGTAGGCGTCGATGCTCCCGCCCATGCGATCGGCCGCGTTGACGATCTCGGTGCCGTCGCGGTTCGTCGTCCCGCGCACGACCATGAGCTGGAGAAAGTTGGAGAGGCCGGCGGAGGCGCGGGTCTCCCAGCGGGTGCCCATCCGGACCATCAGCGACATCCCGACGACGGGCGCGGTCGGGTTCTCGCGCACGAGGATAGTCATTCCGTTGGGTAGACGAGTGCGTGTGACCTCGCCGCCGGTCGCGCCCTCGGCGCCGGCGACCATGGTGGCGAGAAAGCCGAGAGCTGCGAATCCCACGGCCAGCGTGGCGGCGATGGAGCAGCGCCTCATGGCTTGGGCCGGAACGCAAGCTGGGCGTAGTTGGTCCGCGAGAGGTAGCGGCGCGCCGCGTCGCGGATCTGCTCGCGCGTGATCTTGCCCAGCCGGTCGATGTAGCCGAGCTCCGCCTCCAGGGTCCAGGTGGTCTCGGCGAGCGCATAGGCGTTGGCGAGCCCCTCGGACGTCTCCGTGTCGAAGGCATGCTGCGACTCGAACTGGATGACCGCCAGCTCGCGCTCTTGCTCGGTCGGACCCGACTCCTGCATGCGCGCGATCTCTTCGAGGATGATCTGCTCGACCCGCTCGAGATCCTTGGCCTCGAGGTCGGCCCGCAGGGTCACGATGCCGCCGCCCATCTGGGCCGCGTAGTTCATCGTGATCGAAGACACGAGCCGCTCCTGGTCGCGCAGCCGCTTCGCCAGCCGCGAGCTCTCGGCGCCCGCCAGGATGGTCGTCAGAAGGTCCACCGCGTCGCCGCTCAGATCATTGGAGGGCGGTGCCGGCCAGCCCATGGCGAGCCGCGCCTGCTGCTCGGGTCGCTCGACGGTTCGACGCACGGGGCCGGCGAGTGGACGGGGCGCTGGAGCGGCCACGGGCTTGTAGCCGGTGGCCGGGATCACGCCCCAGATGCGATCGACCATGGCGCGGATCGTCTTCACGTCAACCGGCCCCGCGACCACGAGGGCCATGTTCTCGGGTGTGTAGTACTGCTTGTTGTAGGCCTTCAAGATCTCGCTCGTCGCGGCGTTCAGCGTCGGCCGCGTGCCGAGCACCGGGGAGCCGTAGGGATTGTCGGCAAAGACAAGCCCGTAGAGCTGCCGGATGATGGCGGCCTTCGGATTGTCGGTCTCGATATTCGCCTCCTCGAAGATCACCTCACGCTCACGCGCGACCTCGTTCGGATCGAACTTCGAGCGGAAGACCATGTCGGCGAGAGTCTGCAGGGCCATCTCGGTGGCCTCGGTGGGGACGACGATGTAGAAGTCCGTGTAGTCGAACGAGGTCGTCGCGTTGGTGCGCCCGCCCACGCCCTCCACGGCGCGATCGATGTGGCCCGGGCCCCACTTGTCCGTGCCCTTGAACAGCATGTGCTCCTGGAAATGCGAGTAACCGAGCTGGTCCGGCCGCTCGTAGCGCACGCCCACGCCCACGTAAAGATAGACGGCGACGATGTCGGCGGCGCGGTGATCCTGGACGATCAGCCGCAGACCGTTGGGCAGCACCTGACGGACCGGCGGAGGCAGATCGCTGCCGGCGCCGCCCTGTCCCGTCAGGCCGGCGCAGCCGCTCGCGAGCAACAACGTGACGACCGCCGCGAGCACCCTCACTGGACTTTCCCGGTGACGTCGAGCACCTTGCCCGCTCGAAGCACCGTCACCTTGAACGGGCTGCCGACGGGTTTGCTCGCCAGCAGGTCTCGAATCTTGGCCAGATTGACTGCCTCGGTCTTGATGCCCTCGACGGCCAGGATGATGTCGCCGCCGAGCGGGACCTGGTCGGCGCCCAGGTTGGCGACCATCGTGGCGCCGCGAAGCCCCATCGCCTCGGCCGGCGACCCTTTCGCGATCGTCTTGACGATGAAGCCGGTCGATCCGGGCGGGAGATTCAGAAGATCGGCCTGCTCGTCGGTGAGCACCTGGCCCTCGAGACCCGTCCAGAACGACCGCTTCTCGAGCAGGAGCTTCTTCGCGGTGTTGATGGTCACCACGAAGCCGAGCCCTTCGCTGCCGCCGCTCTTGGAGATGTTGTGGCTCACGATGCCGATCACTTCGCCGTTCACGGAGAACATTGGCCCGCCCGAGTTGCCGGTGTTGATGGTGGCGGTCGTCTGGAAGAACTCGGCGAGCGGCATGGTCTTGTACACCGTGTTGGGCTTCCACCGGGCGCTGATCAGGCCCGCGCTTAGCGAGTAGCTGAGCCCGTACGGCGCGCCCACGATGATGACCGGATCGCCCACCTGGATCGGATCTGAGTTGGCGAGGGGCGACGACTTGGCGCCGGCGGGCACGCGCTCGAGCTGGAGCAGGGAAAGGTCCGCGGCCGGCTCGGAGGCGACCACGCGGGCCTTCACGGTCTCGCCCCCCAGGAACTCGACAGTGATCTCGTCCATGGCGTGCACGACGTGGGCGGCGGTCATCACCTTGCCATCCGCCGAGATCAGCACACCCGAGCCCGTCTCGTTGAATCGCGTCTGACCGCCGGCGGCTACCTCATGGCCTTTGGCGCGGATGACGACCACGGACGGGGCGACCTTGCGAAACACCTCACCCGGGGTCTGAGCCTCTACACCGGACGATAGCCACGTGCCCAGCCCGACTATCAGAAGCGCTTCCAGCGATCGCCGCATCGCGCATCTCCTCCCTGACCGAGACTTGCCACGGTCCTCTACGGGGCTCCGGGGCCCGGTCGGGAGAGCATTGCGCGAGCGGGCGAGATACGCAAGAAGCGGCTGTGCGCGCTGCAGGCCGTCGCGGGGCTGGGGCCCCGCCGACCGAGGCGCGCCTATGAATGAGTGGCGAGAGGGAGCAGCGCGAGCGGAACTACCCGCGCACGGGAAGGGGCGGCCCTTCCCGTGCGCTGGGTGGCAGCGAGGTCGCTGACGTCGTTACGGAAGCGAGACGGTCGTGCTGTCGCCGGAGGCCGAGATGTTGAAGGTCCCGGTCGCGGTCGAAGCAGCGAAGGCGTACGGCGAGCTCCAGCCGGCCGGAGGCGGCGGAACGTTCGCCATGAACGGACCAGCGGTCTGGCCCTGGGTGTTCGTCGCCACCACGGTGAGGTCCGTGAGGGCGGTCGGGAGCACACCCATGTGGGCGGCGTAGATCGAGACCGAGGACGCGAGGGCGCGGGCATCGGCCTGAGCCTTGGCAATCCGCGCGCGCGCCTGAACGTTGGCGTAGAGCGGGATGGCGATGGCCGCCAGGATGCCGATGATCGCGACGACGATCATCAGCTCGATGAGAGTGAAGCCGCGCTGGTTCGCAACCGTGAGACGCTTCGCTGTCCACCACCGATACATAAATCCCCCTGTCTGAGCGGTCTTGGGTTAGCCGCAGGTCCGTTGCCACTCAGGGGGTGCAGCATCGGTGCCATCAGGGGCCGGGGCACAGACGCCTATCGACTCAGGTACTTAACGACTACATATTTCCGATATTTCAGACACTTTGCTCCAATCTGCCCATGCACACTGGCACCACGTGCCGTGTCTACCGGCGGACGATTTCGTGCCACCCGGCGCTTGATTTCTGCACACCGCGATTTACGGTCTCTCGCAGGTCTCCGGATCGTGAAATTCCCCGCGACGCTCGTGTAGAGTCGGGGACGATGCCCGGAGGATCCGAAGCGATCGAGGAAGGCGGACGGAGCACGCCGGCGCCTTCGTCGGTGCGCCTCGGCGCCCTCCGGCACCGCGATTTTCGGCTGTTCTGGATCGGCCAGCTCATCTCGCAGGTCGGCACCTGGATGCAGAGCATTGCGCAGGCGTGGCTCGTGCTCGAGCTGACGCACTCGCCGCTCCAGCTCGGGATCGTCAGCGCGCTCCAGTTCACGCCGATCTTGCTCCTGTCGCCAGTCGGCGGCGCGCTGAGCGATCGCTTCGCCAAGCGTCGGGTTCTCCTCGTGAGCCAGACCGCGATGCAGCTACAGGCGCTCATCCTGGCGGCGCTCGTCTGGAGCGGATATATCCGCTACTGGCACGTAGCCGTGATGGCCGTCGTCTACGGCCTCGGTCGGGCGCTCGACATTCCCACGCGCCAGGCCTACGTCACCGATCTCGTCGGGCGATCCGACCTGCCCAACGCGGTGGCGCTCAACTCGGTCATCATGAACGGCGCCCGCATCGTCGGTCCCGCGGTGGCGGGCCTGCTGATCGCCGCGTTCGGCGTGGCGCTCGCCTTCTTCCTGAACGGCGTGAGCTTCGTCGCCGTGCTCATCGCGCTGCTGGCGATCCGGACCGACGGACAGCCCGATCCGGCCGGACGGCTCGGGATCCGCGAAGGCGTGCTCGGCGCGATCGCATATGCCGCGAAGACGCCGCCGGTCGCCTTCACGCTCGGATTGATGGTCGTGGTGAGCCTCCTGATCCTGAACTTCAACGTGGTCGTCCCACTGGTCGCCCGCACCGTTCTGAACCAGGACGCGCACGGTTTCGGGCTTCTCATGTCAGCCCTGGGTGCCGGCGCCGTCGCGGGAGGCTTCAGTGTCGCCCTGCTTCGCACCGGTCAGCCGACGCTTTCGTTCCTGGTGGGCGCGGCGGTCATGCTCTGCGCCGGATTCATGGCGCTGGCGGTAGTCGACCGGTTCGCGGTCGCGTTCGCGGTGCTGGCGCTCCTGGGGTGCTCGCAGATCCTCTTCACGACCGGGTGCAACACCATGCTGCAGCTCGCCGCGCCCAACAACCTGCGCGGGCGGGTGATGGGCCTCTACACGGTCACCTTTGCCGGGATGACGCCGTTCGGCTCGCTGATCGTCGGCATGATCGCCGAGCACCAGGGCGTGCGCGCGGCGTGCGCCGCCGGCGGCGCCGTCGGTCTAGTGGGGGTCGCGGTGCTCGTGGCGGTCGCGCACCGCGCCGGCATCGTCTGGAGACCCGCGCGCTCGGCCTGACCGGAGGCCCCGGCCTATTCCTCGTCGAGGAACTCCCGCACGCGGTCCATCATCTCGTCCTTGGGATAGATGGCGCTGAGCGCGCGGGCGCGCGTGAGCGGATCGCTGGCGAAGAAGCGCTCATAGAGCACCTGGCGGCTGCCGAAGGCGCTGCCGGCGACGTCCCACGCGAGGCGAAAGAGCTTGACGCGGTCGCGCGCCGTCGCCGTGTCGGTCGCCAGGTATTGCTCGATGTGCGAGGCGAGGGGACCGCTGAAGTCCGCCTCGGTCGGCGTGAGCATGAAGCTGCTGGAGCCGAGGAGCTGTAGGATCTCCACCATACGGGGATAGGCCGTCATGAAGAGGTTGCGCGTGCTCTCGGCCGGCAGCGCGGCCGGGCACATGACGCCCCATTCGTCGAGCTTCGCGTCGGCCTCGGCGGCCCGCATGCAGGCCTTCATCAGCTCGGTGTAGAGCATCAGCTCACCCAGCCGCTCCTCGGAATGCGGCAATTGCGCGTTGCCCAGGGTCTTCGTCATGAGGAGCGCCAGGCCCAGGACGAACTCGCACTTGGCGATGTTCTTGGCGGCGCCCTGGTGCGCGGTGTGCGTCATCGAGTTGGTGGTGGTGGCCGTGCCGTTCAGCAGATCGACGTCGCCCAGCAAGAACACGCGCTCCCACGGCACCAGCACGTTGTCGAAGAAGACCACGCAGTCCATCTCCTCGAAGCGCGAGCCGAGGGGATGCTCGAAGTGCGATCGTCCGAGGTCGAAGCTTTCGCGGCACAGGAACCTGAGGCCCGGAGTACCGCAGGGAATCGCGAAGTTGAGCGCGAACGGGCTGTGGGTCTCGGTGTGGCGCGCCACGCGCGGCGAGTAGACGGCGATCTCGTCGGCCAGGGGACCGAGCGTCGCCAGGATGCGCGCTCCGTGCACGACGATGCCGGCGTCGGTCTCCCGCACCACCTGCAGCGCCGTACCCTCCTGGAGATTGAACACCCCGGTGAGCGTCCGGCTGCGCTGCAGGTTGATCAGGGAGTGTGTCAGCGTCAGGTCATGCTCGCTGATGTACTCGTGGTAGCGCTCGATGTTTCGCGCGAACTCGGGCCGGCCCCGGCCGAAGTAGCTCGATGCGGCGGCCCAGGCGGCGAACGTCACGTTCATGAAGTCCGGTGAGCGGCCCATCATGCCGCAGGTCGTGCGGGCCCAGCGCAGCATCATCGCGCCGCGCCGCTGGAGCTCGGCCTGGGTGCGCGGGATGATGAACGAGAGCCCCAGCCGCTCGCCGCTGGTCGCCGAGACGTACGTCATCTCGTCGCGCAGCTTGGGGTCGTGCTGCTGATCGTAGAGCGAGGCGATGGCCCGCACCCCGTTGGCGAGACCGGGGTGCGTGGTGACGTCCTTGACGCGCTCGCCGCGTAGCCAGACCTCGCGCTCCTGCGCCTGCAGGCCCTTGATGTACTCAGCGCCCGTCCGTGCTGCCATCGCTACAGCTCCTTGATTCATCCATCGGCGCCTTCGGCCGTCGCGGGGCCCCGGCCCCGCGACGGCCTGCAGCGCGCACACCCTTGAGAGATTACTTGAGCTTCAAATCCTCGCAGGGCGCGGCGTACGGGTACCCCTGGATCAGTCCCGCGCCCGGGGCCTCGACGCGCGAGCCCACGCCCCAGATGAACCCCTGCTGGAAGATCGGGGCTACCAGCACCTGGTCGGTGA
>DASRIY010000307.1:0-3898 GCA_035649755.1 Candidatus Methylomirabilota bacterium
ACCTCCGCGCGCACCTGCTCGATCGCCGCGTCGCGCAGGTGATCGGCGCGCTCGACCTCGGCGCGGCTGCGCTCGATCTCCCCCTGGTTTCGGTCGAATATGCGAATCGGGACGCTCACGCCGAACCCGAACGTGTTGTCGGCCCCGATCCGCTGATACTGCACCTGCGGCGCGAAATCCCACCAAGCGTTCGCGCGCGCCAGGTTGACGTCGGCGCGCGCCTTCTCGCGGCCGGCCGCCGCGGCCCGCAGGTCGGGCCGGATTTCCAGGCTTTGCTGGAGCAACCGGTCGCGGTCGATCGGCACATCGCGGAAGACGAGCTCGCCGGCGACGTCGAAGTCACCCTTGAGCGCCTCCGGGCCCAGCGCGCTGCGCAGAGCAACCCGCGCCGCCGTCAGGGCGCGTCGCGCGTCGGCCAGGTCGCGCTCGAAGGCGAAGCGCTGCGTCTGGATGCGCAGGAGCTCGAGCTCGGCGATCTCACCCTTCTCGGCGCGCAGGCGGTTCAGGCGCTCGATCTCGTCCAGGCTCCCGAGGTTGTCCGCCGCCAGCTTCACGGTCGCCTCCGCCGCGAGCACGTCGACGAACGACTTCTTGACCTGCGCGATCACCTGCCGGCGCACGTCCGCCAGCTCGAAGTCGCTGACTCGGGTCGCGGCCCTGGCGCTGTCGATGCGCCTGCCGCGCTTTCCGCCCGTCTCGATCGTCTGAGACAGCGCTACCGTGTACTGGGCGCTGACATTGGGGCTGCCGAGCTGCTCGGCCATGTACGACGCGGTTGGATTCGGCCGGAGCCCGGCCGTGACCTCGTTCGCCCGGGTCGACGCGTGCTCGCGCTCCTTGGCGCGGAGGGTCGCGTTGTACTGCACGGCGCGCTGCACGGCATCCTCGAGCGTCAACAGCGTGCGCGGTTCCTGGGCGCCAGCGGCCGGCGCGAGCGTCAGCACCAGCACGCACATCGCTCCCACGGTCTCTCGCGCGCCCATTCGTCCTCTCGACCCCGATCGGCTGAAGCTCGACGACCGGCAGAGTCTACCGGGCGCTCCCTGAAAGCATCATGAAGGACAGATGAAATTTTCTTCAGGCGCGGGGCAGGTGCACGCTGAACGTCGCGCCCGTCTCGGCGCGGGCGTCCACCGAGATGTGTCCGCCCTGGCGCTCGACGAGGGCGCGTGAGATCGCCAGCCCGAGGCCCACTCCGGGCGCGTCGGTCGAGCGGGACGCCTTGCCGCGAAAGAAACGCTGGAAGAGCCGCCCGGCGTCCTCGGGCGAGACTCCCGGCCCCGTGTCGGAGACGGCGATGATCGCCTCGGCGGGAGCCGCGGCGACGGCGATCGTGACCCGGCCGCCTGACGGCGAGAACTTCACGGCGTTGTCGAGGATGTTGGCGAGGGCGACCTTCGCGGCCACCGGCGCCGCATGCACCAGTAGCTCGGGAAGCCCACCGACCGCGACCGCGACGCCGTGCTGCTCCGCCTTGGGTCGCACGACCGCCACCGCCGCCTCGACGATGTCGATGATCGCGACGGGCTTGGCCGACTCCGGCTGCTGGGCGTCGATCCGCGCCAGCTCGAGGAGCTCCTCGATCAGGTCCTGGACCCGCTGCACCTCTTCCAGGCACGAGCGGAGCGTCTCCTCGTACTCGCCCGGCGACCTCGGGCGGCGGAGCGTGACCTCCAGCTCGGCGCGCAGTCGCGAGAGCGGCGAGCGCAGCTCGTGCGAGGCATCCGCGGTGAAGCGGCGCTGGACCTCGAAGCTTTGTTCCAGGCGCCCGAGCATCTCGTTGAGCGTCTCCACGAGTCGGCCGATCTCGTCGACGGTTCCCGGGTGAGGCAGTCGATCGGCGAGGTTTGCCTCGCCGATGCTGCGCGCGCGCCGCACCATCCGGTCGATCGGGCGCAGCGCGTTCGTCGCGAGGAGCGCGCTGGTCAGCCCGATTGCCGTAAGAATCACCAGGGACATCCCGAGGAAGAGCCACCGGCCGGCCCGCGTCACTGCGTAGGCATCGTCCAGGGACATCGCCACCTGGATGGCGTAGCGCTTGCCGCCGACCTCGACCGGCAGCGACACCATCCGGATCGGCTCCTCGCCGAAATCGGTGACTGTCGCGAACACCGTCTCGCCGTCCCGCAGACGGGCGAGCAGTCCCGGCGACGTTGGCAGACTCGCGGTGCCGAGCGTCATGCTGCGCGCGGCGACCCGGCCGTCCAGGTCGGTGATCTGGACGAACTTGTCGAGGCGCACGAACGAGGGCGGTCCCGCACCCGGGGCGATGTCGTGCACGCGTACCGGCTTCGCGGGATCGGCCTGGATGGCCGCGGCCTCGGTCGAGGCGAGCCAGAGGATCGCGTCGTCGACGACGGTGCCGAGCACCGCGCGGCGGAGCGCCCAGTCGGCGGCGAACGCGGTGAGCGTCAACAGCACGGCGAGCACCGCCACGTGGCCCAGCCAGAGGCGGGTCTTGAAGCTGAGCGGCCTCATGCGTCAACGGTCGGCGGCGGGCCCAGCCGGTAGCCGTAACCGCGGACCGTGTGGATCAGCGAGGGGTTCTCGCCACGATCGATCTTCTTCCGCAGATGGCTCACGTGCGCGTCGACCAGGTTGTCGAGCACCTCCGACGCCTCGTCCCAGACGCGCTCGACCAGATGCGTCCGGCTCACGGTCTCGCCGTCGCTCCGCATCAGCACCTCGAGAATCGCGTATTCCTTCGAGGTGAGCGCGATCGCCGCGCCGCCGCGCGTCACGCGGCGGCTGGCCGGGTCGAGCGCCAGGTCGCCGAAGCGGAGCACGACCGGCTTCGCGTGACGCGACCGGCGCAGCAAGGCCCTGATGCGTGCCAGGAGCTCGGCGAAGGCATACGGCTTCGTGAGGTAGTCGTCGGCCCCGGTGCCGAGGCCGGTCACGCGATCGGCCAGGTCGTCCTTCGCCGTCAGCATCAGGATCGGGGTCGCCAGATCGCGCGCGCGGAGCGACCGGCACACGGCGATACCGTCCTTGCCGGGCAGGAGCCAGTCCAGCACGATCACGTCGTAATCGTTGACGGCGGCCTGCTCCTCGCCCGCCTCGCCGGTCGGGGCGACGTCGACGACGAACCCCTCTTCGCGAAGTCCTCGCGCGAGGAGCTTCGCGGCCTTCCGGTCGTCCTCGATCAGGAGCAGCCGCATCGCGGCTATCCTAGCGAACCTGAAGCGCCGGCACACCTGAAGGAGAATTCAGGTGTGCTTCAGGCTCGCTTCAGTCGATGTCGATGTCCGGATGCGTACTGAGACCCTCGGGCACCGCCAGCCCGGAAGCACGCCGCTTCTCGGTCAGCTCCACCACACTCTTCCAGTAACACTCCCGGAAGGGCTGGGCCTGAGTGCGGGAGTCGGAAGAGGCCGAAACAGAGAGGCCGCCGTCGTTAGCGATGCGCTCGACGTGCATCGTGGTGTAGAGTGCCTCGCACTGCTTCGCCGCCGTCCAGTAAATGTCCAGGAAGGCTTCGTTCCGCAGCCGATCCGCGGGCGTCCAAGCGCACGCGCTGAGGCCCACCACCGCCGCCACCCCAATCGCGGATACGACGATCCTCATCGCCGGCGAGGCTCCGGCGCGGGCGTGGGACCGAAACGGTTCCCACCGCGCCCCAGATCGATGTCGACCACCGAGAAGTGCTTGAGGCCGGTCACCACGCGAGCGGTGACGTCATAGCTGACCTTCGTGCCAGCTCGCTCTCGAACCACTCCGTGAAACCGTCCGTGACCTCCAGAGTTTCATGCACCGTATCCTGCGTGGGCAGGACACCGTCCTCGGTGTGGGTCGTGCCCTGGATCGCAGGCTCGCTAGGGACTCTCGGTGGTACTCGAGTCTTCTGAGGTCGTCGAGGAGGGCGTCTTGAAGCGACATTCGATGGCCACCATCAAGG
>DASRIY010000308.1:0-5517 GCA_035649755.1 Candidatus Methylomirabilota bacterium
ACGTTGACGTAGTCGCGGCTGCGCAGGCAATGGTCCGTGACGCTCAGCAGGCAGTTGGCGTCGGGCGGCAGGTAGACGCGAATCACCTCGGCCTTCTTGTTGACGACGTGGTCGATGAATCCCGGGTCCTGATGGCTGAAGCCGTTGTGATCCTGACGCCAGACGTGGCTCGACAGCAGGTAGTTCAGCGAGGCGATCGACCGCCGCCACGGGATGTCGTCACAGACCTTGAGCCACTTGGCGTGCTGGTTGAACATCGAGTCGACCACGTGGATGAACGCCTCGTAGCACGAGAAGAAGCCGTGCCGACCTGTGAGCAGATATCCCTCGAGCCAGCCCTGGCACTGATGCTCCGACAGCATCTCCATCACCCGGCCCTCGGGCGCCAGGTGGTCGTCATAGGGCAAGATCTCGGCATTCCAGGCGCGGTTCGTCACCTCGAGGACGTCCTGCCAGCGGTTCGAGTTGTTCTCGTCCGGGCTGAACAGACGAAAGTTCTTGTCGCCGATGTTCTGCTTCATGACGTCCCGGAGGAACCGGCCCATCACCCGCGTCGCCTCGGCATCCGACGCGCCGGGGCGGGGTACCTCGACCGCGTAGTCCCGGAAGTCCGGGAGCTTGAGATCCTTCAGCACAAGGCCGCCGTTGGCGTGCGGATTGGCGCCCATCCGCCGCGGGCCTTTCGGGGCCAGCTCGGCCAGCTCCGCCTTGAGCCGGCCGCTCGCGTCGAAGAGCTCCTGAGGCCGATAGCTCTTCATCCAGTCCTCGAGGAGCTTCACGTGCGAGGGATTCTCGTGCATCTCGCCCATCGGAACCTGGTGAGACCGCCAGAATCCCTCGGTCTTCTTTCCTTCGACCTCCTTGGGTCCGGTCCACCCCTTGGGTGAGCGGAGAACGATCATGGGCCATCGAGGCCGCTCGGCACGACCTCCGCCGCGGCGGGCGGTCGTCTGGACGCGCTGGATATCCTCGACGATGGTGTCGAGGGTGCCGGCCATGAGCTGATGCATCGCCTCCGGATCATCGCCTTCCACGAAGTAGGGCGTGTGGCCGTAGCCGCGCAGGAGATGGTCGAGCTCCTCGCGGCTGATCCGGGCCAGCACGCACGGATTGGCGATCTTGTAACCGTTCAGATGGAGGATAGGAAGGACGGCGCCGTCCGTGGCCGGGTTCAGAAACTTGTTGGAATGCCAGCTCGTGGCCAGTGCCGCCGTCTCGGCCTCACCGTCCCCGACGACGCACGCGACGAGCAGGTCGGGATTGTCGAAGGCAGCGCCGTACCCGTGCGACAGCGCGTAGCCGAGCTCGCCGCCCTCGTGGATCGAGCCGGGCGTCTCGGGGGCGACGTGGCTCGGGATGCCGCCGGGAAACGAGAACTGGGTGAAGAGCCGCTTCATCCCGTCCTCGTCCTGCGAGATGTTGGGATAGACCTCGCTGTACGTTCCTTCGAGGTAGGTGTTGGCCACCAGCCCGGGCCCGCCGTGCCCGGGGCCCGCCACGTAGATCACGTCCAGGTCGTACTTCTTGATGACGCGGTTCAAGTGAACGTAGATGAAGTTGAGGCCCGGCGTCGTCCCCCAGTGCCCCAGCAGCCGGGGCTTGACGTGCTCCTTGGTGAGCGGTTTTCTCAGGAGCGGGTTGTCGTAGAGATAGATCTGCCCGACCGAGAGATAGTTCGAGGCACGCCAGTACGCGTCGATCTTCTTGAGCTCGTCGGCGGAGAGGGGCGTTGACTGGTTCGCCATCGCGAAGCTCCTTGCTGCCAAGGGTTCTCGGTCATGCACTGAGACAACGGGCGGGGTTGTCGGGGTGCACCGCCAGCTACATCTTCTGAGGCCAGTCTCTGCCGCACGTCAAGTGACGCGACGGACTTGCGTCCCGTCGGCGATCGGGAGCTCGAGCGAGCGCCGGCTAGAGCTTGATGCCCAGGAGCTTCGCGGCGGTCTCGCCGAGGATCGCCCGGCGCTCCTTGTCGCTGAAGCCCGGCGTCTTGAGGACGTGGTCGATCGACTTGTCCTGCCACGGGATCGGATGATCGGTCCCGATCACGAGCCGGTTCGAGCCGACCTCCGCCGCCAGGTGCCGGAGCGCTTCGGAGGTGAACACCAGCGTGTCGTAGTACATCTGCCGCAGGTACTCCGTGGGCTTCTTCTTCAGCTTGACGCCGGTGTCCATGTCCGGCGCGACACGCAGGCTGTTGTCGGAGCGCGGCGCGTAGGACGGCAGATAGCCGCCGCCGTGGGCCGAGCAGATCTTGAGTCCGGGGAAGCGATCGAGCGTGCCCTCGAAGATCAGATGCGAGAGCGCGATCGTCGTGTCGAGCGGGTTGCCGATCGTGTTGGCCAGCCAGCCCTGACCCTTGAAGCGCCGCGCGAGATCCGGCGTGCTCTGCGGATGGATGAAGATCAGCACGCCGAGCTCCTCGGCCTTGGCCCAGAACGGATGAAACTTCGGATCGGAGAATTCGTCGTCGGCGACGCTCGCGCCGACCGCGGCGCCACGAAGCCCGAGCTTCTTCACGCCGTCGACGAGCTGCTGTACTGCTAGCTCGGGGAACTGAAGGGCCACCGACGCGAAGGCGACGAAGCGATCCGGGTACTTCGCGCAGAACTCGGCGAGCCGCTCGTTCTGGATCCGGATCACCTGGGTTACCACGTCGCGCTCCGTCCGGTACCACGCCGGGTTGATGCTGAGCGCCTCCATGTCGATGCCCTGGGCGTCCATCTCGCGGATGCGCCGTTCGCCGACCTCGCCGATCCCGGGTCCGCGATGGTCGTCGACCTTGCGCCCCAGGAGCGCGTACGCCTCCGGGATCACGCAGTGCGCGTGCACGTCGATCGTCTTCACGCGGCGCCCGCCCACCACTACCTCGCGGCGCCGGCCGCCCGGCACCGCCGCGAGCCGTCGTGGGCCCGGCTTGGCGCTGCTCTTGCCGCGCGCGGCTCCGCGCGCCTGCGCTCGTAGCGCGGACTGGGCGGCGGCGGCGACGTCACACGACGTGAAGGCGAGAGCTGCTCCCTGGGTCGTCATCTGGTTCTCCCTCGGTCGAGCTGTTATCGAGTCGAAGCGACAGCCCCGGCGCCGGTCGCGACGGCCGACCCTCCGGCGAACGCGGGCATCAGCTCGCGCGCGAACCGGCGCAGCGTCGGGCGCCCGCCGGCGCTGTTGAGCAGCACGTACTCGGCGCCGGCCTCGCGCAGGGTCTCCATCATGCGGGCCACCTCATCCGGCGTGCCGTAGAGGGCGGAGGCGCAGATCTCGTCGTCGGACAGATGCGCCCGGTTCGCGCCCGGTCCGTCCGGACGCAGCGCCAGACGATCGATGCGCCGGCGGCCGGCGACGCGGTTTTCCCTGGCGCGCGCGAGATCTTCAGCAGTCGTCACGATGTTGATCGAGCGCGTGACGCCGACGCTCATCGGATCGAAGACCCGGCCTTGCCCCTCCACCTCGGCGCGGAAGAGCGCGATGCGCTCGCGAATCTGGTCGAACGAGGCGTACTGGTCCAGGAGCAGGTTGTAGCCGAGCGCCGCGACCTTCCGGATGGAGGCCGGGCTGCCCGCGCCCATCCAGAGCGGCGGGTGCGGCTTCTGCCGGGTCGGCGGCTCGACGACCACGTTGTCGAACTGCCAGTACCGGCCTCGATGCGACCAGGGGCGGTCCGACGTCCACGCCTTGAGCATGACCTCCAGGGATTCGTCGAAGCGCGCGTCGGCCTCCTCCATCGGCGTGGCGAAGCCGGAAAACTCGTTGTAGCGGTAGCCCTTGCCGATCCCGAAGTCCAGGCGGCCGCCGGAGAGCAAGTCGATCGTCGCCGCCTGCTCGGCCAGCAGCACCGGATTGTGCCAGGCCAGCACGATCACGGCGGTGCCCAGGCGCAGGGTGGTGGTGCGCGCGCCGATCCAGGTCAACAAGTTCAGGGTGGCGGAGATCTGACCGAAGCCGGTGAAGTGATGCTCGACGATGAAGGTGCTGTGGTAGCCGAGCGTCTCGGCCTCGACGTTGTTCTCCACGAATTCTCGGAAGCCCGCGCCGCTGTCGACGTCGGGCCCTCCGCGTCTGGCCTGGGCGCTACCGAACAGTCCAAACCGCATGCGCTCGTCCTCCCCGGGGGCCGGCCCTGTGGTCGGTCCGCGGGGGAAGCTTCTCACAAGGACGAGCCTCCGTCGATGAGCTAGAATACGGCCAACCGACCGACAGTCGCTCACAGGTAGCCTCGGGGAGGAGAGCAAATGAGCGGGAACGGACATCGTATGGCGGCGGACATCCGGTCTCATCTCGATCACCCGGTCATCGACGGCGACGGCCACTGGGTCGAGTTCGACCCCGTCTTCAGCGAGCGCATGGGAAAGGTCTGCGGCGACAAGGCCCGCGACGGGTTCAACGCGGCCATGAAGACCACAGTCGACTCTCTGAGCATGACGGTCGCCGAGCGCAAGCGCCGGCGGGTCGCCCAGCCGGGCTTCTGGACCCGCCAGTCCGGGAACACGCTGGACCGAGCGACCGCGATGATGCCGCGGCTCCTCTACGAGCGCCTGGACGAGTTCGGCACCGACTTCGCCATCATCTATCCGACGGCCGGCCTGCGCGTGCCGCGCATCAGCGACGACGCCACCCGGCGCGCGGTCGTTCGCGCCCACAACGTCGTCACCGCGGACTACTTCCGCAGCCTGAGCGACCGGATGACCCCGGCGGCGATCATCCCGATGCACACGCCGGAAGAGGCGATCGAGGAGCTCGAGTTCGTCACCAAGCAGCTCGGGTCGAAGGTCGGCATGTTTGGCAGTGGCATGTCCCGGCGTGTCCCCGCCGTTCCCGGAACGGACACGGACACGTCACGGCTGGCCGTCTGGTACGACGTGCTCGCGCTCGACAGCGAGTACGACTACGACCCGGTCTGGGCGAAGTGCCGCGAGCTCGGCATCGCCCCGACCTTCCACAGCGCGGGCAGCAACCAGGGCCTCAGGAATTCCCCGACGAACTTCGTCTACAACCACATCGGGCACTTCGCGGCCGCGGGCCACGCGGTCTCCAAGGCGATCTTCCTCGGCGGCGTCACCCGGCGCTTCCCCGAGCTCCGGTTCGCCTTCCTGGAGGGCGGAGTGGGTTGGGCCTGCCAGCTCTTCGGCGATCTGTGCGAGCACTGGGAGCGGCGCAACCGCAAGGCCCTCGAGAACATGGACCCGCGCAAGCTCGACCGCGCGCTCTTGATGAGCCTGGCCGAGAAGTACGGTGACCCAGACGTCGCCGAGTCGCTACGGGCAACGGACGGCTGGCCGGACCACGGGCCGGAGCTGACCGGCGGGGTCGAGGACCTCGACGACTTCTCCGCGTGCAAGATCACCCGCAAGGAAGACTGGATCGATCTCTTCGTGAAGCCGTTCTACTTCGGCTGCGAGGCCGACGACCGGATGAACGCGACGGCGTTCGGCAAGGGCAACCCGTTCGCGGCGAAGCTGAACGCGATCTACAGCTCGGACATCGGCCACTTCGACGTCATCGACATGCGCCATCCGCTGC
>DASRIY010000309.1:0-5817 GCA_035649755.1 Candidatus Methylomirabilota bacterium
CGGCGGCATCGCCGGCTGCAGCGTCGCTTACCATCTCGCGAAGCTCGGCTGGTGCGATGTGCTGCTGCTGGAGCGGCGCGAGATCTCGTGCGGCACCACCTGGCACGCCGCGGGGCTGGTGGGCCAGCTGCGCGCGACCCAGAACCTCACCCGGCTCGCCAAGTACGGTGCCGATCTCTACGAGCGGCTCGAGGCGGAGACTGGCCAGGCCACCGGCTTCCGCCGCCCCGGCAGCGTCAGCCTCGCGCGGAACCCCGAGCGCATGCACGAGCTGAAGCGGCTGGCCTCGATGGCGCGCTGCTTCGACGTCGAGGTGGAGGTGATCACGCCGTCGGAGGCGGGCCGCCGCTGGCCGCTCATGCGCACCGACGATCTGGTCGGCGCCCTGTGGCTGCCTCGCGATGGGCGCACCAACCCGATCGACACGACGCTCGCGCTGGCCCGGGGCGCGCGGCAAGGCGGCGCGACGATCCTCGAGAACACGGCGGTGACGGCGGTCTGCGTCGAGCACGGGCGTGTGGCGGGGGTGAAGACCCCCGCCGGCGACGTGACGTGCGAGGTTGTCGTGAACTGTGCCGGCATGTGGGCGCGCGAAATCGGGCGCATGGCGGGCGTCACGGTGCCGCTGCACGCCTCCGAGCACTTCTACATCGTCACCGAGCCCATGGCCGGCGTGAAGCCGGATCTGCCGGTGCTGCGCGACACCGACGGCTACATCTACGTGCGGGAGGAAGTCGGCGGGCTCCTGATGGGCGGCTTCGAGCCTGTGGCGAAGCCGTGGGGCATGGAGGGCATTCCGGCCGACTTCGCCTTCTCGCTCCTGCCTGAGGACTGGGAGCACTTTCAGGTCCTGATGGAGCAGGGGATTCATCGGATCCCGGCGCTCGAGACCGCGCCGGTGCGCCGTCACGTCAACGGCCCCGAGAGCTTCACGCCCGACGGCCGCTATCTACTGGGGGAGGCGCCGGAGTGCCGCGGCTTCTTCGTGGCGGCGGGCTTCAACTCGATCGGCATCGCGTCGGGAGCGGGCGCCGGCCGCGCGGTCGCGGAGTGGATCGTCGGCGGTGAGCCGCCGATGGATCTCTGGGACGTCGACATCCGCCGCGTGGCGCCCTTCCAGGCGAATCCGCGATACCTGCGCGACCGCACCGTCGAGATGGTCGGAGCGCTCTACGCGCTCCACTGGCCGTATCTGCAGCCGGCGACCGCGCGCGGCGTGCGCAAGAGCGCGCTCCACGACCGGCTCGCAAGTCGCGGTGCCTGCTTCGGTGCGGTGATGGGATGGGAGCGCGCGAACTGGTTCGCAACGCCGGGCATGGAGCCCGTCTATCGCTACAGCTACGGGCGGCAGAACTGGTTCGCGAGCTCGGCCGAGGAGCATCGCGCCGTGCGCGAGGCGGTCGGTCTCTTCGACCAGTCCTCGTTCTGCAAGCTCCGGCTCGAGGGGCCCGACGCGCTGGCCGTGCTCCAGCGCCTGTGCGCGAACGACGTCGACGTGCCACCGGGCCGGTTGGTCTACACGCAGATGCTCAATGCGCGCGGCGGTATCGAGGCGGACCTGACGGTGACCCGGCTCGCCGCCGACGCCTTCTTCATCGTCACCGGGGCGGGCGCGGCCACACACAACACGCACTGGATCGCCAGTCAGATCGGCGACGCCCGGGCGGTGCTCACCGACGTCACGTCGGGGCAGGCGGTCCTCGGCGTGATGGGCCCGCGCTCGCGTGAGCTCCTGGCGCGCCTCACCGATGCCGATCTCACGAGCGCCGCGTTTGCCTTCCTGGCCTCGCGCGAGATCTGGCTGGCCTCGGCGCCCGTGCGTGCCTCGCGGGTCACCTACGTCGGCGAGCTGGGCTGGGAGCTCTACGTGCCCACGGAGCTCGCCGCCGGCGTGTACGACGCCGTCGTCGCGGCCGGCGAGGATCTCGGGCTTCGCCACGCCGGCTATCACGCGATGGATTCGCTGCGCATCGAGAAGGCGTACCGGTCGTGGGGGCACGACATCGGCGGCGAGGACACGCCGCTCGAGGCCGGGCTCGGGTTCGCGGTGCGCCTGGACAAGCGCGCGGCGTTCACCGGGCGTGACGCCCTGCTGCGCCGGCAGGGGAAGCCGGTCACGCGCCGTCTCGCCGTGTTCACGCTGGACGACGCGGAGCCGCTGCTCTATCACGACGAGCCGATCTGGCGCGACGGCGCGCTCGTCGGCCGCATCACGTCGGGCGCCTACGGCCACACCGTCGGCCGTGCCGTCGGGCTTGGCTGGATCGAGTGCCCGGACGGCGTCACCGAGGCCTTCGTGGAGAGCGGCCGCTGGGAAGTCGAGATCGCCTGCGAGCGCGTGCCGGCTCGCGCCCAGCTCAGCCCCCCGTACGACCCAAAATCGCTCCGCGTTCGCGCCTGAGGCGCGACCGGCCAGGACTTACGCGAAGGCGAAGGCGCGCGCGGGGTTCTCGACGAGCAGCCGGGTGAGTCCGGCGTCGTCCATGCCCTTGGCGCGCAGGCGCGGCACGACGTTCACCAGGAGATGGTGATAGCCGTAGCCGCCGTACTTCACGAGCGAGGTCTTGTAGGCGATGTCGTGCGACAGCAAGATCTGGTCGCGATGGCCGGCGGCGACGAGCGCCAGCACGTGGGCCATGCGGCCGCCGTCGTTGGGCATGTCGAAGCTCGGGTTGTACGGGTAGAACGAGTTCTCCATCCCGAACAGGTCGTACTCGAGCCAGATGCCCGTCTGGGCGAGGTCGATCACGGCGCGCACGTCGGCAATGGTGCGGCAGATGTGGCACATGATCGTGCGGCGCAGATCGCCGCCTTCCTTCTGGACGAGCTTCGCCAGCTCCATGGGCATGGCCGGGTGGCGGCCGGGATGGACCATGAGCGGCGCGCCCGTCTCGCGCTGGGCGATCACCGCCGCGCGGAGCACTTTCTCCTCGTTGTCGGTCCCTGGGTAGGTCGTGCCGATCTCGCCGATGAGGCCGGCCCGAATGCCGGTGTCACCGACCCCCGTGGTGATGTCGGCGATCATCTCGCGCGCGAGCTCGTCGACCGAGCGGCGGTTCATGTCCGGGGGATGCGAGGCGGCCACGTAGTAGCCCGCGCCCATCACCACGTTGAGCCCGGTGGCGCGGGCGATCCGCGCCAGGGCCCGCGGGTCGCGGCCGATCGTGGTCGGCGTCGGGTCGACGACGGTGCGGCCGCCCGCCTCTTTGAAGAGGAGGATCTCGTCCTGCGCGACCTGCTCGTCCAGGAGCCGCAGGTTGTCGAGGTTCGCATTGAAGTTCTGGCGGACCCAGCCGAGGTTGGCGAGACTCACCGGCTCTCGCGCGCGCGCCTTGTCGGCGGCGGCCGCCGGCTCGGCGAACATCACCTTGAAGTCGATCAGCAGATGCTCGTGCGGCAGCGTGATGCCGATCGCATCAGGCGCCACCGCTCCGAGCACCGTCTGGATCTGTCCGCGGAGCGGCCCCGGCATCCGTTACCGGAACGCGGGTGCGATCTCCGCGATGAACCGGTCGAGGTCGCGGCGTAACTCGTCGACCGGGCGGAACATGGTCGGCACGAACACGGTGTCGACCCGGGCGGCCCGGAGTTGATCGAGCTTGTCGCGGATCTGGTCGGGAGTGCCGGCCAGGCAGGTGTCGCGCGCGTCCGCGGCGTGCCGGCCCATGCGCTTGGCGATCGTGTCGGCGAGGGCCTCGACCTCGTCCTTCTTGTCGGTGATGAGCAGCGCCATGTTGACCGAGCGCCGGATGGTCTTGGGATCGCGACCGACCGCGGCGCAGTGCTCGTCCAGGATCTTGCCTTTCCGCGTCGCGACACCCGGGCCGCCCCAGACGTTCCAGTGATCCGCGTGCTTGGCGACGATGCGAAGCGTGATCCGCTCGCCACCGCCGCCGATCATCAGCTCGGGGTGTGGCTTCTGCACGGGCTTCGGGTCGAGCGGCGCGTCCGAGATCTGGTAGAAGCGCCCCTTGAACGTCGCGCGGCGCTCGGTCCAGAGCGAGCGGATCACCTGGCACGCCTCGTCGAGGCGCTCGAGCCGCTCGCGCATCGTGTAGAAGGGGATGCCGTAGGCTTCGTGCTCGTTCTGCTGCCAGCCCGAGCCCAGCCCGAGCAGGAGACGGCCGCCCGAGATGATGTCGACCTGCGCCGCCATCTTCGCGACCACCGCCGGATGACGGTACGTGTTGCCCAGCACGATGGTTCCGACGCGCAGGCGCGGGACGAGCGCGGACAGCCCGGCGAGGGTGCTCCATCCCTCGAGCGTCGAGCCCTCGCGCTCCTTGTTGTTGGGCATGAAGTGATCGGTGACGCACGCGATGTCCCAGCGGGTTGCCTCGAGGTGCCGCCAGAGGTCCAGCACGTTGGCCCAGGTGGTGTTGCCCATGCTCGTGAAGATCCCGAAACGCATGTCTCGCTCCTTTTCCGTTCGATTCCGCCGGCGGTCATACTAGCGCAACTGGGCTCGTGTTTCTTCCCGCTTTGGCATATCTTCGCGTGCGGTACCGAGAGGAGAGCCATGACACGTTTTGGACTGAGCTTGCCCGCGGGGGGACGAAGCGCGCCGTCGCCCGGCGCCCGAACCCTCGCCGACGCCGCGCAGCGGATCGAGGCGGCGGGCTTCGAAAGCATCTGGGCGTTCGACGCCATCGGGCGCGGATGGCTGATGGCGGACCCGCTCACCGCGCTGTCGGTGGCGGCGACGGTGACCCGCTCGGTCGAGCTGGGGACCGGAGTCCTTCAGCTGCCGCTGCGAAATCCGGTGGAGCTCGCGCAGCGCGTGCTGACGGCCCATCTGGTGTCGGGCGGCCGGCTGCGGCTCGGCGTGGGCGCGGGATCGACCGCCGGAGATTTCGAGGCGCTCGGCCTGGACTTCGCCTCGCGCTTCCGGCGCATGAACGAGTCGCTGGCAACCATGCGGCGGCTCTGGGCTGGCGAGCGCGTCGGTGCCGCGTCGCTGGCGCCCGTGTGGCCCGAGGCCGTCGGCGGGCCGCCCGTGCTGATCGGCTCGTGGGCGGGCTCGCGGTGGATCGAGCGGGCGGCCCGCGAGTTCGACGGCTGGGTGGGATCGGGCGCTCGGAGTAACTGGGGCCTCCTGCGCGAGGGAATCAAGCGGTTTCGCGATCTCGGCGGCCGTCGCGCCGTCGTCACCAACGTCGTCGAGCATCTGGGCCAGCCGCAGAGCCCCGACGGGCCGAACGACCCCTGCGACTTGAAATGCTCGCGAGAAACCGCCCGCGAGCGGCTGCGCCGGCTGCGCGAGCTCGGCTTCGACGACGTCGTCATCGTGCCGCGCAGTCACGAGGTGGAGCACCTTCGGGAGCTACGCGAGCTGATCGTGAGCTCGCGCTAACGCCGTCAGGAGAGATTCCATGGCCATCATTCGCATCTACGCCGGTTCCGACGGGAAGTCCCACTTCGAGGAGATCGTGCCGAAGTTCGAGCCGCGCGGCGACAAGTCGTCGAGCGCCGAGCTGATCCCGGGCAGCGGCATCGTCATCCGCCGCTTCGATGCCGACCGGTCGAATCCCTGGCATCACGCGCCCGGGCGCTATGCCGTGTTCACGCTCGGCGGCGCGGTCGACATCGAGATCGGCGACGGCACCGTCCGGCGCCTGGGCTCCGGCGACATCCTGATCGCCGAAGACCTCACCGGCCAGGGCCACGCCACCCGCGAAGTCGGCCCGGAGCCCCGAGTCTCGATCTTCGTCCCCCTCCGCTGACGCCCGCGACCGGGAGGGCCGCTCGTCCTCGGGGAGCCAACGTCGCCTTCTGGCCGCCGAGCGAAGACCCACCGCGCGCGAGGAAACGGGGCGG
>DASRIY010000310.1:0-11121 GCA_035649755.1 Candidatus Methylomirabilota bacterium
GTGATCGTCACTGGTCGTCCGGGCGAGGATCACTGCATCTACTTCCAGGATCCCGACGGACACCGCCTGCAGCTGATGGTCCGGTGAGGAGGACCTCATGAGAGACGGCCTGCGCGCCTGGGACGCCGACACCCACGTCAATCCCGCTGCCGAAGTCCTCGAACGTTACGTCGATCCGAGCTTTCGACCTCGGCTCCCCGAGCTGGCGGCCCACCGCCACGCCACCAGCCAGATCGGCGGCACGCCGGGCTCTCATCAGTATCGGGTGGGAACCAAGCTCTACCCGCGCGTCCTCGGGCAGGCGAGCGCGCACCAGACGTTCACCGGGCGCGGCACTAACTGGCGCGGCACGAAGCAGCCGCGGCCGGGCGTGCAGGACGATCTCGCCGATAACCGCCTGAAGGACATGGACGATGAAGGTACCGACGCGCACCTGCTCATCCCGACCTCGTGGGTTAGCGTCGTCGGCCTTCCGGATGTCGAGCTCGAGGTCGGATTGATTCGCGCGTATCACCGCCACGCGAACGACTTCTGCGGACGAGCGCCGGACCGCCTGAAGACCATGGTCGTCGCCTCGACGCGCAACGTGGCTGAGGCCGTCAGCGAGATCAAGCGATGGGGAACCTCGAAGTGGGCGGTAGCGGTCTGGCCGCTGCTCGCCAAGGACATTCCGGTCGACCACCCGGACCTGGAGCCCATCTGGCAGGCCGCGCAGGAGCACGACCTGGCGGTCATGCACCACAGCCTGACCTGGAACCCGCCGTACTTCCCGGGCTATCAGGATCTCTGGGACAACATCTTCCTGGGCCGCCTCGCGTCGCATCCCTGGGGCGGCATGCGCTTCATGGCCGCCTTCATCGGCGCCGGGATCATGGACCGCTACCCGAGCCTGCGCATGGGCATCCTCGAATGCGGCTTTGGCTGGCTGCCGTTCTGGGCCAAACGGATGGACGAGCAGGCCGTGTACGTCGGCGGCACCGCGCCGCTCAAGCACGCCCCCAGCGAGTACATGACCAGCGGCCGGTTCTTCTGCAGCGTCGAGAACCACGAGGGCGAGGAGATGTTTAACTACGTGAGGAGCGTGCTGGGCGACGACGTGCTCATGTACGCTTCCGACTATCCGCACTCGGAGTGCCAGTTCCCCAACTCGGTCGACAACGTGCTCAAGTGGTCGAGCCTCAAGCCCGACACGAAGAAGAAGCTTCTGTGGGACAATGCGGCCAGGTTTTACAAGCGGACCTGAGGGGTGAGACATGCCTGAGATCAGCGGGTTGGGCCACGTCGGACTCTTCTGCGACGACCTGCCGAAAATGCGGAATTTCTACGCGCGGGTTCTCGGCCTGACGATCAGCGACGAGAACCTGGAGCGGGGCATCTGCTTTCTGAGTGCGGCGCCGGATGCCGAGCATCACGAGCTGGCGCTGGTGCAGGCGCGGGAGCCCGGGCAGAAGACGCACAACGTACAGCAGGTCTCGTTCAAGGTGAAGACGCTCGACGACGTGCGCGCCTTCTACCATCGGCTCCGGCAGGAAGGCATGAAGATCGACCGCACCGTCACCCACGGGATCGCCTGCAGCGTGTACTTCTTCGATCCGGAGGACAACCGGATCGAGCTCTACTACACGACCCCGTACAAGGTGCGTCAGCCGCTCGGGGAGGTCATCGACCTCGACAAGCCCGACGCGGAGCTGCTCGCGTTCGCCAAGTCGCTGGAGGAGATCAAGGGGCCGCCTCGCGGCGCCCAGCAGCCCGTCGGGTAGCGTTCCGCGCAGTTTGGCCGGCGTGGGCGGTTCTGGTTAAGTAGAAGTACCGCCCATGACTGAGGCTTCGCACGACTGGTGCGCCGGGCTCACCGTCACCCGGTCGCGCCTCTTGACCGTCGCCGAGTTTCGAAAAATCCGTCTGAGCCGGCGCATGAACCTCGCCAAGGCGTCGGCCTGGCTCCTGGCCGTCGCGGTCGTCCTGGCCGCGTGCGTCGCGGCGATGACGATGTGGACCGCGCCGGCCGAGCCCCCCATCGAGACCGCTCGCGTGATACTCGTGGCGCTCGGAATTTTCCTCGGCGTGCCGCTCTGCATCGTGATCGCGAACGACTACTTCAAGCGCTCCGCCCTCCTGAGACAGCAATATCGGGACTCGGAGGTTCTGGTCTGCGAAGGAACGGTCGGCGAGCTGGTCGCCGAGCCGCCGGAGCTCGAGCATCTCCGCCAACAAATCGGCGAGGGCACCGAGGTCGTGCTGGAAGTCCTCAAGCAATCGGAGCTCGTCTGGTCGGTCAACGGGCAGATACAGGAGTCGTGGGTGCCGGTGCAGCGAGGCCGTACCGTCGGCGCGCCGGAGCAGGCGAGGCTGGCCGCTCAGTACGTCAAGCCGGTCGAGACCGAGGAAGGCACGTTTCGCCTCCACCAGCGCGCCCTGTCGGACGGGGAGTGCTCCGAGCTTCGTGCCTACCTACCACGGATCAAGCTCTTCGGCGGCCTCGTTGCTCTCCTGGTGAACGCCGTGGCGGTCGCTCACCTGGTCGCTCAGATGCAAAGCCCCAAGGCGTTGCCGCTGACGGGAATCGTCATGGTCACCGTGGCCGTATGGTGCGACGTGAATCTCGTCTTCGCCTTTCGGGCGCGACGAAAGATGCTCCAGGACCTTCGCGAGCGCTACGTCGTGATCTACCAGCCCGATCCCGCTCCGGACGCCTCGCAGAAATCGGTCGTCGAGTATTTGCCGAATGCCGGGTACGAGTGGACGACCGGCGGCCGCGCCGCCGCGTGGCGGCGACTGCACGGGCCGACCGGCCTGAGCTGACGTGGCTGCCTCGTTCAAGCGCGCGGGCGGCGCGCGGATCGGCTGGATCAACGCCAGCTGGCCCCTCGCGGAGCTGTCGGTCACGCCGCGATCCCTGGTGATTCGCGTGTGGCCGCTCGGAACTTACACGTTCACGCCCGAGCAGATCGTCCGAGTCGAGCCCTACGGCTCCATCCCCGTGATCTATCGCGGGATCCGAGTCGTTCACACGCGTCCCGATTACCCGTCGGGGATCATCTTCTGGTGTGTTCGGAATCCCGCGCGCCTGATCGAGCGGATCCGCCAGGCAGGATTCGTCCCGGCCGCGCCGCCTCCAACGGCGCCGGTCAAGCGGGGGATCCCGTTTCGCTGGAGCTTCATCATCGCGCTCTTCGTGGTGTGGAACGCGCTGTTCACCCTGGGGGGCTTCTTGCCCGGGACGCCACCACCCGAGAAGCCCGGAGCATTCGTGCTTCTGGCGCTGGCCGTCCTGCTCTTCGCGTCGCTCGCGACGGAGCGATCGCCCGCCTTTCAGCGGTGGGTGCTGAAACCCGGCCGTTCGGTCGGCGAGATCCGGCCGGCTCTGCGGCTGATCCAGCTCGTGAGCGCGTTCGTCCTGGTGATCTGCGCCATCGTGTTCACGATCGCTTGAACGGGTCGCTCGGACCCGTTACTCTCCCGCCCATCGGCAGGACGACCGAAGGAGGCTCGCCATGTACGACCTACTGCTGAAGGGCGGCAACGTGATCGACCCGGCGCAGAACCTGCGCGGGGCGCTGGACGTGGCGGTGGAGAACGGCAAGATCGCGAAGGTGGCCGCGAATATTCCCGCCTCCGAGGCCCGGGGCGTCGTTCACGTCATGGGCAAGACCGTGACGGCCGGGCTCATCGACCTGCACACCCACGTGTTCGACGGGGTCGCCGCCAACGGCGTGCATCCCGACATCGCGGGCGTGCACGCGGGCGTCACGACGGTGGTCGACGCGGGCAGCTCGGGGTGCGCGACCTTCAGTGCGTTTCCGCGGCACATCCTGCCGAAGTGCGAGACCGAGGTGATCCCGCTCTTGCACATCTGCCAGACCGGGCTCGCCACGAACCCCGACATCATCGCCGAGAGCAGCATCGACCTCGACGGTGCCTTGCGGGTGGCGTCTGAGCACAAGGGGCTCATCAAGGGGATCAAGGCGCGCATGGTCTCGCCGGCGCTCGAGATCTTCGGGATGGAGATGCCGCGGCTGGCCAAGCGCGCCGCGCGCGAGAGCGGGATCCCGCTCATGGTCCACATCGGCGACACCACCAAGCGCTACGACGCCAACGTGATCCGCCAGCTCCTGCCGATCCTGGAGCCGGGCGACATCGTGACGCACCTCTTCACCGCCAATCCCGGCGGCGTCCTCGACGCCGACGGGCGGCTGGTGCCGGAGGCCAAGGAGCTGGCCGGGCGGGGCGTGTGGCTCGACACCGCGCACGGCCGCATGAACTTCGGCTTCAACGTCGGGCGCAAGGTGCTCGATCAGGGACTGATCCCGCACTGCATCAGCACCGATCTGACCATTCCCGGGCGGCTCAACACCGTGCACAGCATGGTGGAGATCATGGCCCGCTTCCTCGGCATGGGCTTCACGCTCGAGCAGGTGATCGCCGCGTCCACGATCAACCCGGCACGGGCCATCGGCGAGGACGCTCGCCTGGGCAGCCTCGCCGTGGGGCGGCAGGCCGACATCTCGGTGCTGGACATCCGCGAGGGCAAGTGGGTGGTCTACGACACGCTGCGCGACTCGATGAAGATCGACAAGGCGGTGGTGCCGGTGCTCACCGTGAAGCGCGGGCGCGTGTTCGAGCCGGAGTGGGGCCCGCATCCCTGGGGCTGGGAGCCGGAGCCGGTTCGCGCATGATGCAGTTCGGTCTGATGCTGCGGGCCCAGTTCCCGCAGGGCGACGACATGCAGGCGCGCTTCCAGGAGCAGCTCGAGCAGGCGCGGCTGGCCGACGCGCTCGGCTTCGACTCCATCACCAAGGGCATGCACTACAGCAGCGCGCCGCTCCAGAGCCTGCAGCAGCTTCCGTTTCTGTCCCGGGTCATGGCCGAGGCGCCGCGTCTGCGCATCAACTTCGGATTGATCCTGCTCTCGCTCCACAAGCCGCTGGACGTTGCCGAGCAGATCGCGACGGTCGACGTCATGAGCGGCGGCAAGGTCATCTTCGGTGTCGCGCTCGGCTACCGCGAGGTCGAGTTCCTGGCGTTCGGCACGACCCAGAAGGAGCGCGTGAAGCGCTTCGAGGAGAACCTCGAGGCGGTCCGCCGGCTCTGGACGGAAGACGCCGTGAACATGGTCGCCTCGCACTTCACGCTGCTGGGCGCCTCGGCCTCGCCCAAGCCGGTGCAGAAGCCGCATCCGCCGGTCTGGATCGGCGCCAACGCCGATCCCGCGATCCGCCGCGCCGCCCGGCTCGGCGACTGCTGGTACGTCAACCCACACAACCGGATCGACACGATCGTGCGGCAGGTGGGCGTCTACCGGAAGGCGCTCGACGAGCTCGGCAAGCCGTTTCCGGCGGAGTTCCCGGCGCGCCGCGAGGTGTTCGTGGCGAAGTCACGCAGCGAGGCCATCCGGCTCAGCGCGCCGTACCTGGCCGCCAAGTACGCGGCGTATCACCAGTGGGGCCAGGACAAGGCGATGCCCGAGGGCGACAATAATTTCGGTGTCGAGTTCGACGAGCTGATTCGCGACCGCTTTCTGCTGGGCTCGCCCGACGAGGTTGCCGAGCAGATGCTGGCGCTCAACCGCACGACCGGAATCAATCATCTGATCATGAGCGTGCAGTGGCCCGGGATGCCCCAGAGCCTCGTGCTCGACGAGCTTCACATGCTGGCCGAAGAGGTGTTTCCGAGGGTGCGGCAGGGCTGGCCTGCCGCCTGATCATCGAGGAGAACGACAATGCCCAAGAAAGAGATCGTCCAGGTCCAGGCGGCCGCCGCCAACCCCAACCTGTCGCTGGCCACGAAGTTCGGCAACCTGGTCTTCGTGTCGGGCCAGACCGGCCGCCATCCGGTGAGCGGGGAGGTGGGCAAGGATATCCGCGAGCAGACCCGCAACATCCTGGAGCGCATCAAGACGATCCTGGGCGCCGCCGGCACGTCGCTCGAGAACGTGATGACGGTGACCACGTACCTGACCCGGCGGGAAGACCTCGCCGCCTACAACGAGGAGTACGCGAAGTACTTCCCGAGCAACAAGCCGGCGCGTACCACCGTGACGGTCGCCTCGCTGAACTCGCCCGAGCTCGTGATCGAGATCACGGCGACCGCGTGCATCCCTAGCTGAGGCGCGCCGCCGGCAGCACGTCGGTCAGCGCGCGCGTGAGCTGGCCCTTCTGGTCCCACGACGCGAAGCGCAGGATGGGCGTCGTGCAGCCGGCGGCGAGGTACGCGCCGATCTTCTCCACGACGCCTGCGGGCGGGCCGTACGCGAGCCAGCCCTCGATGTACTCGCGCGTCATCGCGGGGCTGTAGTACGTGTGCAGGAACTTGACGGCCTCCTCGAAGGCGGCCTGCCGGTCGTCGTTGATGTTGACCATCAGGTGGAGGGCGGCCTCCAGCCGCTCGGTCGGGCGATTCGCCTCTCGCGCGACCTGGCGGATCAGCGCCCAGCGCTCCTGGAATCTGGCGACCGGCGTGTTGTCGGTCATCCAGCCGTCCGCGAGGAGGCCGACGCGCCGCAGCGCCCGGTCGGCGACGCGCGGCGTGGTCAGCTCGGGCTTGGGATTGGTCGCGATCCAGATCGGGCACGGCTTCTGGACGGGCTTCGGCTCGAGCGTCAGATCGGTGAACCGATAGAAGCGGCCCTCGTGGCTCACGTGGTCCTCGGCCCACAGCCGTCGCAGGATCGTCATGCCTTCCTCGAGCCGGGGGCCGCGGTCGGCGAGCTTGACGTTGAAGGCGGCAAATTCCGCCTCGGCCTTCTCGCGCGGCAAGCTTCCCCCGACGCACGCGCCGAGAATCATCCGGCCATTCGAGACCTGATCGAGCGCCGCCCACTGCGCGGCCAGGAAGATCGGGTCGCGGAGCGGGAAGGTCGAGAGACAGCAGGTGCCGAGCCGGACCCGGCGCGTGCGCGCCGCGATGGCCGAGAGCAGAACGAGCGACTCGAGCCGCGGCTTGGCGAAGAGGCTGTCGCCCACCCAGATCGAGTCGAACATGCCCGAGGCCTCGGCTGTTTCAGAGAGGGCGAGCAGCTCGTCGACGCTGGTCGCGCCGAAGAGCACGCCCCGGTTGGGCAGGCTGAGCCCGAATCGCGGAGTGTTCATCAGCGCGGGGTCCGCCGCTGCCACATCGCCGCGAGTGCCTCGCGATCGATCTTGCCATTCGCGTTCTTCGGCACGCTGTCGACGACCACGACGGCCGCGGGCACTTTGAAGGCCACGAGCCGGCTTCGGCAGTGCTCGAGCAGCGTGGCTTCGGCGGGGCTTCGCCCGGGTCGGGGCGCCGCGAAGCCCACCGGCACCTCGCCGTAGATGTCGTCGCGCACGCCGAGCGTGGCGGCATCGGCGACGTCGGCGTGCTCGAGCAGGCAGTTCGTGATCTCGAGCGAGGCGATATTGACGCCGCCCTTGATGATGATGTCCTTCTTGCGGCCGGTGATGTAGACGAACCCGTCCTCGTCCCGGCGGGCCAGATCGCCGTTGCGGAAGCCGTCCTGGGGAATCGGCACGAGCTTGTCCGGCCCCTGCCAGTAGGCCGACGCGAGCTGGCGCCCGCTGACGACCATCTCGCCTTCCTGGCCGGGCGGCAGCTCGTGTCCGGCCTCGTCGAGGATGCGCAGGTGAATGTTGCGAGTGGGCCGCCCGATCGAGCCGTGCTTGCGCTGACCGGGCGCGTTGCCGCACATGAAGCCGGTCTCGGTCCCGCCGGCGAGCTGCACGATCGGGATGCCGTAAGTCTTCTCGAACTCCAGGTGCTTCTCGAGCGACAGCGGCGCGGTGCTCGAGGTCATGAAGCGGAGCGCCGGCAGGTCGGCTTTCGTCACGGCCACCGGCCGCGCCAGTAGAATGTTGATGACGGTCGGAATGCCGACCGCGACAGTCACCTGGTAGTCGCGCAGCCAGTCGAAGAACCGCGCCTGCGAAAACTTCCGCGCCAGCACCAGGGTAGCGCCGGTCAGCAGGCTCGGTCCGACCGAGAGGATTTGCGGCGACGACCAGCTGAAGTGGCGGTAGTCGAGGATCGTGTCGCGCTCGCTGAGCTCGAGCCGGTCGATCGGCGACTCGCACATCGCGTAGTACGCCTCGTGCGTCCAGATCGCGCCCTTCGGCGCGTCAGTCGTGCCCGAGGTGTAGTTGATCAGGGACCAGTCCGCTCGCGTCGCCCGAGTGGCGACGGACGCGTCTGACGCGGCGCGCAGGCGGGCGAACAGGTCGTCGGCCGGCGGTGCCGGCGCGTTCCAGGCGCCAAACGGGATCCACGCGGCGCCGCCCGTGGCGAGCGCGCGCGGGTCGACGGGCAGATCCCGGCTCCAGAAGACGGCCCGAGGCGCCACGTCGTGCAGGATCTGGCTCACGTGCTTCTCGCGGATCTCGACGTTGACCGGGTTCACGATGACACCGGCGCGCAGGGCGCCCCAGAACACGACCAGCCCCTCGATCCCGTTGTCGGCGAGCAGCGAGATCCGGTCCCCCGCGCCGATGCCTTCGCGAGTCAGAAGGTTGGCGAAACGCCGGGTCAGCGCCTCGAAGTCGCCAAACGTGATGCGCGAGCTCTCATCGGGGATCTCGATGAAGGTCTTGTCGGGGCGCTGACGGGCGTGCTGCTCGAGCAGCGTGTTGCAGTCGGTGTAGGCGCCGGAGTCCTGGGCGTTCACCGAGGGGATACTGCGCCGCCGCCGCCCGCGGCGTCAAGCGGGGGTCCGCTTGCGGATTCCTTGGCCTTGAACAAGAATGCGGTAACCATTCGCCCAGAAGAGGAGGAGAGAAGCGTGAGGAACGGTTCGATCGTCGCTGTGCCGCGGCCCAGCGCGGCGATCGAGGAGGGTGCAGCCGCGCCGGGCTTCACCCTGCCGGCCACCACCGGGCTCGACGTATCTCTCTCCGACTTCAAGGGCAAATCGACCGGATCGTGAAGGGTACCAAGCCGGCCGACCTGCCGGTCGAGCAGCCGACGAAGTTCGAGCTTGTGATCAATCTGAAGACGGCCAAGTCCCTGGGTCTCACGATCCCCCGGCCGCTGCTGCAACGCGCCGATCAGCTCATCCAGTGAACGTCGAACGAAAGGGAGGAGTCATCAATGCCACGCGTCACGCCCATCACCACCAAGGAGCAGGTCGCGGCCGAGCATCAGTCGATCTTCGACGCCGTCGCGGAGGGACGCGGCAGCGTGCGCGGCCCCTTCAGCATCATGATGTACAGTCCCGAGATGTGCGGCCGCGTGCTCAACACCAGCAACTTCCTCCGCTTCCAGTCGTCGGTGAAGCCGAAGGAAGGCGAGCTGGCCATCTGCGCCACCGCGCGCGAGAAGGACTGCCCCTTCGTGTGGGCGGCTCACGTGACGCTGGCCCGCAAGGCGGGGACGCGCGAGGAAGCCATCGCGGTGGTCCGCGACCGGAAGGACGCCGGCGCGCTCGCGCCGGACGAGCGTGCGATCGTGACCTACGTGCGTCAGCTGCTCCGGAACAATCGGGTGGAGCAGGCTGTCTTCGACGCGCTGAAGGATCGCTACGGCGTGCCGTGGGTCGTCGAGCTGACGGGCATCATCGGTCACTACGGCATGATCACCGGCCTGCTGAACGCCTTCGAGATGAAGCCGGCTCTCGACGCCGAGCAGCTGCCGGTCTAGGAGCCGTCTCAGCCGATGGCGCGCAGCCGTCGGGAGGTGAAGAGCACGAGGGCGTTCGCGGCGACCATGAGGCCGCCGATCAGGACCGCAAAGCGCGCGTCGACGGCTGCCGCCAGCGCGCCCGCTAGCAGCCCGCCGAGGGGCAGGAGGTTCCAGCAGAGGGAATAGAGGCTCAGCACCCGGCCCCGGAGGTGATCGGGCACCTGCGTCTGGATGATCGTGGTGACGTGCGTCAGGTAGAAGGTGCTGCAGAACCCGACGAGCCCTAGCATGGCGACCGCGAAGCTCATACCCGGTGACCGCGAGAACACCATCAGCGCGAGCCCCATGCCCGTCGCGGAGGTCAGCATGATCAGGCCGGGGCGCACGAAGCGCAGCGCGGCCGTCGCGATGAGGAGCGTGCCGACCATAGAGCCGGCGCCGTGGGCGGCGCTCAAGAGCCCGTACCCGGTCGAGCCGGTCCCGAAGTACTGATCGGCGTAGACGGGCAGGAGCGTGATGTAGGACAGCCCGAACAACGCGTTGAAGAGCGCCAGGCTGATCAGGCTCGCGAAGATGAAATTGCCGCCAACGAAACGGAGGCCTTCGATCAGCTGGGAGAGCATGTCGCGTCCATCGCTCGGCTTGATGTCCTCGGTGACGCGGATGCGGCTGTACAGCGCGAGCGCGGAGCAGGAGGCCACCGCGGCGAGCCCGAATCCGACGGTGCCGCCGAACGCCGCGATCAGGATGCCCGTGATCGACGGGCCGATCATGCGCCCGGTCTGCCAGGGAATGGAGCCGAGCGCAATCGCGTTCGGGAGACGCGCGCGATCGATCAGCTGGGGCACCAGCGACATGCGGCTCGGCTCGTCGAAGGCGCGGAAGGTGCTCCCGAGCGCCGCGAGCACCAGCAGGTGGGGAACGCGCACGATTCCTAGCACGGTCAGTCCGAAGGCGATGATCAGCGTTGCCGAGGTCATGACGGTGGTGCCGAGGAGCAGGCGCAGGCGGCTGGTGCGGTCGGCCAGGACTCCGGCGAGAAGCTGGAAGACGACCAGCGGCGCGCCCTGGGCCAGGCCGAGATAGCCGAGGTAGAGCGGGCTCTGCGTCAGCTCCCACGTCATCCACGCGAAGGTGACGTACTCCGCCCGATGGCCGAGCACGTAGAACACGAGCCCGACCCAGTACAGGCAGAAGTTTCGCGCCTTGAGGGCGGCGAACGCGGAGGGCCGGGCACTCGCCGCCTGGCCCGCCGGCCGAGCCTCTATTCGGTGAGCGATCGGTAGATCTCCACCTCAGGCGGGCCCGCGACGAGGCCTTCCTTCTCGCGCCGCTCGCGGTACGCCGCGAGGTGCGGGGCCTTGCGGTGGAGGTCGAATGCGGCGTCGTCCTTGTACTGCTCGTAAACGGCGAAGAGGTCCGGGTCCTTCGTCGACCGGTGGTAGCGATAAACCAGGCAGCCCGGCTCGGCCTTGAGGACCACCGCCGCCTGTTCCTTGAGAAGCGCCGCCAGCGCGTCGCCCTTGCCCT
>DASRIY010000311.1:0-9232 GCA_035649755.1 Candidatus Methylomirabilota bacterium
CGGCGAGCTCCTGATGGTCGCCTGGATGGACCGCGCCGCCGTGGAGGCGACGCTCTCGAGCGGCCTGACGCACTTCTGGTCGCGCTCGCGCGGCAAGCCGTGGACGAAGGGCGAGACGTCCGGACACGTGCAGCACGTCCAGTCGGTCTTCGCCGACTGCGACGGCGACACGCTGCTCGTCCAGGTGCACCAGGAGGGCGTGGCCTGTCACACGGGCCAGCGGACGTGCTTCTTCACGACGCTCGACGCGGGCGCCGACAGCGATGCCCGTCCGGCTCCGGCGGGGATGCTCGAGCGGCTCGAGCGCACCATCGCGGAGCGCAAGGCGAAGCGCCCTGCTGGATCATACGTTGCCGGGCTTCTCGCGGCCGGCGAGGCGAAGGTGTGCCGGAAGATCGGCGAGGAGGCGACGGAGGTGATCACGGCGGCGCTCGGCGGCGAAGGTGACCGGCGCGTCACCGAGGAGGTCGCCGACCTGTGGTTCCACACTCTCGTCCTGCTCGGCGCGCGAGGCATTTCGCTTCGCGAGGTGCTGGCGGAGCTGGCGCGACGCCACGCGGGACGGGTCCCGACGGATCGGTAGCGGTCGCGTGCGCCGGGCGCCGCTGGCGCTCGTGCTGGGAGCGATCGTCGCGCTGGCCGGGTGCGGCGCCGGCCGGCGCATCGAGAATGGCGTCTATCATTCGACGAAGGGCTACCGCATCACCGTGCCGGGCGCCGAGTGGGTCGTGGCCGACGCCAGCCGCGCCGATCTGGAGCTGAGGCACCGCGACGGGGCGGCGGCGATGCTGGCCAACGCGCAATGCGGCGAGGGGACGGAGACCCGCGGTGCGGGACTGCTGCTGCGGCAGCTATTGATCGGCATCCGCGACCGCGCGACCATCGAGCAGGAGGAGGTCTCGTTGAACGGGCAGCGGGCGGTTCGCCGGGTGCTCGACGGTCGGGTGAGCGGGGACGGCGCCCCGACGCGCATCGAGGCGTACGTGATGAACGAGGGCCGCTGCGTCTACGACTTCGTGTACGTGGCGCCGCCGGCCTCGTTCGAGACGTGGCGCGGCCAGTTCCGGACCTTCGTCGAGAGCTTCGCGATGGAGCGGACCGAGTAGTGGAAGCCTACCTGCGGCGCACCGCCATGTGGTACGGCGGCGTCGGCCTCTTGACCGGTCAGGTCGCCCGCAGCCTGGCGCTGCCGCCGAAGTACTTCCGCCTGATCATCCAAGAGATCGAGGTGATGGGCGTGCAGTCGCTCGGCGTCGCCCTCACCGCCGCGATCTTCACGGGCATGGTCTTCACCATCCAGAGCGCCGTCAACATGGCCCGCTTCGGCGCCGAGACCTATGTCGGCCCGCTGACCTCCCTGGCCATCCTGCGCGAGCTCGGGCCCGTCCTGACGGCCATCCTGGTGGGCGGCAAGGTCGCCTCCGGGATCACCGCCGAGCTGGGCTCGATGAAGGTAACCGAGCAGATCGATGCGCTCCGGACCCTCGGCGTGAACTACATCAAGCGCCTGGTGGTGCCGCGCGTCCTCGCCGCGCTGATCGTGTTCCCGCTCCTGACCACGCTCGCCGACGCCGTCGGCATCCTCGGCGGGATGGCCATCATGTTCGTCGAGCGCGGCGCCGACATGTGGGCCTACTGGAACGTCACCACCTACTGGGTGGTGCCGAAGGACTTCGTCACGGGCATCGGCAAGTCGGTCTTCTTCGGCGCGATCGTGACGCTGATCGGCTGCTACAACGGGCTCAGCACCGAGGGCGGCACCGAGGGCCTGGGGCGGGCGACGACGGCGACCGTCGTCCACGTGACCATGGGGGTCATCGTGTGCGACTTCTTCATCACCAAGCTCTTCCTCACGCTCTTCTATTGACGGCGATGGCCGAGCCGATCGTCGAGGCCGTCGACCTGAACAAGAGCTTCGACGCGAATCACGTTCTGCGCGGCGTGTCGTTCACGCTCGCCAAGGGCGAGACGCTGGTCGTCATGGGCGGCAGCGGCAGCGGCAAGACCGTCCTCCTGCGCCTGGTGGCCGGTCTGATCCGTCCCGAAGGTGGACGGCTCCGCGTCTTCGGGCACGCCATCGAGCGCCTGACCGAGGAGGAGCTGCTCCCGCTCCGGCGGCGGATGGGCTATGTCTTCCAGAGCGCCGCGCTCTTCGATTCGTTGTCGGTGCGTGAGAACGTCGCGTATCCTCTGCGCGAGCACACCAGCCTCGGGGAGGCGGAGATCGAGGAGCGCGTGGTCGGGAACCTGTCGGTCGTGGGCCTCTCGAGCGACGTGCTGGATCTCCTGCCGTCCGAGCTATCAGGCGGCATGCGCAAGCGCGTCGGGATCGCCCGTGCGCTGTCAGTCGAGCCCGAGATGCTGCTGTTCGACGAGCCCACGGCCGGGCTCGATCCGACGAACTCCAAGCTGGTCGCCGACCTGATGCTGGATCTGCGCGGCGGCGTGTGCGACACGGCCATGGTGGTGACGCACGACATCGAGCTGGCCCGAACCGTGGCGGACCGCGTGGCCGTCCTGATCGAGGGCCGGTTCGCCGCGTTCGGCCCCGCCGAGCGGGTTCTTTCGGGGGACGACCCGGCGGTCCGGGCGTTCCTGGCGGGAGCCGCGGGATGAGCGAGCGTCGCGAGAACGCCGTGAAGCTCCGCGTGGGCGTCTTCGTCATCCTGGCGCTCCTGACCTTCCTCGGCCTCATCTACGCGCTCGGGGCCCGGGCGCGGCTGTTCGAGTCGCGGTACACGATTCACGCCGAGTTCACCGAGGTGGGCGGGCTGCTGGAGGGCGCGACGGTGCGGCTCGCCGGGGTGCAGATCGGCCGAGTGACGGCCGTGACTCTTCCCGGTCAGCCCGGCGGCAAGGTCCGAGTCGACCTCACCATCGCCAAGCGCTTCTCGGACCGGATCCGCAAGAACTCCGTCGCGCGCATCGAGACCCAGGGCCTGCTCGGCGACAAGATCGTGGAGATCACCGTTGGCGACGCGAGCGCGCCGCCCGTCGCTCCCGGGGAGATGCTGGTGTCCCGTGATCCCGCCGACTTCAGCCGGATCATCGCCTCGGGCGCGGAGACCGCCAAGAACGTCGCGGAGCTCGCCATCTCGCTGCGCGAGACGGCGGACAAGGTGAACCAGTCGAAGATCATCGAGAACGCCGCCGCGACCGTCGGAAAGCTCGGCAACGTGGTCGATCAGGTCGAGCGCGGCCGCGGCTGGGCCCACGCGCTTCTCTACGAGGAGCCGGTGGCGTTGCGCCGGCTCAATGACCTGATCGCCTCGACGCAGACGGTGGTCGACCGGGTCGAGAAGGGGCAGGGGGCCGTCGGGGTGCTCGCGTCGCCCGAAGGCACGGCCTCCGCCAAGCGGTTCGTCGCCGCGATGGATCGCATCAGCCGCATGGTCGAGCATCCCGAGGGCGAGCAGGGACTCTTGCCCGGTCTTCTCTTCGATCCGAAGTACCGGCCGCTTCTCGACGACCTCAAGACGACGGCGCACAATCTGCGCGAGGTCTCCGACCGGGTGGCCGGCGGCCGCGGCACGCTCGGCAGCCTGGTCGCTGATTCGGGTGACCAGAGCGATCTGCAGCTCACCCTGCACGATCTGCGGGCCGCCGTCGCCAACCTCAAGGCGATCAGCGAGAAGATCAACACGGGCGAGGGCACGGTGGGTGCGTTGATCGTCGATCCGACGGTCTACGAGCGCCTGGTCTCGATCCTCGACGGCGCCCAGCGAAGCTTCCTGTTGAGATCGATGATCCGCAGCCTGGACAACAGCGACAACAAGGCAAGCTCCCGCGATGGCGCCCCGCGACGCTAACGTCTACCGCTGCCAGGAGTGCGGGTTCGCGAGCCCGAAGCCCGGGACGTGCCCCGACTGCCGGCGCGCGAGCGGCGCCTGGGTCCAGCTCGTCGAGGAGCGGCCGGTCACGCAGCGCACGGCACGCCGGGCCGGAACGCCGGCCATTCAGCCGCGTCCGCTCAAGGACATCTCGATGGAGCAGGACGACCGCGTCCGCACCGGCATCGACGAGCTCGACCGGGTGCTTGGCGGCGGGGTGGTGCGCGGCTCGCTGGTCTTGATCGGCGGCGACCCGGGCGTCGGCAAGAGCACGCTCCTGCTGCAAGCCGCGCGCGCCCTCGCGCGGGCCGCGCCGCCCGTGCTCTACGTGACCGCCGAGGAGTCGGCGGGGCAGGTGAAGATGCGCGCCGACCGCCTCGGCATCGCGGGCGACGGGCTTCTCCTGTGGCCGGAGAACGATCTGTCCCTGGTGCAGGCGCAGCTCGACGACGCGAAGCCGCGCAGCCTGGTGATCGATTCGATCCAGACCGTGTTCCTGCCCGAGCTGGAATCGGCCCCCGGCAGCGTCGCGCAGGTACGCGAGTGCGGGGCGCGTCTCATGACGCTGGCCAAGAGCCGCGGCATCGCGACGTTCCTGGTTGGCCACGTCACAAAGGAAGGCGCGCTTGCCGGCCCGCGCGTGCTCGAGCACCTGGTCGACACGGTGTTGTACTTCGAGGGCGAGCGCCATCACTCGTATCGCGTCCTGCGAGCGGTCAAGAACCGGTTCGGGTCGACGAACGAGATCGGCGTCTTCGAGATGGCCGAGGGCGGACTGGTCGAGGTGAAGAATCCCTCGGGATTCTTCCTGGCCGAGCGCCCGGACAAGGCGCCCGGCTCGGTCGTCGTCTCGAGCCTCGAGGGCACGCGGCCGGTGCTGCTCGAGCTGCAGGCCCTCGTCGCGCCCGCGCCGGTCGGGACGCCCCGGCGCACCGTCCTGGGGGCCGACTACAACCGTGTGTGCCTGCTGCTGGCGGTGCTCGAGAAGCGCGCGGGCGTTCCGCTCGGGAGCCAGGACGTGTTCGTCAACGTGGCCGGCGGCGCCCGCGTCACCGAGCCCGCCGCCGATCTCGGTATCGTCGTCGCAGCCGCCTCGAGCTACATGGATCGGCCGGTGCCGGGCGACGTCCTCGTCGTCGGTGAGGTCGGGCTGACCGGCGAGGTCCGCGCGGTCGCCGGGCTCGAGCTGCGCCTGCGCGAGGCGGCGGCGCTCGGCTTCCGCCGCGCGATCGTGCCCCAGAGCAATGTCCTCGAGCCGCCGAAGACCTCGCTCGACGTCCGCGGCGTGGCCACCGTTGGCGACGCCCTGACTATCTTGCTCGGCTGAGCCATGCGACCCGCGACGAAGACACGCGCGGCGGCGCCAAGGATCGCGGTGGCGATCCCGGCCGGCGGTATCGGCACCCGCTTCGGCAGCCGCATCCCGAAGCAGTTCCTCACGATCCAGCGCGTTCCGGTCGTGACGAAGACGGTGAGCTGGTTCACGCGCTGCCCGGGAGTGGCGGCCATCGTGGTGGCGGCGCCCGAGGCGCACGTCGGGCGGACGCGGCGCGCGCTGGCGGCGCTTGCCCGGCGCGTGCCGCTGGCGGTCGTGCCGGGCGGCCCGACGCGCCAGGACTCGGTGTGGCTCGCGCTGCAGGCCGTCCCGGACGACGTCGAGATCGTCGTCGTCCACGACGCCGTGCGCCCGCTGATCACTCCCGACCTCATCGCGAGCGTGGTGCGCGCCGCCGCCGAGCACGGGGCGGCGATCTGCGCCCTGCCCATCGCGGAGACGGTCAAGCGCGTCCGGGACGACGTGGATGTGCGCGCTGCAGGCCGTCGCGGGGCTGGGGCCCCGCCGGCCGAGGCGCGACTATGGTTTGTGGAGGCGACGCTCGACCGCTCCGGGCTGTGGGCGGTGCAGACGCCGCAGGCGTTCCGCACCGCGCTGCTGCGCGAGGCTCACGAGAAGGCGCGGCGGGACGGCGTGGTGGGAACCGACGACGCCATGCTGGTGGAGCGGCTGGGCCACGCGGTCCGCGTCGTGCGCGGGCTCGCCGAGAACGTGAAGATCACCACGCCGGAGGATCTTCGCCGGGCGCGCGGAGCCAGGGGGCGGTGACGCGCGTCGGCTTCGGATTCGACCTGCATCCGTTCGCGCCGGGGCGGCCGCTGGTGCTCGGCGGTGTCACCGTCGAGTTCGATCGCGGCCTCGGCGGCCACTCCGACGCCGACGTGCTGTCGCACGCGGTCGGCGAAGCGCTCCTGGGTGCCCTGGCGCTCGGCGATCTGGGCCGGCACTTCCCCGACACCGACCCACGCTACCGCGGCATCTCGAGCCTCACGCTGCTGCGGCAGGTGGTGGAATTGGTGCGGGCGCGCGGCGGCCGACTGGTCAACGTGGATGCGACCGTGCTGGCCCAGGCGCCGCGCCTGGCGCCGCTCCTGCCGGAGATGGCCAAGCGGCTGGCCGATGTGCTGGGACTCGAGATCGACCGGGTGAGCGTGAAGGCGAAGAGTCCCGAGGGGCTCGGCCTGCTCGGCCGGCAGGAAGGGATGGCGGCGATGGCCGTGGTCAGCGTCGAGGTCACAGGATGATGCGGATCTCCAACACGATGACGCGCACGAAGGAGGAATTCGTCCCGCTCGTGCCAGGCGAAGTCCGCATGTACGTGTGCGGGGTCACCGTCTACGACTACTCGCACATCGGCCACGCGCGCAGCGCCATGGTCTTCGACGTGATCCGCCGCTACCTCACCTTCAAGGGCTATCGCGTGAAGTTCGTGAAGAACTACACCGACGTCGACGATCGCATCATCAAGCGCGCCAACGACCAGGGGGTGACCGCGCGCGAGTTCGCCGAGCGGTTCATCGCGGCCGAGCGCGAGGACATGGCCTCGCTCGGCGTGCTGGCGCCCGACGTCGATCCCAAGGCGACCGAGCACGTGAGCGAGATGATCGCGCTCATCGAGCGCCTGGTCGCCGGCGGCCACGCCTATCCGGTCGAGGGCGATGTCTACTTCGCGATCGCTAGCTTTCCACCCTACGGACGGCTCTCGGGCAAGAACCTCGACGATCTGCTCGCGGGGGCCCGCGTCGAGGTGGACGAGCGCAAGCGCGATCCCCGCGACTTCGCGCTCTGGAAGGCCGCCAAGCCCGGGGAGCCCTCGTGGGAGAGCCCGTGGGGGCCCGGCCGGCCGGGCTGGCACATCGAGTGCTCCGCGATGGCGATGGAATACCTCGGCGCGACGTTCGACATTCACGGCGGCGGCGAAGATCTCATCTTTCCCCACCACGAGTGCGAGATCGCCCAGACCGAAGCCTGCACGGGCCAGCCGTTTGCGCGCTACTGGGTGCACAACGGCATGGTCAACATGGGCAAGGAGAAGATGTCGAAGTCGCTCGGCAACACGTTGAACATCAACGGAATCGTCAAGCGCCACAGCCCCGACACGCTCCGGCTCTGGATGCTCGGGACTCACTACCGGAACATGATCGAGTGGTCCGAGGAGCGCGTGGAGGAGAGCAAGCGAGCGCTCGAGCGCCTGACGCGCCTGATTCACGACGCGGCCGCGGTGCGCGACGGCGGCGCGCCGGCTCCACTGACGCCGGCCTTCGCCGAGTTCCGGCCGCGCTTCGAGAGGGCGATGGACGACGACTTCAACACGCCGCAAGCGCTGGGCGTTCTCTTCGACTTCGGCCGGGCGCTGGCCGAAGCCCGCGACCGGGGCGGCGCCCGTGCGGCTTTCGTCGCCGGCGTGGATGAGCTGGTGCAGCTCGCGCGCGTGCTCGGGCTCTTCGGACGCGGCGCGGCGCCGGACGGCCCGCCGCCGGAGGTCCGGCAGCTGCTCACCGCGCGCGGCGAGGCGCGGGCGCGTCGCGATTTCAAGCGGGGGGACGAGATCCGCGATGAGATCGGACGGCTCGGCTGGCTCGTCGAGGACACGCCGGCCGGCCCTCGGCTCACCCCGAAGGGGCGGTAGTGGCGGAAGGCCGCGTCTACGGCCGCAACCCGGTGCTCGAGCTGCTCCGCGCCCACGGGCGGCGCGCCGACGAGATTGCGGTCCTCGCCGGCGCCCGCGGTCCGCTGGCCGAGGTGGTGGCGCTGGCGCGCCGCGCCGGTGTGAAGGTCTCGTATCGCACGCGCGAGCAGCTCACGGCGATCGCGGGCTCCGAGCAGCACCAGGGCGTGGTCGCCCGCGTCGCGTCGGCGGAGTACGTCGATCTGACGGCGCTCCTCGCGGTCCCCGTAGAGCGGGGCGAGCCGGCCTTCTTCGTGGCCCTCGATCAGGTACAGGATCCCCGGAACTTCGGGGCGCTGCTCAGGACGGCCGAGAGCTTCGGCGCCCACGGGGTCATCGTCCCGAAGCACCATCAGGTGGGCCTCACGGATGCGGCCGCCCGCGCGGCCATGGGGGCGGTCGAGTACCTGTCCGTGGCGCGCGAGACGAACCTTGTGAGTGCGCTGGAAACCCTCAAGAAAAATGGTGTTTGGGTCTATGGCGCGACGGCCGGAGCGGCGGTCCCGGCGTGGGGCGCGGACCTGACAGGCCCGCTCTGCCTCGTCCTCGGGAGCGAGGGCGACGGGCTCAGGCCCCTGGTGGCCAAGGCCTGCGACGTGCTGCTCACGATTCCCATGCGCGGGAAGGTCGGCTCGCTGAACGTGGCCGCGGCCGGTGCCGCGCTCTGCTACGAAGTGGCCCGGCAACGAGGCTCCGGCGGCAAAGTGCTTGACTTATCGAAAAGTCAAGCCTAATGTGACCTTTTGTCTGTGCTGGCGTAGCTCAGGGGCAGAGCAACTGCCTTGTAAGCAGTGGGTCGGGGGTTCAAATCCTCCCGCCAGCGCCAGCTTTTCGAGGAGTTGTCAGGTGCGTGCCGGCGGATTCGGGGAGGTACCCAAGTGGCCAAAGGGGGCAGACTGTAAATCTGCTGGCGTACGCCTTCGGGGGTTCAAATCCTCCCCTCCCCACCACGGTACCGGGTGCCATGAGTTCGGCTTACACCGAGGGTGGGCTGAGAAAGGCGCAATCACGAGAGGCGCGCGCGTTTCCACGGTTGAGCAGGCCTCGTTGAGCGGGAATAGCTCAGCGGTAGAGCGCCAGCCTTCCAAGCTGGGGGTCGCGGGTTCGAATCCCGTTTCCCGCTCCAAATCTCGCGCATGCGCCCATGTAGCTCAGTCGGTAGAGCGCGTCCTTGGTAAGGACGAGGTCTCCGGTTCAATCCCGGACATGGGCTCCATTTCGATAAGAATCGCTACCGCCAACGGGAGGGTGTGAGGAATGGCGAAGGCGAAGTACGAGCGGACGAAGCCGCACGTGAACGTGGGGACGATCGGGCACATCGATCATGGCAAGACGACGCTGACGGCGGCGATCACGAAGGTGCTGCACACGAAGAACAAGACGATCGCGGTGCGGGAG
>DASRIY010000312.1:0-2886 GCA_035649755.1 Candidatus Methylomirabilota bacterium
GGCCGCAAGCAGAGCCGGTCGAAGTACGGCGCCAAGGCGACCAAGGGCGCCGGAGCCTAAGCTATGCGAAGGGCAGGCGCCGCGAAGCGGGAAGTGCTGCCGGATCCGAAGTACGGGAGCCGGCTGGTGGCGAAGTTCGTCAACATCATGATGATCCGCGGTAAGAAGTCGACGGCCGAGCGCATCATGTACGACGCCTTGCTCTCGGTCGAGGACCGGAGCAAGCAGGACGCGCTCAAGATGTTCAAGTCGGCGATCGACAACGTGAAGCCGGCCGTCGAGGTGAAGTCGCGCCGGGTCGGCGGCTCGACGTATCAGGTGCCGGTCGAGGTGCGCCCCGACCGCCGGACGTCGCTGGCGATGCGCTGGGTCATCGGCGCCGCCCGCCGGCGCGCCGAGCGGAGCATGGCCGAGAAGCTCGCCGCCGAGCTGCTGGACGCGGCGGGCAACCGCGGCACCGCGGTGAAGAAGCGAGAAGACACGCACAAGATGGCGGAGGCCAACAAGGCCTTCGCGCATTATCGCTGGTAGCTGAAGATCCTATTGGAGAGGGGGGCGCTGGCTGACCCCCCTCTTCGCATGTTTCGAACAAAAGGAAAATAGAGAACAGTCGTGGAACGGCAGTATTCGCTGGAACGGACGCGCAACATCGGCATCATGGCCCACATCGACGCGGGCAAGACGACGACGACCGAGCGGATCCTGTACTACACCGGGCGGTCGTACAAGATCGGCGAGGTCCACGAAGGCACCGCGACGATGGACTGGATGGTGCAGGAGCAGGAGCGCGGCATCACCATCACATCGGCCGCGACGACCTGCTTCTGGCGCGACTGCCGCGTCAACATCATCGACACGCCCGGGCACGTCGACTTCACGGTCGAGGTGGAGCGCTCGCTCCGGGTCCTGGACGGCGCCGTGGCCATTCTCGACGCCGTCTCGGGCGTCGAGCCGCAGACGGAGACGGTGTGGCGCCAGGCCGACAAGTACCGCGTGCCCCGGATCATCTACGTCAACAAGATGGACCGGGTCGGCGCCGACTACTACCAGTGCATCGACATGGTGCGGTCGCGGCTCGGCGCGCACCCGGTGCCGCTGCAGATTCCGATCGGCCGGGAAGACCAGTACCGCGGGCTCGTCGACCTCATCGACGAGATCGGGCTCGTGTGGGACGACGACGACGATTCGCTGGGCAAGGAGTACACGAAGATCGCCGTGCCCGCGGACCTGCAGGAGCAGGTCAAAGAGTACCGGGAAAAGATGATCGAGGGGCTCGCCGAGGTGGACGAGCACCTCATGGAGAAGTACGTGCACGGCGAGCCGATCACGCCCGCCGAGCTGAAGGCGGCGGTGCGCAAGGGCACCATCACCATGAAGCTCTTCCCGGTCCTGTGCGGCGCGTCCTTCAAGAACAAGGGCGTGCAGGCGCTGCTGGACTCGGTGATCGACTACCTGCCGTCGCCGCTCGACATTCCGGCGGTGCAGGGCATCAACCCCGAGACCAAGGAGACCGAGGAGCGGAAGGCCGACGACGACGCGCCGTTCGCGGCGCTCGCCTTCAAGATCATGAACGACCAGCACGTCGGCCAGCTGGTGTTCCTGCGCGTCTACTCAGGCACCCTCGAGGCCGGCTCGGGCGTCTACAACTCCACCAAGGACAAGAAGGAGCGCGTCGGGCGGCTCCTCCGGATGCACGCCAACAAGAAGGAAGAGGTCGAGGCGGTCGCGGCCGGTGACATCGCGGCGGCCATCGGGCTGAAGCTCACGACGACCGGCGACACGCTGTGCGATCCCGACCGGCCGATCGTGCTGGAGTCGATGACCTTCCCCGACCCGGTCATTGCCGTGGCCATCGAGCCCAAGACGCGCGCCGACGAGGAGAAGCTCGGCACCTCGCTGTCGCGCCTGGCGCTGGAGGATCCGACGTTCCGGGTGACCAGCGACGAGGAGACGGCCCAGACGCTCATCCACGGGATGGGCGAGCTGCACCTCGAGATCATCGTCGACCGGCTGCTGCGCGAGTTCAAGGTCGAGGCGAACGTCGGCAAGCCGCAGGTGGCCTATCGCGAGACGGTCCGCAAGCACGCCGAGGCGCAGGGGCGCTACGTGCGGCAGACCGGCGGTCGCGGCCAGTACGGCGACGTCTACCTCGAGGTGGAGCCGAACGAGGCGGGCAAGGGCTTCGAGTTCGAGAACAAGATCGTGGGCGGCTCGGTGCCGCGCGAATACATCCCGGCCGTCGAGAAGGGGATTCGCGAGGCGCTCGACACCGGCGTGCTCGCCGGGTACCCGATCGTGGACATCAAGGTGCGCCTCACCGACGGCTCGTACCACGAGGTCGACTCATCCGAGATGGCGTTCAAGATCGCGGCCTCGATGGGCTTCAAGGAAGCCTGCCGCAAGGCCAAGCCCGTGCTGCTCGAGCCGGTGATGGACGTCGAGGTCGTCACGCCCGAGGAGTACATGGGCGCGATCGTCGGAGACCTGAACAGCCGCCGGGGGCGCATCGCCTCGATGGAGGCCCGCGGCAGCTCGCAGGTCATTCGCGCCAGCGTGCCGCTGGGGCAGATGTTTGGATATGCGACGGAGATGCGGTCGATGACCCAGGGGCGCGCGACCTACACGATGCAGTTCGCGCGATACGAGGAAGTCCCGCCCGGGATCTCCGAAGAGATCATGGCCAAGGTGGCCGGCAAGCCGCCGGCCCGTACCGGGTCCCGCTAGAGCACCCTCGGAGGCCACACCATGGCGAAGGCGAAGTACGAGCGGACGAAGCCGCACGTGAACGTGGGGACGATCGGGCACATCGATCATGGCAAGACGACGCTGACGGCGGCGATCACGAAGGTGCTGCACACGAAGAACAAGACGATCGCGGTGCGGGAG
>DASRIY010000313.1:0-7173 GCA_035649755.1 Candidatus Methylomirabilota bacterium
AGCACGTAACCCCGGTGCGCGATGGAAAGCGCCATGGCGGCATTCTGCTCGACCAGGAGAATCGTCATGCCCTGCCGGTTGATGTCGCTGATCTTGTCGAAGATCTGCTCCACCAGGACCGGCGCCAGCCCCATGCTTGGCTCGTCCAGCAGCAGGACCCGAGGATTGGCCATCAGCGCGCGCCCGATGGCGAGCATCTGCTGCTCGCCGCCCGAGAGCGTGCCGGCCACCTGCGTGACGCGCTCGGCGAGGCGCGGGAAGAGCGCGAAGACCCGATCGAGATCGGCAGCGATGCCGGCGTCGCTCCGGAGATAGGCGCCCATGGTGAGATTCTCGCGGACGGTGAGGCGGTTGAAGATGCGCCGCCCCTCGGGAACGTGGGCGACGCCGCGCGCGACGATCGCGTGCGGCGGCACGCCGACGAGCGGCTCGTCCTCGAGCGTGATCGTGCCGGCCGTCGGGCGGAGGAGGCCCGAGATGGTCTTCAGCGTGGTGGTCTTGCCGGCGCCGTTGTTGCCGAGGATCGTCACGATCTCACCGCGGCCCACCTGGAGAGCGACCGCGCGCAGCGCCTGGATCTCGCCGTAGGCGACGTCCAGCGATTCGACCCTAAGCACCGTGCGCTCCTCGCGGAGCGGCGCCTCGACGCCCCAGATAGGCCTCGATGACCCGCGGGCTCGCCTGGACTTCCCGCGGCGAACCCTCGGCGATCTTCTCGCCGTGGTCCAGGACCGTCACGCGATCGGAGACCTCCATGACCACGCGCATGTTGTGCTCGATCAGGATGATGGCGAGGTCCAGATCGGCGACGAGCCCCCGCAAGAGGCGCATGAGCGAGCCCGCCTCGCCCTGGGTCATGCCGGCGGTCGGCTCGTCCAGCAGCAAGAGCGCGGGCTGCGAGGCCAGCGCGCGCGCCAGCTCGAGTCGCCGGCGATCGCCGTACGGCAGGTTGCGCGCGACGACGTTGGCGTTGGCCTGCAGGCCGACGCGGTCGAGCAGGCCGAGCGCGCGCGTCGCCAGCTGTGACTCGGATTGGCGGAATCGTGCGCTGTGGGAGAGGACGTCCCACAGACCGAGCGAGATGCGCGAGTTCATCCCGACGAGAACGTTCTCGATGGCGGTCATGTTGGCGAAGAGCCGGATGTTCTGGAACGTCCGGCACACGCCGAGGGCGGTGATCTGGTCGGGTCTCAGGCCGAGCAGGGCCTGACCCCGGAAGGTCACGCTGCCCTCGTCCGGGACGTAGAGCCCGGTGAAGACGTTGAAGAGCGTGGTCTTGCCGGCCCCGTTCGGCCCGATGATCGACACGATGCCGCGTTCGAGGGCGAAGTCCACACCGTTGAGCGCCGTGAGGCCTCCGAATCGCTTCGTGACGCCTCGGGCCTCGAAGAGCGCCATCAGCTTCCGTGCGGCGTGAGCTCGCGCTGACGCCGGCGCGCCGGGAAGATGCCCTGCGGGCGGAAGATCATCATGAGCACCAGGATGATGCCGAAGACCATCCGCTCGTACTTGGCCGGCTCGAACTGGGTCGGCAGATCGGCGAGGCTATAACCGAGCACCGTGACACCGGCGTTCTTCAGCTCGTTGAGCCAGAGCGAGAATCCCTTGAGCACCTGCAGATTGAGCACGGTCACGACGGTGGCGCCCAGGATGGCGCCGGGAATCGAGCCCATCCCTCCGAGGATGACCATGGCGAGCACGCCGATCGACTCGAGAAACGTGAACGACTCCGGATTGATGAAGACCTGCTTGGCCGAGAACAGCACGCCCATGATGCCGGCAAACGATGCGCCGCACGCGAAGGCCATGAGCTTCATCCGCACCAGGGGCACGCCCATCGACCGCGCGGCCAGCTCGTCCTCGCGGATCGCCTCCCAGGCGCGCCCGATGTGCGAATTCTCGAGGCGGCGGTTGACGATGACGACGACGACCACGAGGAGCAGGACCAGGAAGTAGAAGTACTCGCCGTACGGCAGACCGAAGGGCGTCGGCGGCCGTGAGATCGGGGTGATCCCCTTGGGACCGTTGGTGATGTTGATGGGTTTGTCGAGATTGTTGGCGAGCACGCGAATGACCTCGCCGAAGCCCAGCGTGACGATCGCCAGGTAGTCGCCGTGCAGCCTGAGCACCGGCAGGCCGAGGAGAACTCCGGTGAGGGCCGCGGTGCACAATCCCACCACGAGGAACGGATAGAACCAGCCGCCGGCCAGCGGGAACCCGCCGCCGAAGATGACGTTGGCGTGCGGCGAGCCGAAGATGGCCCAGGAGTACGCGCCGACCGCGAAGAAGGCCACGTAGCCGAGATCGAGCAGACCCGCCAGCCCGACGACGATGTTGAGCCCGAGCGCCAGCACCACGAAGATGCCGACCTGGGTCGCGACCTCCAGATAATAGCCGTTGAAGTACCCGATCACCGGCATGAGCACCAGGAGTGCCACGACCAGGAGGCTCCAGCGCAGGAGCTCGGGAATCCGCGCGCGGTAGACGAACACCAGCGAGCCCTGGAAGAGCAGGAACGCGAGCACCGAGCGGGGAAACGTGGCGACGCCGAGCGCCGAGGCGGCCACGAGGCCGACGCTGAGCAGCGCCTGGATCACGCGCGCTCCCGCACGACTTCGCCGAGCAGGCCCTTGGGCCGGAAGATGAGGATCAGGATCAGGACCGAGAACGCGAAGATATCCTTGTACTCGGCGCCGAACGCGCCGCCGGTGAGCAGCGAGAGGTACGACGCCGCGAACGCCTCGAGAAGTCCGAGCACCAGGCCGCCGACCATCGCGCCAGGGATGTTGCCGATGCCGCCCAGCACCGCTGCCGTGAACGCCTTGAGCCCTGGAATGAAGCCGCTGTAGGGATTGATCAGCCCGTACTGCACGCCGAAGAGCACCCCGGCCGCGCCGCCCATCGCGCCCCCGATCAGGAACGTGAGCGAGATGATCCGGTTGACGTCGATCCCCATCAGGCTCGCCGCCGCCTGATCCTCGGCCACGGCCCGGATGGCGGTGCCGACCTTCGTGCGGTTGACGATGAGGTGAAGCGCCCACAGCATCAGGAGCGCGCTCACGATCACGACCAGCGACTTCACCGATACGTCGATCGTCGCGGTCAGCTCGAGGCGGTGGTTGAGCGCGTCCATGCTCGGGTAAACCAGGTTGAACGCGTTGCGCCACAGCGACTCGAAGAGGCGGATGAAGTCTTGCAAAAAGAACGAGACGCCGATAGCCGATATGAGCGGAATCAACCGGGGCGCCGCGCGGAGCGGGCGATACGCGACCCGCTCGATCGTGACCGCCAGGAGCCCGCTGGCGGCCATGCCGGCCATCAGCGCCAAAAGGAGCACGAGCGGCCAGGGGAATCCTTCGAGGAGCCCACGGCCCTGCAGGCCGAGCAGGATCTCGACGCCGATGAAGGCGCCGGCGATGAAGATCTCGGAGTGCGCGAAGTTGATGAACTCCAGGACGCCGTACACCATCGTGTAGCCGAGCGCGATGAGCGCGTACATGAAGCCGAGAATGATGCCGTCCAGAAGTACTTCAGGAAAGATCCGAACGAGCAGCTCGAAATCCATGCTCATGTAGACCGGCGGGGCCGGGGAGGGTGAGCCCCGGCCCGGGCCTACCCTCCCCGGCCCCGTCTGGTCCGCTACTTCTTGAGTGGCGGCGCTGCGATGGCGAGGCGCTGGGCTTCCTTGTTGTCTCCCCACTTCTCGGGGTTGTCGCTGGACACCTGCATGACGTAGTACGAGGCCTTCTTCGGGTCGCCCTTGTCGTCGAACTCGATGGCCCCGGTCATACCCGTGTACTTGACCTTCCGGATGGCGCCCGCCACGGTGGCGCGCGTCGGCGCCTTGCCGCCGGCCACGGTGGACTCGATCGCCCTGAGCGCGATCGCGGTGGCCACGAACGACTCGGCCGCGTAGGGCTCGGGATTCTTGCCGAACTTCTTCTTGAAGTCGTCGCCGAACTTCTTGGCCTGCGGGCTCGAGGAGGGCGCCGCCGCCGTCGTGTAGTAGAGGCCGACGAGGGCCTTGCCGCCGATCTTCACCAGGTCGGACGAATCAAGCCCGTCCGGCCCCAGGAACTTTGCCTTCACGCCCTTCTCACGCGCCTGCTTGAAGAACGGCGCGCCCTGATCGTAGATGCCGCCGAAGTAGACGAGATCGGGATTCTTGGCCTTGATCGGCGTGATGATCGGGTCGAAGTTCGACTTCTCCTCGGTGCCCTCGAAGGCCAGGACCTTCACGCCCTTCTTCTCCGCCTCGGCCTTGAACGCCTCGGCGACGCCCTGACCGTAGGTGGTCTTGTCGTGAACGACGTAGACGGACTTGACCTTCAAGGTCAGCGCGGCGAACTCGGCGCCGACCGGTCCCTGGACGTCGTCACGGCCGCAGACGCGATTGACGCTCGGGTAGCCGCGGTCGGTGATCTTCTCGTTGGTGTTCGCCGGCGAGATCATCGGGAGGTCGACTTCCTTGTAGACCTCCGACGAGGGGATGGCGACACCGGAGTTGAGGTGGCCGATCACCACGAGGATGTCCTTATCGGCGATGATGTTCTTCGCGTTGGCCACGCCGACGTCGGGCTTGGCCTGGTCGTCGAACGGAACCAGCTCGACCTTGAAGCCCTGCTTGGTGAGATTGCCGCGGAGCTGCTCGACGGCGAGCTGCGTGCCCAGCTTGATGCCCTCGCCAAGGGCCGCCTGACCGCCGCTGAGGGGGCTCTGGGTGGCGATCTTGATCGTGCCCTTGCCTTGCGCCCCGAGCTCGGACGCCGGAACCAGCGCCACGGTCAGAACCGCGAGGAGCGCTAGAACGAGCCAGACCCTGTGACGGATCATCGCTGCCTCCTTAGAGTTCGGTTAGGTGACTGATGCGGTCGGCGCCGCGTCGATTATAGCGACCCGGTTGCGCGCCCCGTGAGGAATTCAGGCGGCGGCCCGCCGATGAGGCATCAGCTCCGGCGGCGCACCAGCTCGACGTTGCTGACGCGCCCCTCGAGGAACGCGGCGTCGTCCATGAGCCTCAGATGGAATGGGATCGAGGTCTTCACGCCCTCGAGCACGGTCTCACGCAGGGCCCGTCGCATCCGGTCGATCGCCTCGGCCCGGTCCGCGCCGCGCACCACGATCTTGGCCAGCAGCGAATCGTAGAACGGGGGCACCGCGTACGGCGCCATGAGATGGCTGTCCACCCGCACGTTGAAGCCGCCGGGGGGCACCCACGCCGTGACCCGTCCGGCGCTCGGGGCGAAGGTTTCGGGGTCCTCCGCGTTGATCCGGCACTCGATGGCGTGGCCCTCGAACCGCACGGCGTCCTGGCGGTAGCCGAGCGGCTCGCCGCTGGCGATCCGGATCTGCTCACGCACCAGATCGATGCCGGTGAGGAGCTCGGTCACGGGATGCTCAACCTGGATGCGCGTGTTCATCTCGATGAAGTAGAACTGGCCGTCCCCGTCCACCAGGAACTCGACCGTGCCCGCGTTCACGTAGTTGACGGCCGCGGCGACGGTCAGCGCGGCGCGGCGCAGCCCCTCGCGCGTCTCGGCCGGCAGGAGCGGCGCTGGCGATTCCTCGCAGAGCTTCTGGTGGCGGCGCTGAACCGAGCAGTCCCGCTCGCCCAGATGAAGGCGCTGGCCGTTGCGGTCGGCGAGTACCTGGACCTCGACGTGGCGCGCGTTCTGGATGAACTTCTCGCAGTACACCTCCGACGAGCCGAACGCGGCGCCGGCCTCCGACTGGCAAGCGTCGAACGACTGCACGACCTCGGCCCGCTCCTTCACGATGCGCATCCCGCGCCCACCGCCGCCGGCGGCGGCCTTGAAGATGAGGGGGTAGCCGATGCGCTCGGCGGTCTCGAGCGCCTCGGCCGAGTCCTTCAGCGGCGCCTCGCTACCGGGAACGACGGGCACGCCCGCCTGCATCGCGATCTGGCGCGCCTGAGCCTTGTCGCCCATGAGCCGGATTGCCTCGGGCGAAGGGCCGATGAACGTGATCGAGCACGCCCGGCAGACCTCGGCGAACGCCGGGTTCTCGGCGAGAAAGCCGTAGCCCGGGTGGATGGCCTCGCTGTCGGTCACCGCGGCGGCGGAGATGATGGCGGGGATGTTCAGATAGGACAGCCGCGCCGCGTCGGGCCCGACACAGATGGTCTCGTCGGCCATCTTCATCGGTAGCGAATGGGCGTCGGCCTTGGAATGGGCGAGCACCGAACGGATGCCGAGCTCGCGGCAGGTACGGATGACCCGCAGCGCGATCTCGCCCCGGTTCGCGATCAGGATCTTATGGAACACGGCTCACGTGTCCATCAGCCGCCGAGCACGCGCCGCCACTGGAGCTCGAGCTCCGTCGCGCGCAGGCCGTAGATGCGCGGCATCGCCTCGGCGATCGTCTCGCCGGCGCCCAGTCTTTCCAGGAGTTCGCGGACGGCCTCGATCCCGCCGCGGTCGAGGAGGTCCGACACGATCCAGAGGGCGACGTCGTAGCCGGTTCGGGCCCGCAGCGGATCGGCCTCGCCGGCCAGCGCCTCGACTCCCGCCAGGGTGAGACCACCGGGCACCCGCAGCATCGGGTCCGGGGTCGCGCCTTCGAGAACCTGAGCCAGTCCCTCGTGGAGCCAGCGCGGCGCCCGGCCGCGGGAGAGCTCGTGAATGGCGGCGTGGGCGTACTCGTGCACGATCACGCGCGCGAGCTCGCGGGCCGGCGGACGGACCGGGCCGACCAGCAGACGGATCTTTCCGTCGAACAGCCCCGAGGTCCACGCGTGCGCGCGGGTCACGCTGCGGAACTCCGGATGCTCGTACAGCACGACCGTCGTCCGCTGCTGCGGAGCGTAGGCGAGCATCAACCCGACGCGCTCGGCGGCGACCTCGAGCTGGACGACGATCGCGCGACGCGCTTCAGGGTCGTAGCTCTCGGGGTACTTCACGACGAAGCGCGGGGTGATCTCGCGCCGGAAGCCGGCCTCCGCCCGCTGCTCGCGCTCGACCTTCTCCAGGAGCCGCCGCGCCTCGGCGTGGGCCGGCTCGCGCTCCAGCACCGCCCGAAGATTCACGATCGCCGGGGCGGGATCGTCGCGGCGATCGTGCAGGTGCGCGAGCAGGAGCCGCACCTCGGGGTCGTACTCCGCGCGCACGGCTCCCTCGAGCGGCGCCAGCGCGTCGTCGGGGCGGCCGGCGTGGA
>DASRIY010000314.1:0-19025 GCA_035649755.1 Candidatus Methylomirabilota bacterium
TCGATGCTGCCCTGGCCGGTCAGGAGAATTACCGCCGTCGTCGGATAGTCGCGCCTGAGCTTGGTGAGCAAACCCATCCCGTCGAGGCCGGGCATCACGAGGTCGGCGATCACGAGATCGGGCTTCCACGCAGCCGAGCGCTGCAGGGCTTCCTGACCGTCGGACGCGGCGACGGCCTCGTATCCCCAGATAGTCAGGAGATCCTTGAGCCCCGTGCGCGAGGCCGGCTCGTCGTCGACGACAAGAATGCGCGCCTCCGGCGCGGCCTTGCTCATGAAATCGCGACTCGCTTGTGGTGCGAGCCCCGGACCAGCCGCAACCGCGCGCGGGCCGGGACGTGCCACTCGAGCCGCGCGTGGCGATGGATCACGTGTCCGCAGGGGCCAAGCATGATCGACATCATCTCGTCGGCCGCCTCGCGCCAATCTTCAATCGACCGGAGCGCTCGGCAGCGCTCGCAGAAGGTTGTCATGCGATTCGCTCCTTTCTTGACGGCCCGGCACAGGAGCATCGGTCGTGCCAGCGCACGCGCGTGCGGTCTAAGCGCTTGACTTCACGGAAGGCTTCGTCAGGAAAGGGGGCGTCGAGCCGTTCCCGGCCGGTCGAGCGAGCAACAAGTGCGGCGTAAAACTTACACTCGTGTCGACAGAGCGTCGGCCGGTTGTCATCGGTCTCGGGTGTTCACCTGAGGTGGGTTTACCGAGGAGCCGGAGGCGTATTTACCTGAGGCGGGTTTTCGACGGCCGGCTCACGCGGCGCGCGGCGCAACCAGTCGGTGAAGCGATTCCAGCCGCCGACGACGTGATCGACCAAGCCGCGGTGCTCGTCGCACAGCGGCGGCTCGGTGCCCGTCAGGAACGTCTCGCGGATCACGACGGGACACGCCGAGACGGCGCGCTTGCCGTTGGTGGCGTCGATGTCGGCGACGACGATGCCGGGCGGTGCAGCGAACTGGCCCTGCGGATAGGTCTGAGTCGCCTGCTGCATGAAGTCCGTCCAGATCGGCAGCGCCGCCTGGGCGCCGCTGAGACCGTGAGCGTCACCGTTGTCGAACCCGACCCACACGAGGGTCAGAAGCCGTGGTGTGTAGCCGACGAACCACGCGTCGCGGCCGTCGTTGGTCGTCCCGGTCTTTCCCGCCACCGCGTCCGGTAGTCCGCTCGCCAGAGCCGCTCTCCCCGTACCAGAAGTGATGACACCCTTCAGCAGCGAGGTCATCAAGAACGCCTCCGCCGGCGGAACGGCCTGCACGGATTCCTCGGCGCCCGTCGGCTGCACTTCCTCGTCGCCGAACTGGACGGCGCGGATCCCGGAGACGGCGGGCCGGACGCCGCCATTCGCCAGCGTGACGTAGGCGCGGGCCAGATCGAGCGGCACGACCTCGAATGCGCCGAGCGCCATCGCCGGCACCGGCGTGAGGTGGCCGCGCAGGCCCAGCGTCCTGGCCATCTCGACGATGCTCGGCAAGCCTACCGTCTGCGCGATCCGGACGGTCGCGGCGTTGAGCGACCGCTCGAGCGCCTGCCGGACGCTGACGCTGCCCTCATAGCGCTCCTCGTAGTTGCGCGGGCTCCAGGGCTGGCCGCCCACCTTCAGCGTGATCGGTGAATCGTCGACGCGCGAGGCCGCGGTGAATGGCGGCGCGCCGCTGTTCGCGTGGAGCGCCGCGAGGTACACGATTGGCTTGAAGGCCGAGCCCGGCTGCCGGCGGGCGAGCGTGGAGCGGTTGAACTGGCTGACAAGGTAATCACGCCCGCCCACCATGGCGCGGATCTCACCGGTCGCCGGCTCCATCGCAACCAGCACCACCTGCAGTCGCCGCTCGGGATCGCGGCGGCGCAGGCGCGGCGCGCTGGTCTCGATCCGGTCGAGCCCGCGCACGGCGGCCGCTTCCGCGAACCTCTGGAGGCTCAGGTCGAGCGACGTCATGACGCGCACACCGCGCACGCGGGAAACCTCGGCGCCGTAGCGCTGCTCGAGCTCCTGGCGCATGTGGTCGACGAAGTAGGGCGCCGACTGTCCCGGGCTGGCGAGCGAGCGCACCCGCACCGGCGAGCGTCGGACGCGATCGTATTCCGCCTGCGAGATCGTCCCGAGCTCGCGCATCCTTGCCAGCACCACGTTGCGTCGATCGCGGGCGCGGGTCGGGTCGACCGCCGGCGAGTACACGTTCGGGCCGCGGATGATCGCCGCGATCAGCGCTGCCTCGCCGGTCGTGAGCTGGTGGACCTCCTTGCCGAAGTACGCGCGCGACGCCGCACCGACCCCGCGGACTGCGATCGGGCCGCGCTGGCCCAGGTAGATCTCGTTCAGGTAGGCCTCGAGGATGCGCTGCTTCGAATAGCGCGACTCGACGAGCGCCGCCAGCCATGCCTCGCGCAGCTTGCGTACGAGCGTGCGCTGGGGACTCAAGAGCCGCACCTTCACGAGCTGCTGGGTGATGGTGCTCCCACCTTCCTTCACCCGGCCGGCGCGGAAATTGGCCCAGGCCGCGCGCGCGAGCGCGCGGCCGTCCAGCCCGCCGTGCTCGAAGAAGCGGTGGTCCTCCGCCGCCAGCACCGCGTCGACCAGGACCCGCGGCACCTCGTCGAGCCGGACCGGACGATGGTCCTCGCCGGGACGGTCGGCCGCGCTCGACAGCACTTCGGGCTCGAGCACGAGATCGGCGACGTCCTGGCCCGCTCGCGTGACGCGCTCGATGCGCTCGTCGACCACGTGCAGACGAACCAGCGCGGCCTTGCCGCCGCGCTCGTCGGCTTCACGCGGGATCAGCTCCCAGTCGCCGGCCACTCGCCGGAACTGTCCGGGCGAGCCCGGCGCCGCGCGGGTCTCGGTGTAGCCGAGCCGGGAGAGGGTAGCGGCGAGACCGATGCGCTGGACGTTGGTCCCGGGAGCCAGCGACTGTCCCGCGGCGTAGATGAACGTCGCGCGGCGGGCGTCGGCGCGCTCGAACCGCGCGAGCTCGACGGCCGAATAGGCGAACGGACCGCCGATCGCGATGGCAAGCACGAGGCCGAGCAGCAGCGCTCGCCCGCGGCCGAACCGTCCAGTCAGCATCGCCCTGAGCTCATCAGGCTTTCACATCCATAGGCGTGCGACTGCCGCACTCGGAGTGCCAGGCGCACGCGAGCCCATGGTACCTGGACTTAGATCGGAAGTGCGAACGTGGTGAGGTCAGCGCGCGTCAGAGCGCGGACACGTGTCGACGCGCCGAGGTGCTTGGCGCGGGCCGGCGAGCTAGTTGGGACGCGTGAACGCGGCCGAGACCGCGTCGTGCAGATGCTGCAGCGAGACGGGCTTCGACACGTAGGCGAACGCGCCCATCGACATGGTCGTGGGCTTGAGCGATGCGTCATTGCTGCCGGTGATCATGATGACGCGGATGGCCGGATCGAGCGATCGGATGCGCTGCAGCACCTGGACGCCGTCGAGGCCCTCCATCATGACGTCGAGGACCACGACGTCCGGCTGGTACTGCGACACCGCGATGAGGGCGTCGCCGCCGTGGGACGCCGCGTCGACCGTGTAGCCCGCGTCGGTGAAGTATTTGGTGAGGATGGTGACGAGGTCGGGCTCGTCGTCGACGACGAGGATCCGGCCTCGAGGCTGGCTTGCAGAAACGCGGCGCGGCTCCACGACTCCCGCATTATCGCTCGCGTCGCCGTCCCCACCGAAGCGGAATGCGCCCGGAGGCTGTCTTCACGCGACAGTTCTGGCCTCGACCGGCTCGGGCGCGACCAGACGGACGGCCGCCACCTGCTCGAGCCAGCGCGAGCGCCCGCAGAGACAGCACTTCCAGAGCAGGGGCGCCGTCTCGAGGCAGTTGAATCGCTCGGCCGCGGAGATGTGGCTGCGATCCAGCGTCAAGAACCCGCCGCACCGACAGGTCATCATGGGAGCACCTCCCGGCCCTTCTGGGTGCATCGTTCGAGCCAGGCCTAACTAATTGACTCTTCTACGATCCGGGCCTGTTCCGCATGGCGGATTGGCAATGCCCAGAAGACGGGGTGCCCCTCTGGGGCAGGATCGATATCGCGCCATCAACTGGTAGTGTTGGGGCCGTGCAGCTCGACCAGCGACTGAGGGCGCTCTATCCCGACGCCTCGGGTCGCAGTCTGAAGCAATGGCTTGCGACCTCGCGCGTGCGCGTCAACGGCGCCGTCGTGCGCCGGGGCGACGCGCCGGTGGGCGCCGACGACCGCGTCGAGCTCACGGCGCCGCCGCCGCCGGCCTGCCCTCAGCCACTCGGCCTCCTGCACGAGGACCAGGACATCCTGGTCGTCGACAAGCCGAGCGGGCTCCTGAGCGTGGCTACCGAGGGCGAGCGCACGCGCACCGCGTACCGGCTTCTCCGTGACTGGGTCGCCGCGCGCGGCCCGGCCGGCGCCCGGCTCTTCATCGTCCATCGTCTCGACCGCGAGACCTCCGGGCTGATCGTCTTCGCCAAGACGGTTTCGGCGAAGCGCGCCTTGCAATCGCAATTCGCCGCGCGCTCCGTCGAGCGCGTCTACGTCGCCCTGGTCGAGGGCGTGCCGCCGACGATGGAGGGCACTCTCACGTCACGGCTCACCGAGAACCGCTCGCTCCGCGTTCGTCCGACGTCGGATCGTCGCGCGGGCCGCGAGGCGATCACGCGATACCGTGTCGTCGCGCGGCGGCGGGAAGGGACGCTGCTGGAGCTTCGCCTGGTGACCGGTCGCCGCGGTCAGATCCGCGCTCAGCTCGCGGCGGCCGGCCATCCGATCGCCGGCGACCGGGAATACGGCGCCAGAACCGATCCGCTCCGGCGCCTCGCCCTGCACGCGACGCGGCTCGGCTTCGCGCACCCGCGTGGCGGGCGTGTGGTGTTCGAGAGCCCCCCGCCGCCGGCGTTCGGGCGGCGGCCGGCGTGAGACGCGGTGCTATCATCCCGCTGGCGAGACGACATGGGTAACCCGGAGCGGCTGGTCGGCGCCGAGGTGGCAAATCTGGCCGCCGCCATCGAGCGCGCGGCGGCCGATCTCGCCATGACCGAGGAGCCGGCCGGCTTCACGGTCGCGCTCGAGGGCGAGGACGAGGCGGGCGAGCCCCGTGAGTGACTGGACCATCGCGACGCTCGCGCGGGCGATCGCCGCGCGCAAGATCTCCCCGGTCGAGGCGACCCAGGAGCACCTGGCGCGCATCGAACGCCTCGACGGACGCATCCGCGCCTTCATCACCGTCGACGCCGAGGGCGCGCTGGCCACCGCACGCGCGCTCGAGGCCGAGCTGGTCGCCGGCCGGTCACGCGGCCCGCTTCACGGCGTGCCGCTCGCTCACAAGGACCTCTGCCACGTGCCCGGCCTGCCGACCTCCTGCGGAACCCTCACGCGCGAGTACTTCACCTCGCCCTTCGAATGCACCGCCGTCGCGCGCCTGCGCGAGGCCGGCGCGGTAATGCTCGGCAAGCTGAACATGGCGGAGCTGGCCATGGGCCCCTTCGGAGACAACGCCCATCACGGCGACGTCCAGAACCCGCGGCGCGAAGGTCATTGCGCCGGCGGCTCGAGCAGCGGCTCGGCGGCGGCGGTAGCGGCGGGCTTCGCGCTCGCCGCGCTCGGCAGCGACACCGGCGGCTCCATCAGGCTGCCGGCCGCCTGCTGCGGGGTCGTCGGGCTCAAGCCGACGTACGGGCGGGTGAGCCGCGCCGGCGCGATGCCGCTCTCGTGGTCACTGGATCACCTGGGGCCGTTGACGCGCACCGTCGCCGACGCCGCGACGGTGCTCGGGATCATCGCCGGCTACGATCCGCGCGACGCGACGTCGAGCCGGCGGGGCGTTCCGTACTACGAGCGAACCCTGGAGACGCCGATCGCCGGTCTTCGCGTCGGCGTCGCGGAGAACTACTACTTCGACGGCATCACCGACGAGATGGCCGGCGCCGTCCACGCCGCCCTGCGCGCGATCGAGGGCCTGGGCGCGGTCGTCACGCAGGTCCGCCTGCCCGATCCGCAGCCGCTCGTCGACGTGTCCAACGTCATCTCGCGCTCGGAATCGGCCACGATTCATTCGCGCGTCCTGCGCGATCGTCCCCACGAGCTGCAGGCGGCCGTCCGCGCCCGGCTTGACACGGGCTTTCACATCTCGGCTCACGACTATCTCCAGGCGCTCCGTCTCCGCGGCCGCTTCACGCGGGCGTTCGTGCGCGAGGTATTCGGCGAGGTCGACCTCCTGGTGCTGCCGGTGATTCCCGAGCCCGCACCCGCTCTCGAGGCCGTGAAGGCGGGCACCGCCGACGAGATCGTGGCGCGGATGGGCCGGTTCTCGCGCCTCACGCGGCCGTTCAACGGGCTCGGGCTGCCCGCGCTCGCCCTGCCGTGCGGAGCGTTGTCCGACAGCCGGCCGCTCGCGCTGCAGATCGTCGGACGTCCGTTCGACGAGGCGACGGTGCTCCGACTGGGCCACGCCTACCAGCGTGGCTGAGCGTCCGCCGATCTGGCCGGTCTTCGTCGCCTACATCGGCGCCTTCGCCATCATCATCGCCCTCTCGTTCCTCGCGATTCACACCGTCCGGGCCATGCATCCCGATCTTCCGCCGTCGACCGTGTTCGAGAGTCTCGCGGGCGTGCTGGCGCTCGTCATCGCGTCCTCGACCGGACTGCTCCTGACGGTCTTGCTGGCCGATCGCGGCACCTCGCTCGCGCGGCTGCGCCTTCTGCCCGGGCGTGAGACGGGCTGGAAGCTGGGGGTCATGGTGATCGGCATGCTGGCGCTCGCGCAGCTACTCGACTCGCTCACGATGCTCGTCGGGCTCGGCCAGCCTAGCGTCATGATCCTGATCCGCCGTGCCCTGGCCCAGGCGGTGGGCCCCGATCTGTTCCTGGCGGTGCTCGTCATCGGCGTCCTCGCCGGCAGCGCCGAGGAGATCTTCTTCCGTGGATACATGCAGACGCGGCTCGGCGAGCGGCTTCCGCCAACGGCCGCGGTGATCGTGGCCGGCGCGTGCTTCGCCGTCCTGCACTCCGACTTGCTGCACGGTGTCCTGGCCTTCGCGCTCGGGCTCTACCTCGGCTGGATCACGGAGCTGGCGGGCAGCGCGCTGCCGGCGATGGCCTGTCACGTCATCAACAACTCGCTCTTCACGATGCTCACCGCGCTCTGGGGCACGCTCGAGGGCTTCAGCCTCAACGCCGGGCTCGTGGCGGTCTGCGGGCTCGTGTTCACCGCGTGCGTCGTCTGGCTCCGCCAGTCCGACCCGCGCCGCTCGCCCGTTCCGCGATGACCATCGACGACCTGGCCGCCCTGACGCGGTCACGCCTGGCCGCGCGCGAGCGCCGCGTCGCACCCGACGGTCCGCTCGTACGGGCGGCGGTGCTGGTCCCGCTCCTCGATCGCGGCGAGCCCTACATGATCTTCGCGAAGCGATCGGAGTCCGTGGGCAGCCATCGGGGCCAGATCTCGTTTCCCGGCGGCGTCGTCGACCCGGGCGACGCGTCGTTCCTGGCGGCGGCACTGCGCGAGTGTGAGGAAGAGATCGGCCTGCCGCGGACCGCCGTAGAGCCCCTGGGGGCGCTGGACGACACCGAGACGGTCGCCACGAACTTCGTCATCACGCCCTGGGTCGGCGTGATCCGACAGCCGGTGACCTGGCGGCCGGACGGCGAGGAGATCGAGCGGGTGATCGAGGTGCCATTCGCCGAGCTGGCGAAGCCCGGCGGCATGCGCACGGAAGAGTGGGACCGCAACGGCGTGCGCCGGCCCGTGTACTTCTTCGACTACCGCGGCGACACGATCTGGGGCGCGACTGCCCGCATCGTCAAGCACTACCTGGATCTCGTCGTCGGCTCGTCGTGAGGCAATCCTGGACGAGCCGCTGACGCGCCCGGCGGCGGCTGGTCTCTGCGCCGCCTGCGATCACGCGCGGCTCGTGACCTCGGCGCGGGGATCGACCTTCGTGCGCTGCGATCTCAGCGCGACCGATCCACGCTTTCCGAAATATCCGCGGCTACCGGTCGCTCGGTGTGAGGGGTTCAGGCCGCAGGCGAGCGCCGGCGATCAGGGCAACCAGAGATAGAGGAACCGCGGCCCGCCGCCGATGAGCGACGCGAGCTGCGTGGCCGTCACGTCGAGGCCACCCGACGACGACTCGGCGCGGGCGTAGTACGTGGCCCGGTAGTCAGCGGGGCGGTGGTAGACGACCACGCGCGCCTCGTCCACGCCGATCTTCTGGCGCGCGAGCTTGAGCACATCGTCCATGTAGCCGATCTGGTCGATCAGCTTGAGCCCGAGCGCCTGCTGCGCCGTGTAGACGCGCCCGTCGGCGATCGTCCGGGCGGTGTCGAGGGGCAGCTTCCGCGACTCGACCAGGCGCGACAGGAACTGCCCGTAGAGCCCGTCGATCAAGCTCTGGAAGATCTTCCGCTCCTCCTCGGTGGGGGCGCGGAAGGGGCTCCCCATGTCTTTCCGCTCGCCGGACTTGAAGGCCGACGTCGTGACGCCGATCTTCTGCAGGAGCCCCTCGGCGTTCAGCGAGAGCATGATGACGCCGATCGAGCCGGTGACGCTGGTCGGGTGGGCCACGATCGTATCGGCGGCCAGCGCGACGTAGTAGCCGCCCGAGGCGGCGACGTCCATCATGACCGCGAAGACCGGGATCTTCGCTTTCTTCTTGAAGAGGTCGATCTCCTTGAACATGATGTCGGACGCGGTCACGGTGCCGCCGGTGCTGTTGATCCGGATGATCAGCGCCTTGACGCTCTGATCGTCCTCGGCCTTCTTCAGCTCCTCGCGCAGGCGGACCAGTAGCGGCACGCGGGGCGGCGGCGCGCCAATGACCAGGGTCGGCGACGAGCCCTCCTCGCTGAGGAATCCCGAGATATCGGTCAAGAGGATCTTCGTCCGCCCGGAGCCCTCGACGGTCCGCTCCTCGAGGGGCTTGATCCGAGGCGTGAGCTCGATATTGACGAGCGAGCAGCCCGTCGCGAGCAGCAGGACCATGAGCACGAGCGCGCGCGATCGCATGCCGGCAGTATACCCCGCGGGGTTGAACCGCGTTCCCGCGCTCTGGGATAATCACGAGGTGACCGCCGACACTCAGCTCACGCTCGACGACGTGCGCGCCGCCGCGCAGCGGCTGGTGAACCGGATCTACCGCACGCCCGTGATCTCGTCGCAGCCGTTCGACGACGCCAGCGGCTGCCGCGTCTTCTTCAAGTGCGAGAACCTCCAGGTCGCCGGCTCGTTCAAGATCCGCGGCGCGCTCAACAAGCTCCGGTCGCTCACGGCGGCCGAGCGCGGCCGCGGCGTCATCGCTTACTCGTCGGGCAATCACGCCCAGGGCGTGGCGCTGGCCGCGCAGATGGTCGGCACCACCGCGATCATCTGCATGCCGACCGACGCGCCCGCGCTCAAGGTCGAGGCGACGCGCGGCTACGGGGCGGAGATCGTCTTCTACGACCGGCTGAAGGACGACCGCGCCGCCGTGGCCCGGCGGCTGGCCGACGAGACCGGACGCGTGCTGGTGCCGCCCTACGACGACCCGGCGATCATGGCCGGCCAGGGGACGGCGGCCCTCGAGCTGTTCGAGGAGGTGCCCGCCCTCGACGCGCTGGTGACGCCGGTCGGCGGCGGCGGGCTCATGGCGGGCTGCAGCACGGTCGCGCGGAGCCTGTCACCGAAGATCACCGTCGTCGGCGTCGAGGCGGACACCGCGAACGATACCTTCCTGTCGCTGCAGAAGGGCGAGCGGGTGACGATTCCACCGCCGCCGACCATCGCCGACGGGATCCGTCCGCAATCGCCCGGCGAGCTGACGTTCCCGATCCTTCAACAGAACCTGACGGGCGTCGCGCTCGTGAGCGACGCCGAGATCGTCGCGACGGTCAAGTTCCTGGCGCTGCGCGCCCGCATCATCGTGGAGCCGACCGGCGCGGTGGGCGCGGCCGCGGCGCTGAGCGGCAAGCTCGGGGTCTCGCGCGGGGCGCGCGTGGGCGTGGTGCTCTCGGGCGGCAACGTGGACCCGGAGCTCCTGCTCCAGATCCTGAGTTCATAGTTCATAGGCGCGCCTCGGCCGGCGGGGCCCCAGCCCCGCGACGGCCTGCAGCGCGCACTTCCGCGGCGCGCCTCGGCCGGCGGGGCCCCAGCCCCGCGGCGAGCCTCAGCGGGCGTGAAACGCGGGCACGACCTCGGCCGCGAGCTCGGCGAGCTGATCGAGCATCCGCTCCGGCGGACACAACGGCCGTAGCACGAACTTCGAGCCGCCGCCCCGCACGTACTGCTCCAGGCGCTCGGCCACCAGCTCCGGCGGGCCGAACGCCGTGCACGCCTCGAGCGTGGGCGCGTCGGCTCGCCCGCGCGGGATGAACGGAAGCGCGAGCGCGCGCGCCGCCGCCGGGTCGGGGTCGAGGCAGAAGTTCACGAGGGACCCGAAGTGGTCCCCGGGCACCTCGCGGCCCGCCCCGGCCGCGAAGGTCAGCGTCTTGTCGACGCCGATGCGAAACTGCTCGGGCGTGATGAACGACGGAATCCAGCCGTCACCGAGGTGACCGGCCCGCCGCATCGCGGCCTCGCTGTTGCCGCCGATCCACAGCGGCATCGGCTGCTGGAGAGGACGCGGCAGCACCGTGATGCGATCGAGGCGCCAGAACTCGCCCGCGTACGTAACCTCGGGCTCCTCCCAGCATTGCCGCATGATCCGGATGGCCTCGTCGGTCCGGCGCCCGCGCTCCCGGAACGGGACGCCCGCCGCCAGAAACTCGCGCTCCTGCTCGACGCCGATGCCGACCGCCGGGAGCACGCGCCCCGCCGAGATGTAATCGAGCATCGCGAGCTGCCGCGCGGCCAGCACGGGGGATCGGAAGGGCGCCACCAGCACGCTCGGGCCGAACTTGAGCCGCTGTGTCCGCGCGGCTACCGCGGCCATCGTGGTCATCGGCTCGAGGACCGGCGTGGGTGAGGAGAGCCGGTCCGAGAACCAGACGGAGTCGATGGCCGTCTGCTCGCAGACGTCGATGAGCTTCCAGAAGAAATCGAGCCCGTCGGCCGGCGAGGTGGTCGGCCACGGCCCGGGCATGATGCCGATCCGGTACTTGATCTGCATCGGCGCCGTCTAGAACATCGAGAAGTCTTCGGCCTTCTCGGTGAGGAACTCGAGCAGCACGGGCGTGCCCTCCTGGGTCTTGCGGATGGCGCGCCGGATGGCCGGCACGATCTCGGCGGGCTCGCTCACACGCTCACCGTGGCCGCCGAAGGCCCGGGCCATCGCGGCGTAGTCGCCGCTGATGTCGGTCGAGCGGAACTTGGCGGTCGCGGTCTTCATGATCTTGAGCTCGATCGCCATGGAGAAGTTGTTCAACAGAATCGAGAGAATGGGAATGCGCTCCCGCACGGCGGTCTCGAAGTCCATCCCGGTGAAGCCGATGGCCGCGTCGCCCCAGACATTCACGCAGAGCTTCTCGGGCGCCGCCAGCTTTGCGCCCATCGCCAGGCCGAGGCCGTAGCCGAGCTGGGTGGTCTTGCCCCAGCCGATGTAGCTCAGCGGCGCGACCGGCTCCCAGAACGGCGAGATCTGGTCGCGCGGGCTGCCGGCGTCGTGCGTGATGATCGTGTTGGCAACGTCGACCGTGTGCATCAGGTCCCACAGGACGCGGTAGGGCGACAGGGGCTTCGTGTCCTGGGTGAGCCGCGGCGTCCACTGGGCCAGCCACTCGCTCTTGAGATTCTTGATCTCCTGGGTGACGGCCGAGAAGCGGCCGCGGGGCCCGCCCTTCAGACGATCCTTCACCTCGACGATCAGGGCCTGGAGCGTGAGCCCGGCGTCGCCGACCAGCGCGAGATCGGCCGGCACGTCCTTGTTGATGTCGGTCGCGTCGAGCGTCGCGTGCGCGATGCGCTTGCCCTTCGGCATGGTGACGCCGTAGTTGGTCGTGGCGAAGCTGCAGCCGATTCCGAAGATCAGGTCGGCGTTCTTGAGGAAATGGTTGAGCTGCTTGCTGATCGAGCGGCCGCCGGAGCCGAGCGAGAGCGGATGGTTCTCGGGGAACGCGCTCTTGCCCTGAAGGCTCGTCGTGACGGGCGCCTCCAAAAGCTCGGCGAGGTCGCGCAGAGCCTGCCACGCCCGCGCGTAGTGCACACCCTGGCCCGCATAGATAACCGGGCGCTCCGCGGCCACCAGGGCCTCGGCCACCCGCGACACGTCGCGGGGGTCGGGCGCCGAGCGCAGGCGCGGTGTCGGCGTGTACTGGATGGGCTCGGCGACCTCTTCACGGAGCAGGTCGGTCGGGAACTCGATCAGGACCGGCCGCGGCCGGCCGTTCTTGACCTGGGTGAAGGCGCGGCGCATCGCGTCCACGACCGCGTCGGGCACGATGACCTGCTCGCACCACTTGGTCACGTGCTGGAAGTTCAGAAACGAGTTGAAGTTCGGCTGGATGTTCGTGATGCGGCGCGGATAGCCGCCGGGGAGCACGATGATCGGCACGGAGTCACCGTAGGCCTGGGCGACGCCGCCGAACGCGTTCTCCGATCCCGGCCCGTGCTGCATCGCGAAGACACCGACCCGGTCGCCCGACGAGATGCGGCTGACGGCGTCGGCCATGTGGAGCCCGGTCCGCTCCTGGCGAACGATGATCGTCCGGATGTCCGCCTCGGCGGCCGCCTCGATGATCGGGTTGACCGGATACCCGATGAGAAACTTCACGCCTTCACGCTTGAGAATTTCCGCAACGGCTGCCGCTGCCTTCATGAGCCTCTCCTGGGATCGAATTGCCCGCGCCGGGGCGCGGGATCGGCTTATCCTACGCCAGACCCGACGAACGGGGGAGGAGAACGTCGTCCATGACCCGGGACGAGCTGAAGCAGCGTGTCAGCGAGACGATCGAGCGCCACGCCGATGAGATCGTCGGTGTCGGCGAGACCATCCGCCGCCACCCCGAGCTGGGCTTCAAGGAGCTGAAGACCTCGACCCTCGTCGCGGAGAAATTTCGCCGCCTCGGTCTCGTGGCGCGAACCGGCCTCGCTTTGACGGGCGTTCGCGCGGACGTCTCCGGCGGCGCCGGGGCCGGGCCGACGTTCGCCCTCATCGGCGAGCTCGACGCCCTCGGGGTCACCGGACACCCGGAGGCGGACCCGGTGACGGGCGCCGCGCACGCGTGCGGCCACAACGCCCAGATCGCGGGGCTCGTCGGCGCGGCGATCGGCCTTCTCGGGGCGGGCGCCTTCGAGCACCTCGCGGGCCGGGTGACGTTCATGGCCGTGCCCGCCGAGGAGGGCGGCGATCTCGAGTGGCGGCTCAACGAGGTGCGCGCCGGACGGCTCGAGTTCCTCGGCGGCAAGTGCGAGCTTCTGCGCCTCGGCCACCTGGACGACGTCGATCTCGCGATGATGATCCACACGACGTCGCGCCCCGAGGACGGCCCGGCGTGCGTGCCCGGATCGAACAACGGGCGATTCGGAAAGACCGCCCGCTTCGTGGGACGCGCGGCGCACGCGGGCGGGGCGCCGCACGCCGGGATCAATGCGCTCTACGCGGCGCAGATCGCGCTCGCCGCGATCAATGCGCAGCGCGAGACCTTCCGCGACGAGGACACGATTCGCGTGCACCCCATCCTGACCCACGGGGGCTCGCAGGTGAACGTCATCCCCGGCGAGGCGCGGATCGAGAGCTACGTGCGCGGGCGCACCCTCGAGGGCATCCGCGACGCCAATCTGAAGGTCGATCGCGCGCTGAAGGCCGGCGCCCTGGCGCTGGGCGCCACCGTGGAGATCGAGACGCTGCCGGGCTACCTGCCGCTCCGCACCGACGCCACGCTGGCGCGCCTGTTCCAGCGGAACGCCGATGCCATCTTCGGGGCGGGCGCCTGCGGCGAGGCGGGGCACCGGGCCGGATCCACCGACATGGGCGACCTGAGCCAGGTGATCCCAGTGGTCCATCCCTACATGGGCGGCGCGCGGGGGACGGGACACTCGGCGGACTACGAGATCGTCGACAAGCACCTCGCCTACGTGATGCCGGCACGGGCCATGGCCGCGATGGTCGTGGATCTGCTCTGGGACGGCGCCGCCGGCGCTCGCGAGGTGATGGCGAAGGCCGTCCCAGGGATGACGCGACAGGGCTACGTCGAGTTCCAGCGGAGCGTGCGCCGCCGCGAGGTGTTCCAGGGCGGCGCGTGAGCGCCGCCGCGGCGTCTTTCAGGGGGCCGAAGTTGCGTCTCCCGCCGGGCGCCCGTAAAATGAACGGCGGTTCAGTCAGACTTCATGCGCGATCCCGACAAGCCCCAACAGATCATCGACGCCGCGATTCGCGTCTTCGCGCGTAACGGCTACTACAACTCGCGCGTCTCCGACATCGCGCGCGAGGCGGGCATCGCCAGCGGCACGATCTACCTCTACTTCAAGACCAAGGACGAGATCCTCGTCACCCTCTTCCGGGAGCGGATGGCGGAGTGGGTGGCGTCGGTCCGCCGCGAGGTCGCCGCCGAGCGCGATCCTCTGGCGAAGATCCGGAAGATCGTGGCGCTGCACTTCAAGGTGCTCGAGGACAACCCCGAGCTCGCGGAAGTGGTGCAGGTCGAGCTGCGCCAGGGGCAGAAGTTCTTCCGCGGGGCGTCGGCCCACGAAGTCTCCGCGTACTTCACGGTGATCAACGACGTGCTCGAGGAGGGCGCCGCCTCCGGCCAGATCCGGCGCGATTTGCCGGTGAAGATCGCCACCAAGATGCTGTTCGGAGCGATGGACCAGATGGCCACCTCGTGGGTGCTGGGCAAGCGCGCGTATCGCCTCACCGAAGCGGCCGATCCGGTCGCGACCATCTTCCTCCAGGGAGTCTGTGCCCATGGCGTATGAGACCCTCTTGTTCGCGCGCGAGGAAAGCTTCGCGATCATCACGCTCAACCGGCCGCCGGCCAACGCCATCAGCGAGCCGCTCATGCGCGAGCTGAACGCAGCGCTCAATTCGATCGAGGACGACGATGGCGTCCGGTCAATCATCATCACCGGAACGGGCGACCGGATCTTCTGCGCGGGCGCCGACCTGGGCTCGGCCTTCTCCGGTGGCGACGTCGACACCTTCATTCGCTTCGGCAACGCCGTCGTCAGACGCATCGAGCGGTTCCCCAAGCCGGTCATCGCGGCCATGAACGGCCACGCGCTCGGCGGGGGCTGCGAGATCGCGATGGCCTGTCACTTCCGGCTCCTGAAGGACACGGCGCGGATGGGGCAGACCGAGTCGAACCTCGGCATCACGCCGGGCTTCGGTGGCTCGCAGCGTCTGCCGCGCCTGGTCGGCCGCACCAAGGCGCTCGAGTTCCTCATCATGGGCACGCAGGTGCCGGCGTCGGAATGCCTGGCGCTCGGCCTCGTCAACCGGCTCACGAAGGAAGGCGAGACCCTCAACGAGGCGAAGGCGCTGGCGCGCGAGATCGCCAAGCGGCCGCCGATCGCGACCCGCCTCATCATCGAGGCGGTCGACGAGGGGCTCGAGGCCCCGATCGACAAGGCGATCGACATCGAGGTGCGCGCGTTCCTCAAGTCGCTGAAGACGGAAGACGCCTCGGAGGGCATCCAGGCGTTCTTCGCCAAGCGCGAGCCGAGCTTCAAGGGGAGATAGACGCATGGACCTGGGCATCCGGGGCCGCGTCGCGCTCGTCACCGGCGGCGCTCGGAGCCTCGGCAAGGCCGATGCCATGACGCTGGCCGCCGAGGGCTGCCCGATCGCGATCGTCGACCTCGACGGCGACGGCGCGGCCGGCGCCGCCGGCGAGATCGAGGCGGCAGGCGGACGTGCCCGCGGCTACGCGTGCGACATCCGCGAATCGGCCCAGATCGCGGACGTCGTCGCCCGTGTCGAGCGCGACCTCGGCCCCGTCGACATCTGCGTGAACAACGCCGGCCTCATCTACACAGTGGCCCAGCTCAAGGACATGAAGGATGAGGACTGGGAGCTGAACCTCGCCGTGAACCTGACGGGGACCTACAAGGTGACGAAGGCGGTGTTCCCGGGGATGCGCGAGCGCAAGTGGGGCCGCATCGTCTGCATGGCCTCGATCGCCGGCCTCATGGGAGGCTTCGGCCAGACCGCCTACTCGACGAGCAAGATCGGACTGATCGGCTTCGCGAAGTCAGTCGCCCTCGAGGGTGCCCGGTACAACGTCACGTGCAACGCGATCGCGCCGGGCATCATCGCGCCCAACGCCAAGCTGAGTCCGCTGTATGAGCGGATGGTCAAGCGCGTGGCGATGCAGCGCGAGGGAGAGCCCGAGGACGTGGCGAATGCGGTCGCATTCCTGTGCTCCGAGCGCGCTCGCTACATCACGGGCGCCGTGCTGACGGTGACGGGAGGCATGGACCTCTTCACGTTTTGACGAAAAGGAGCGAACAATGCCAACGGTAAAAGAGACGTTCGAGGCGATGGCGGGGCGGTTCCGGGCCGACAAGTCCGCCGGGACGAACGCGGTGATCCAGTACGACGTGAGCGGCGACGGCGGCGGGACGTGGCACGCGGTCATCAAGGACGGCGCGTGCATGGTGAAGCCCGGGGCCGGCACGAGCCCGAACCTGACGCTCTCCATCGCGTCGCAGGACTGGCTCGACATGCTGTCCGGCAAGCAGTCCGGTCAGATGCTCTTCATGTCGGGCAAGCTGAAGGTGAAGGGCGATATGGGTCTGGCCATGAAGCTCGCCTCGATGTTCCAGATGTAGCGGAGAAGGATCATGGGGCAGGAGCGCTTCGCCGACGTCGTCGAGCGATTCACCGGCGAGGGCGCCGGCGAGCCGTCTCCGGAGACGGTCAAACGGTGGCAGGAAGAGCTGGAGAGAGGCTTCCGCCGGCTGCAGAACTTCCACGGCCTGCTCACGAACCCGGTCGAGCCGCGGACCGGACAGACGCCGCGCGTCGAGGTCTACAAGCGGAACAAGTCGAGGCTCTATCGCTACGAGTCCTCGCGCAGGCACCGCACGCCGGTCCTGTTCGTCCCGAATCTCGGCATCAGCCGTCCGTACATCTTCGACCTGCTGCCGGGCGGCAGCTTCGTCGAGCACATGACGCGTCAGGGATTCGATTTCTACATGCTCGACTGGGGCGTCTTCGGCCCGGAGGACAACGACCTGACGGTCGAGGACTGCGTGACGAAGATCCTGCCGCGCATGGCTCGGCGCGTGCTGGAGACCTCCGGGACCGACGAGCTCTCCGTGCTCGGCTACTGCATGGGGGCGCCCATCTCGGCCTCGTTCGTCGCCACGCATCCCGAAATACCCGTGAAGAACTTCGTGAACATGGCCGGTCCCATCGATTTCACGAAGGTGGGGCTGTTCGGTCTTTGGCTCGGCAAGGAGTACTTCAACGTCGACCGCTTCGTGGACACCCTGGGCTCGGTGCCCGCCGATCTGGTCAAGGCGGGCTTCAAGCTCCTCAAGCCCACGATGGACCTCTCGACCAACCTGAACCTCTGGTGGAACCTGTGGAACGACAAGTACGTCGAGGGATTCCAGGCGCTCTCCAAGTGGGCGAACGAGTACGTCGCCTTCCCCGGTGAGTTTTTCCGTCACTGGGTGCGCGACTTCTATCAGGACAACAGGCTCCATCGCGGCGAGCTCGTCATGGGCGGCCGGCCGGTGAAGCTCGAGCGCATCACGTGCCCGATCTTCGTCGTCGGCGCGAAGGAGGACTACATCGCGCCGCCCGCGTGCGTCCAGGCGCTCATCGACGCCGTCGGCAGCAGCGACAAGCAGTACGTCGAGCTGCCGGGCGGTCACATCTCGCTCATCGCCGGACGGGGAGCGGCCGTTCACTGCTGGCCGAAGGTTTCCGGCTGGCTCGGGGCACGCTCGTAGATCGACGTCCGCCCCCGTTGACGCACAGCGTCAGCGGGCGCTAGAATTTGAAGTGATGGCAGACGCTCCCGGGCCGAACCAGCTGTTCGAGCAATGGCGCAAGCAGCTCGAGGAAGGGGCGCAGGCGTGGGCCCGCCTCGTCACGCCGCCCGCACCCGCCGCGCCGCCCGACCCGACGGCCTTCTGGCGACCCGTGCTCGACCAGGGGGTGCAGACCTGGGCGAAGCTCTTCGCGCAGACGCCGGCCACGCCCGAGCTCGTCACGCAGTGGAAGCAGTTCCTCGATCAGTGGATCGAGGCCTGGTCGAAGGTGCTCGGCCAGACGATGGGCACCGAGCAGTTCGCGAAGATGATGGGGCAGTCGCTCGACCAGTTTCTCGTCGCGCAGGGCCCGTTGAAGCGCGCCGCCGATCAGCAGGTCGAGAGTGCGCTGCAGGCGCTCAATCTCCCCTCGCGGAGCCAGGTGACCGCGGTGGCCAAGCAGATCGTCGAGCTCGAGGAGCGGATCGAGCGGCTCGAGGAGACCATCACCGCGGCGCTCCGGCGCCTCGGTGACAAGGGGCCGCGATGATCGGCAAGACGATCGCGGAGCTGCGCCCGGGCGACCGCGCCGAGATGTCGCGCGTGGTCGAGCAGGACGACATCGCGAGCTTCATCGACGCGGTGGGCGACCTCAACCCCGTGCACAGCGACACCGCCTACGCGGCGACGACACCCTTCGAGTCGCCCATCGCGCCCGGCATCTTCACGGCGGGCCTGATCTCGGCGGTCATCGGGACGCGGCTGCCCGGGCCGGGCGCGATCTACCTGTCGCAGAGCCTCAAGTTCGTGAAGCCGGTGCGGGCGGGCGACACGATCACGGCGCGGGTCGATGTGCTCGAGGTGCTGCGCGAGCGCAATCGCGCGCGGCTTCGGACCGTGTGCGTGAACCAGCGCGGCGAGGAAGTGCTGTCGGGCGAGGCGTGGGTGATGCCGTCGAAAGCGCCCGTCGTCTACGAGGAACGGCGCCCCGCAAGCTCGGTGGCGGCGCTGGTGCTCGGGCCGTGGGCCATGGCCGCCCAGGCCGCGCGGCTCTGGGCCGCGCTCGTCACATCAGCAGCCCGCCGTTGATCGAGAGCTCCGCGCCGGTGATGTAGTCGCCGTCCGACGACACGATGTAGGTGACCGCGCGCGCCACTTCCTCCGCCGTTCCGAAGCGCTTGAGCGGAATCTGTCCCAGGAGCTTGTCGCGGACCTTCTCC
>DASRIY010000315.1:0-12473 GCA_035649755.1 Candidatus Methylomirabilota bacterium
CGGCAGCAAGAACTGGCGAATGGTGGTGATGGGAACGTCGCTCCTGCTCGTGGGCGGCTGCGCCACCAGCGAGGAGTGGCAAACTTGGCGGTCGAACACGAGCCACTTCGCGTCCAAGGACCACTTCGACTTCTCGATGAAGAACCGCGGGGACTCCGGCGCGACGGTGACGAAGACCGACGTCGCTCTGGCCCAGAGCCAGAACTGGTTCGGCCGTCCCGTGACGGTCAACCAGGACCAGATCCTCGAGCGCTAATCCAGGGCTCGGGCACGCAGGCACCGGTCTGACGATTCAGGGGGCAGTTTGGCTGCTCGCGCGTGGCTGGCTGCCCCAGAACCCGCTGCGTTCCGCGGCCTTAGACTCCCGTGCCTCCTGGCACGGCGCATGCCACGGGTGTCAGGTATGACAAACATCAGGCTCGCTCGCGCGATTCGTTCAGTGGCCGCGGCAGTGATGGTCGTCTCGTTTGGTGCCCAGGGCGCCCTGGCCGCGGACCCGCCGACGGACCGCGTTCTCCAGGCCGACAGGTACACCTCGGAGAAGGGGCGCGGGCTTGCCCAGAAGTACCAGGGGCAGCTCCGCGACCTGAACGCGAAGGTGTTCCACTGCATGCCCTGGCTCGAGGTCAAGAAGGAAGGCATCGGCTTCTACAAGCCCAAGCACGTCGACGGGGACACCCGATACCTCTCACTCAACGTCACCGTCGACCAGCAGCCGTCGCCCGAGTTCGGCCGTCTGACCCCCCAGGAGCGCATCTCGGCGATGTTCTCGCGCTACGTGCCGCATCTTCTGCGGTCGATGGCGACCAACGACCTGCTCAAGGACCCGAGCGTCGATGGGTTCACGGTCATCGTCAGCTACCTGAAGGCGGAGCCGGCGAGCGGCCAGCCTGCGGTGCACGAGACGGCCGCCGCCTTCGTTCCAAAGGCGCTGACAGCCGACTTCGTGAGGGGCAAGGCCAACGTTGCCCAGCTCGCGGACGGAGCGCACGTCATCGCCTGGGACGGTGAGACCCGCATCGGCCAGATCAAGCCCAAGGGCTGGGCCGACGACTTCGCCACGACCTACAAGGTCGCGGGCTACAGCCCGGACCCGAAGGCCGCCTGCAACTAAGCTAGACCCCTCGACGCCTCGCGCGGGCGCTCACGCCCGCCGAGGCGCGAGGGCGGCTCGAACCTCTCCCGCGATCCGCTTCAGCGCCTGCGCCGATTCGCGTCCCGGTGAGGCGGCCACGAAGGCTTCTCCGCGATCAGCGGCAACCGACAAGGCCGGATCGAACGGCACGGTCCCGAGGAACGGAATCCCCGCGTCGGCGGCGAGCCGGGAGGCATCGGGCCCGGGAAAGAGTCCCGCCATGTTCTCGACGAGCCCGAGCACCGGCACCTTCGTGGCGGCGGCCGCGGTCACCGATCGGCGGACGACCAGCTGCGACACCTCGGACGGAATCGTCACCACGATGATTCCGTGAAGCGCCGGCGCCAGCGACGCGATGGTGGCCAGCCGATCGGTCCCGGGCGGCAGATCGAGCAGCAGCGCGTCCAGCTCGCCCCAGTTCGTGTCGGCCAGGAACTCGCGGACCGCGTTGGCCTCCATGGCGCCGCGCCACGTGTGCGCCTCCTCCTGGAGCGGTGAATCCCAGGTGAGCGGCGCCGCGTCGCCGGCCAGCAGGAGATCCATCGACATCACCTTCACGCCAAGCGCGGTCGCCGGCGGGTCGACGCCGCCGTCGGCCATGACGAGCTGCCGGCCGCGCACGCCGAGAATCTTCGCCTGGGTCGGACCGTTCAGGTCGGCGTCGAGGACGCCCACCCTCCATCCGTCGAGCGCCAGGCAGCACGCGAGATTCGCGGTGAGCGCCGATTTGCCGACGCCGCCCTTGCCGGACACGATGGCGACGACCGACGCGACTGACGCGAGCCGCTTCCGGAGCTGGCCCTGCTGGGCCTCGACCTGGCCCGCGATGTTCGAGCCGCCGTCTCCCGCCACGTCCCGGTAGCGCTTCACGCGGTCTTCTCGGCCCAGGCCGCGCGCCCGATCAGCGCGAGCGCGATCACCGTGACGAGCAGGAATACGATCGCGCCCGCGCGGAAGGTGATGTCGCCGCCCCAGGGCGCGGACACCGTCGCTGTCTCCGGCCGCAGGACGACCTTCAGGACGTGCCACGCTCGTAGAGCCATGAACAAGGTGAGGACTCGCGCGAAGTCGCGGCGGGAGAGCACCCAGCGCTCGAACCACGCCCGGCGATGCGCCAGGAGATATGGGACGGCCACCACGAAGACCAGCCCCAGAACGATCCACACCACGCCGGCCTGCATCACGCGCTCGCCCCTGACGCCGATGCCGTGCGCGGCGAGATAGACGCCGCCGATCCAGTAGATGATGCCGTAGGTCAGGTACGCGCGCGCCGCGACCTGGAAGCGGTTCCTCATGGCTGGGCTCGGAACCGCGAGCCCCACTTCGAGCGCACGTCCGCCAGAAGCTCCGGGGTGATCGTCGTCTCCCCGCGACCTCGCGCGTAGGCCTCGACGGCCTTGATCACCATGCCGCGCGCGAAGGAGGGAATCGCCTGGAGCCGCGCGCGCGCCGCCTCGTCCCAGACGAGCTCGTAGTTGACCGGCAGCCCGAAGGTGAGCGACGCCGGCAGATCGATCGTCGCGCCGCCGTGGGCCCCGGGCTGGTAGCCGCACGCCGGGTCCTCCGCGAGGTAGTCGCCGTGCGTCGCGTAGGCCCGGCAGCGGCAGCCGCCGCAGATCTTCGAGAACTCGCAGGCGCCGCAGCGTCCGCCGAGCCGGGGATCGCGCAGGTCGCCGAACACCGGCGCCGTCCGCCACAGGTCCGCGAACGATGCCTCGCGCAGATTGCCCGCGGCCACCGGCATGTAGGGGCACGGCGTCACGTCGCCCTCCGGCGTGATCCGACAGTAGTACTTGCCGGCCGGGCACGAGCCGTGGGCGTAGTTGCGCAGGAGCGGCGAGGACGGGTTCATTTCGTAGAGGATGCGGCGGAAGTGCGGGGCGCACTTGGCGCGGATCAGAAGCCCGTCGGCGCGACCCACCGGCACCGACCACGGGTCCTCGAACTTCTCCGGGCTCTTGCGCTCGCCGAGCCCGAAGAGCGCCTTCACGAACGACGGTGGGCCGCCGCCAACGCCCTGGACCCGCGCTAAATAGGTCAGGATGCGCTCGTAGGCCGCGGCATCGATGTCGGTCAGGTTCTTGCCGCGGCCGGTCCGCACGAGGAAGAAGAAGTTCAGCACCTTCGCGCCGAGCTCCTTCGCGAGATCGATCATCGCCGGGACCTCGGTCACGTTCCAGTCGGTCACCGACATGTGCAGCGAGAAGTCGAGTCCGGCGTCGCTCAGGACGCGGGTCGCCCGCAGCGCGGCGTCCCACGAGCCCGGCAGGTGGCGAAACGCGTCGTGCTTGGCCTTGTCGGTCGAGTCGAGGCTGATCGACGCGCCGAGGACGCCGTGCGCGCGCATGAGCTTTGCCTCCGGCTCGCGCAGCAGCACGCCGTTGGTGCCCAGCACCGTCGTGAACTTCTTCTCCGCAGCGTAGGCGGCGATGTCCCAGATGTCCTTGCGGAGCAGCGGCTCGCCGCCGGTAAGGATCAAAAAGACGTTGGGATTGACGAGCGCGATCTCGTCCATCACCCGCCGGCACTCCGCCGTCGACAGCTCCCCCCGCGTATCAGCCCCCGCAAACGCCGACATATAACAATGCGAGCACTCCAGATTGCATCTCTGCGTCAAATTCCAAGACACCGAATACGCCGTATACGGAGTCCCCGCCGCCGCAGACGCACCCCGCGGCGTCGTGACCGCCGGGCTCATGTTCTCCGCCGAATGGTCCGTGGACGCCGCCAGCGACGCCGACGACCCGGGACGAGGCGACGCAGAATCAGTCACGATCCGAGGACCGACGCGAAGCTTCGAGGGGCGTGGCGGTTGGGACCCATGGAGGCGCGGGGGTGGGGCGGGGAGTGCCTGCCGGAATCCGTGTAGTCAGCGTTGCCATCACGTGAAGCAAGAGGCGTGGCCGGCCCCGGAATGAAGCAGTCGGATTCCGGCAGGCACTCCCGCCCCCACCCCCGCGCCTATCGCGGTTTCTTGTTCGACACGTACCCCGCGATGACCTCGTTCATAGTCTCGCGAGCGTGCCCGATCCCCTCCTCGCACACCGCGAGATCGATAGTGGTGACGCCTTTGGCGGCAGCGACACGCTCCACTTCCTCGCGCGTCATGTCGCGCATGAACCCGGCGGGTACGCGGTTGAGCCGCGCCGTCGCGTCCTCGGTCCACGCGAAGCGCGCGCCGTCTTCCCGCGGCACCGCCGCCGGCGTCTCGGCGGGCTCGAACTTCGTCTTGGCGAGCAGCGTGTCCCAGCCCGCGCCGAGCTTCTCGCGACCCACCGTCTCCTCGATCATCGGCAGCGCCAGCTGGCAAGTGATGACCGGAATCTTCCGCGAGCGCGCGTACTTCTCCACCCGCGCCTTGGCGCGCCGACGCAGATACGCGTCGGTCACCTCGCGGAGCGCGTCGCGCGCGTCGGCGGACCACTTCACCTGGACGCCGGGCAGCGCTTCCTCCGACTCGATCCCGCCCTCCTGGGTCGCGATGGCCTCGACCGCTTCCCGCGAGATCGTCTGGAACTTGTCGGCGCCGGCTTTGCAAACCGGGCACGTGACGACCGGATTGGGACCCTTCACCGTGTAGCCGCACACGGAGCAGATGGCCGTCACCGCCTGGGACTCGGTCCTCAGCTGCGCGACCGCCACGTCCTCGGCCAGGATCTGCATGCGCTCGGCCATCCGGGTCGGCATGAAGATGGCCATGGCCTCGTCGATGACCTTGTTGGTGACGACGGTGTGACCCTGCTCGATCGCGTAGCGCAGGAGCGCCGTGCGCGCGACGCCCTTCACTTGCGGCGGCACGCGCTCCATCCGCGCCTCGGCCTCCTCCGTCCAGGAGATGATCTCCTCGGCCTTGACGTCGAGCGGCGGGTAGAACTTGCCGCCGGTCAGCAGCACGTTGCAGGGCGCCAGCCGAAGAATGTTCTCGGTGTTGGAGCCGAGATCCACCTCGTTCTCGTCCGAGTGCACGCCGACCCGCCCGAGGATGAGAAGCCACGGCTGCTCCTTGCGGACGAAGGTCAGGATCTTCTCGAAGCACTTGCCGTCGAGCAGCGTGATGGCCAGCTCCACCGCCGAGTCGGCCGCGAGCTTCCGGGCGATCTCGAGGTGCGACTGGTAGATCTTGGCGAGGCCGGTATCGATGATCTCCTCGTGGAGCTGCTCCTGCTCCTTGAAGCGGAAGATCTTCGACGCCTTCTCGTTCAGCACGCCCACGATGCCGTTGAACATCGCGTAGTGCAGATACGGGTCATAGACCGCCACCGCCTGGAGCGGCCGGTGGAGTGCCGTTGCGAGCTCGATGCCGAGGCGGAGGCCGTTGAAGGACTGCGGCGAGCCGTCGAGGCAGACGACGATCGCGCCCTGCTTATCTGGAGACGCGTCGGTGTTGCGCACGATCAGCGTGTCGCGATTCACGCGGCGGACGAACCGCTCGGTGACCGAGCCGAGCTGGCTGTCCTTCACCGCGCCCATGCCGAGGGCGCCCATCACCACCAGGTCGTAGCCGGAGGCCTGGGTGTCCTCGATGAGGACCTTGTAGTGTTTGCCGTCGATCATCTTGGGCTCGAAGTCGAGGCCGGCTTCCTGGGCCTTCTTGGCCATCACGTCCAGGTACGACTCGGAGATGAGCTGAAGCCCCATCGCGATCAGCGAGTCGTGGATCTTCCGCTGGCGCTCGAGCTCGGTCTCGTCCTTGTATTCCTCGGGCAGCGTGTACTCCATCTGCTTGAACCGGTAGTCGTGCAGCCGGGCGGCGTACACGTGGATGCCGGTCAGTCGGGCGCCGCTCGTCCGGCCGAGCTCGACCGCCACGTCGATGGCGCGGTTCGAGTGATCCGAGTTGTCAACCGGAACGCAGATGTGCTTGAACATGAAATCCCCCTGTCTCTCCATCTAATGCTCGCCTCGGCCGGCGGGGCCCCAGCCCCGCGACGGCCTGCGGCTCGCACTACGTCAGCGCAGCTCGTACTCGACCGTCGCCGTGCCCTTGGGCGCGATCGTCAGCTCTTTTGTCACGCTCCGCGGCTCGTCGTAGAGGGGCCGCCCGTCCTTGTCGTTGCCCTTGGGCCGGAAACCGGCGTGCCACATGGTGACCTTGTACGTCCCGGGCGGCACGTCGCCGATGCGGAACGCGCCGGAGGCGTCGGTCACCGCGACGTACGGGCTATCGTGGACGAGCATCCACGCGAACATGTGCGGATGCGCGTCGCACAGCACCCGCACCACGCCCGACTTGTTGAGCCGCTTGGTGATGTCGATCATCTGGTCTTTGTTCGGCAGCGCCAGGTTGAAGACGGTGGGCTGGCCGAGATAGCCGTGGGTGTTGTGGAGAATCGAATCCTGGTTGCGCACCCGCACCCGATCGCCGGGGGCCACCGCCGTCACGTGACCGACGAAGACGCAGTTCCGGTTGTCGACGATGACGTCGCCGGTCGCCTTCTTGCCGCGGGCGACGCCCTCGATCATGATCACGGCGTCCCGGACGCCCCCGTTCGGGCCGACCACCAGCGCCTCGGACGGCTTCTGGTCGCCGCACACGTCGCGATTCTTGTTCACGGGAATGGGGCTCAGGGTCGGGGGCGCGCCGGCGAACTTCACGACACCGCTCACGGTGCCGCCGTCCTTGACGGTGATCGCCTCGTAGGCGCCGGCCGGCGGCGCGAGCGCGAGCACGGCCACGCAGGCCGCCGCCAGCCGCCGCGAGCACCTCAGGGCTCTCGATTTATCAGCCACTCGATCGCGAGCCAGAAGCTCCGGCTGTACCGGAAGAACCACAGCGGGAACACGATCACCACCGGCAGCACCAGCGCCAGCTCGGCCGCCGTGGAGAGCGTGGTAAAGCCCCAGAGTAGGAAGAAGAGGCCGAGGGCGAGGACCGCGGTCACCCCATAGTTCACGTAGATCGCGCCGACGAAGTAGCCCTGCGCGCGCTCGAACCGGAGTCCGCAGAGAACGCACGACTCGGCCATCGTGAACCAGCCGCGGAAGAGCGGGGTTTCTCCGCAACGGGGACACCGGAGCCGCAGCGCCCGGCTCAGCGATGTGGCAATCCGCTCCATCGCTCACGCCGCCGGCCCCAGGACGGACCACTCAGTGCTTCGCCGGCGCGGTCTCGGTCGTGGCCGCCTTGACGCCGACCGTCCTCTTCACGACCGCGAACCCGTCGGGCAGCAGCAGGAAGACCAGCAGCGTCGCGATCACCAGCGGGGTGACGGCGACCATGCCGAGCGTACGCGTCTCGAACTTCAGGTGCATGAAGTACATCGCGACCAGCACGGCCTTGCCCAGCGCCAGCGCGCACAGCAAGACGCCGATCGTGAACTTGCCGATCGGCAGGTAGATCACCCCGATCTCGACGACCGTGAGGATCGCCAGGTACCAGAAGATCGCCATGTAATTGGGATGCTTGTGCTCTGCGGTCGCCATGGCGCAGGCCCCCTACAGGAGATACATGAAGGTGAACACCATGATCCAGACGAGGTCGACGAAGTGCCAGTAGAGCCCCGCGATCTCGACCGCGTTGTAGCTCGCCGCCGGCACCGGCCGCCGCTTGACGACCATCATCATGGCCAGCAGATAGATGACGCCGCCGGTGACGTGCAGCCCGTGGAAGCCCGTGACCAGGAAGAACGACGTCCCGAAGAGCGAGGCGCCCCAGGGGTTACCGTTGATGTGGAGCCCTCGGTGGATCAGGTGGGTCCACTCGTAGGCCTGCAGGCTGACGAAGATCGCGCCGCCGAGCGCCGTCAGGAAGAGGAGCACCCGCGCGCGCGTCCGGTCGCCTTTGCCCAGCCACTCGAGCGCCTTCACCATCGTCACGCTCGAGCAGATGAGCAGAAAGGTCATCGCGGCCGTCAGGTTGATACCCAGCACGTCGAACGGCACGGGCCAGTCGCCGCTGGTCGCCCGCATCGCGCCGTAGCCGGCGAGGAGCGTGCCGAACCCGACGGCGTCGCCCGCCAGGAAGATCCACATGCCGAGCTTGCCCCAGCTCTCGGGTGTGAGCGGGGACTCGGCCGGTTCCACCGCCCCGTGCATCGAGGCCACGTGACTCATGTCGTCTCCTTGAGGATCTGAGAATCGTCTGGTGCGGTGAAGCGGGCCGCGATCCATTGCTTGACGCGCCGCGGGCCATAGCCGGTGTGATACGCGAGCACGCCGACGACTGCCGCCATGAGACCGAACGGCAGCAGGATGAGTCCGAGATACGGCCAGGTGTACGTCTGGTCACCGAACGGCGTCGAGATGCACGACGCGCACGCCCAGGCGAGACGCGGGCTCAGGAACACCGCCAGCGCGGCCGATCCCCAGCGCGTCATACCAGGTACACCAGCACGTAGAGGACCGGCCACATCAGGACGACGAAGTGCCAGTAGATCATGCACGCCCTCAATCCTCCGGTACGCCCGTCGGTGAACCGTCCGCGCGCGGCGAGCAGAATCGTCACGCCGACCCACAGGACGCCCGCGACGACGTGCGCGGCGTGCGTCCCGATGAGCGTGTAGAAGGTTCCGCCGTAGGCACCTGCCGACACGGTGAGCCCGTAGCTGACGAGGCGGAACCATTCGTAACCCTGCACGATCAGAAAGACGGTTCCGAGGGCCGCGGCGATCAGGAGTCGCCCCGTCAGGCGCGGCGTGTCGTCCCGCTTCGCGGCCCGCGCCGCCGCCAGCATGGCGACGCTCGAGGCCAGCAGCACCAGCGTGTTCAGGCCGGTGACGCCGATGGGCAGACGCGGCTGGAGGGGCGGCGGCCACAGCGCCGAGGACACCCGCAGGACGAGGAAGGCCGAGATCAGTCCGCCGAAGAACATGATCTCGCCGCAGATGAGGAACAGCATCGCGATCCGGATGTTGTCGAGGCGCGGCCGGCGCGGTCCCGGCTCGCGCTCGGGCCCGTCGCCCCCGCCCGTCGGCGGCAAGGGCGGCGTGCGATGCCCGTTCGTTCGCCGGGCAACCGGCGGCCTCTCGGTGAGGGTCGTCACCAGCGGATCCCGATGAGGAACGCCGAGACGACGAGCGCGGCGACGATCGTCAGCAGCACCCGCACCGTCTGTCGATTCCGCGCGTCGGTCGTCATACCTTGTCGTAGGCCAGGAGCGCCAGGAGGATCGGCAGGTACAGGAGAGACGCGAACAGCACGCGCCGCGCCGAGCCCGGCGACGGCGTCAGGGCCTGGCGCGTGCCGAGCACCAAGAAGCCCGTGCCGAGCAGGAAGGCCCCGACGAAGTAGACGGGACCGGCCAGCCCGATCAGCGTGGGCAAGAGGCTCACGGCCAGGAGCGCCAGGCAGCCGGTGACGATCTGCCGCTCGGTGCTGGTGCCGTCGGCGTCCACGACGGGCAAGAGCCGCACCCCGGCGCGGGCGTAGTCGTCGCGATACAGGCGCGCGATGGCGAGCGTGTGGGGCAATTGCCAGAGGAACAGGATGCCGAACAGCACCCAGGCGCCGATGCCGAAGGCTTCGCGTGATGCGACCCAGCCCGTCACGGGCGGCAGCGCGCCCGGTACCGCGCCGACGATCGTGCACAGGGGCGTCCGGAGCTTCAGCGGGGTGTACGCGAAGAGGTAGACCGCCGTGGTGACCGCGGTCATCAGCAGCACCATCGGGCTCACGAAGGCCCCGAGGTAGCCGAGACCGGCGACCGTGACCGCAGTGCCGAACAGGAGCGCCTCGAGCGGCGCGAGCCGGCCCTCCGGCAGCGGGCGCACGCGCGTGCGCTCCATCCGGGCGTCCACGTCGCGCTCCCAGTACTGATTCAGCGCGAGGGTCCCGCCGGCCGCCAGGAGTGTGCCCACCAGCAAGTGAACGAGCTTGGCGTAGTCCGGCGCGCCGGACAGACCGACGTAGTAGCCGACGACGGTCGTCACCAGGATCATCAGCACGACGCGCGGCTTGGTGAGGGCGATCAGGTCGGCGACGACGCGGCGGCGGTCGCGGGCCTGCGCAGCGACGATCGCTTCGGTCGGGATCATCGGCGCGGGCTCCAGGAAATCGCTTCTTGGGCGGCGTAAGCGGCGACGTGACTCGATCTCGACTCGCCGGGGTTTGGCCCGGTTGCGACCCCGTCGGCCCGCTCGGGATTCGCGACCGTGCCCGAGGCGCGCACGGCAAGGGCCACGACGGCGGCCAGGATGAGGCTGCCGACGAGGCGGTGCGCGACCGGCAGGCCGATCACTGTCAGCTGCTCACCCGGGATCCAGAGCGACGAGAAGCGCGCCAGATAGCTTCCGACGCCGAGCAGGAGCTGGACGCCGAGCAGGATCAGAAGAAGCCGCGAGATCGACACCGCCACCGCGTCGCCGCCACGGCGGAGCCGCGCGGTCACGATCGGCACCAGCGCGAACACGAGGACCGCCCCGGCCAGGTGCAGATCGATGTGACCCCGGTGGGTCAGGAGCGCGCCGAAGACGATTTGCAGATAAACGAGCGCTGCCGCCAGGATCGTCAGCGTCTTCACCGCGGGCTCGACCGGAGCGAACGCCGTCCGCGCGTGCGGCGCGGTCAGGAGCGCGATCGTCGCCAGCAGGGCGAAGAAGGCCTGCGCCAGAAGCCCGTGGTAGATCGCCAGCGTGTCCTGGAGGAGCACGACCCGCAGCCCGCCGAGCAGGCCTTGCGCGAGCACGGCGGCAACGGCCAGCAGGCCGAGCCGGCGCAGCCGGCCGCCCTCGCGCCAGAGGGCGGCGGCGAGCGCCAGCGTGAGGAGACCGACGAGAGCCCCCATCAGCCGATGGCTGTGCTCGTAGAAGATGCCGCCGACCATCTTCGACCACGGGAAGAGGATCATGTTGTAGCCGAACGTGCTCGGCCAGTCGGGCACCGCGAGCGCCGCGCCCGTGTTGGTGACCAGCCCCCCGAGGAGGATGAGCACGCACGTCGCGGCCAGAGTCGCGAGCGCCAGACGATGGGCCACCGGTCGTCCCGTCCCGGTCAGTGCCGCCGCGCTCCGCCCGCCCCGACCGGCGGCGTCGTCTGCGGCAGGAAGTCTTCCTTCGACTCCGGCGAGCTGTACTCGTACGGGCCGCGGTAGACCGTCGGGAGCGTCGGCCCCCAGTTCAGGTGCGGCGGGGGCGAGGGCGCGGTCCACTCGAGCGTGTTGGCGTTCCACGGGTTCATCGGCGCCTTCTTGCCGGCGAACAGGGACCAGAAGAAGTTGATCACGAACGGCACCTGCGAGAGGCCAAGCAGCAGCGCACTGTAGGTGATGAACACGTTCCACCACTGCTGGTGCTGGAGGAACTCGTACTGCATCGGGTTGTAGATCCGGCGCATCTGGCCGCCGACCCCGATGATGTGCATGGGGAAGAAGGTCAGGTTGAAGAACACGAAGGTCGGCCAGAAGTGCAGGTGGCCGAGGGCCACGTTCGTCATGCGGCCAAACATCTTCGGGAACCAGTAGTAGATCGCGGCGAAGGCGCCGAAGATCGACCCGCCGAAGACCACGTAGTGGATGTGGGCGACGATGAAGTACGTGTCCTGGATGTAGATGTCGACCGGCGTCGAGGCCATGAAGATGCCCGACAGCCCGCCGATGACGAACATCGAGACGAAGGCGAGCGTGTTCAGCATCGGGACCGTGTACTGCATGCGCGCGCCCCACATCGTTCCCAGCCAGTTGAACGTCTTGATGGCCGACGGCACCGCGATGATCATCGTGGTCACGGTGAAGGCCATCCCGAGGGCCGGGTTCATGCCGCTGACGAACATGTGGTGGCCGTAGACGATCCACGACAGGAACGCGATGCCGATCATCGAGAAGGCCATCGCGTGGTAGCCGAAGATCGGCTTGCGGCAGAAGACCGGCAGGATCTCGGAGGCGATGCCCATCGCCGGCAGGATCAGGATGTAAACCTCCGGATGGCCGAAGTACCAGAACAGGTGCTGCCAGAGGAGCGGCTCGCCGCCGCCGGCCGGCTTGAACCAGTTCGTGCCGAGCGTGCGGTCGAACAGCAGCATGGCTACGCCCGAGGTCAGTACCGGCAGCGCCAGCAGCAGAAGGATCGCCGTGATGAAGAGCGACCAGATGACCAGCGGCATACGGAAGAGGCGCATACCCGGCGCCCGCATGTTGATGATCGTGGTGATGTAGTTGATCGACCCCATCATGGAGCCGATACCCATCGTGAACAGGCTGATGCACCAGATGTTCTGGCCCCAGTTCACACCGGTATACGCGGGCACCGCCGAGAGCGGCGCGTATGACGTCCAGCCGGCGGCGGCGTGGCCGCCCTCCACGAAGAAGCCGGAGAGCATGATGACGCCGGCGCTGGCGGTGACCCAGAACGAGAGCATGTTGAGGAACGGGAACGCCATGTCGCGCGCCCCGATCATGAGCGGGATG
>DASRIY010000316.1:0-2579 GCA_035649755.1 Candidatus Methylomirabilota bacterium
TGCCCATGCGCGGATCGTGCGGCTCGATGCCTCGGCCGCCCGCCGCGCGCCGGGGGTTCATCTGGTGCTCACCGCGGCGGACCTTGGCGAGCTGAACCAGCCGTCGCCGCTCTTGATTCCGCACCCGACGCTCAGCCATCCACGTACGCAACGCCCTCTCGCCGTTGACGAGGTCCGCTACGTCGGCGAGATCGTCGTGCTGGTCGTGGCTGACGATCGCTACGTGGCCGAGGACGCGCTCGGGCTCATCGACGTCGCGTACGAGCCGCTGCCGGTGGTGACCGACCTGGGCACCGCGCTCTCGCCGGCGACGGCGCGCGTGCACGCGGACGTGCCGGACAATCGCGCGGCGCGCTTTCGTCAGACCGTGGGCGACGCCGAGTCGGCGCTGGCGCGCGCACCGCACGTGCTGCGCGAGCGGCTGGCGATCGAGCGGAGCTGCGGGAGCCCGATCGAGACGCGCGGCATCGTCGCCGAGTGGGACGCCCGGCGCCAAACTCTCAAGGTGTGGGACTCGACGCAGGCGCCGCTTCCCATCAAGAACGGGCTCGCCCGTCTCTTCGGCCTGCCCGAGTTCAACGTGGAGGTCGTGGCGCCCGACGTGGGCGGGGGCTTCGGTACCAAGATCATGCTGTTCTATCCGGAAGAGACGCTCGTTCCGTACGCGGCCATCAAGCTGGGACGGCCGGTGAAGTGGACGGAGGACCGACGCGAGCACCTCGTCGCCGCCAACCAGGAGCGAGGCCAGATCCACGACGTCGAGGTCGGGTTCGACGACGCGGGCCGGATCCTGGGATTACGAGACCGATTCGTCCACGACGCGGGCGCGTACACACCGTACGGGATCGTCGTTCCCATCATCACGTCGACGCAGCTCCCCGGACCCTATCGCCTGAAGAACTACACGGTCGAGTTCGAGGTGGCCTACACCAACAAGGCGGTCGTCACGCCGTATCGCGGCGCCGGCCGGCCGCACGGCGTCTTCGTCATGGAGCGCGTGATCGGACTGATCGCGCGCGAGCTCGGGCTCGAGCCGGCGGAAGTGCGGCGGCGCAACTTCATCCAGCCCGATGAGTTCCCCTGGGACGTGGGCCTCACCTTCCAGGACGGCGGACCGACGCGCTACGACAGCGGGAACTATCCAGGCGGCCTCGCGATGGCCCTCGAGATGATCGAAGCCGGCGGCTTTCGTGCGCGCCAGGCCGAGGCGCGGCGGGCCGGGCGCTACCTCGGGCTCGGCCTCGGCTGCTACGTCGAGGGCACAGGGATCGGCCCGTACGAGGGAGCGCACGTGCGCGTCGAGCCGAGCGGCAAGGTTCTGGTGGCGACGGGCCTGACGACCCAGGGGCAGGGCCACGCCACGACGTTCGCGCAGATCGCCGCCGAGGCGCTCGGCTGCGATCCCGCCGACGTAACGGTGGTCACCGGCGACACGACGAAGTTCAACTGGGGCGCCGGCACGTACGCGAGCCGCGCGCTGGTGACGAGTGGCAACGCGATCCATCGGGCCGCGACGGCCGTGCGCGACAAGGCACTCCGATTGGCCGCGAGCCTGCTCGAGGTCTCGGCCCACGACCTCGAACTGGCCGACGGCCGCGCGCGGGTCAGGGGAGCGCCGGGCCGCGAGCTGACGCTCGGCGCGCTCGCGACGGTGGCCAACCCGATCCGCTACGCGTACGGCAAGGAGTCGGCCGAGGCCGCGCTGCGCCTCGTGAAGCCGCGCCAGGGCGCCGTGCTCCTGGAGGGCGAGGAGCCCGGACTCGAGGCGCACGGCTACTACGCGCCGCCGCACTCCACGTTCGCCAGCGGCTGCCACGCCGCCATCGTCGAGGTGGACCTTGCCACGGGTAATCTCACGATTCTTCGCTACGTCGTCCAGCACGACTGCGGCACGCTGGTGAATCCAATGATCGTCGAGGGCCAGATTTGCGGTGGCGTAGCCCAGGGTGTGGGGGGCTCGTTCTACGAGCGCCTCGTGTACGACGCGAGCGGCCAGCCCCTGACGACGACCTTCATGGACTTCTTGATGCCGACCGCGCTCGAGATTCCGGCCATCGAGATCGGCCACACCGAGACCCCGTCGCCCCTGAACGCGCTCGGGATCAAGGGGGTAGGAGAGGCCGGCGCCATCCCGGTGCCGGCGCTCGTCGCTGAGGCCATCGACGACGCGCTCGCCCCGCTCGGAGTCCGTGTGCGCGAGATGCCGCTCGATCCGGATCGACTGCTGCGACTGATTCGAAACGCGGGCGGCTGATCCGCCTGGAGGAGGAGAACGAGCATGTATGCGCAGGCATTCAAGGTCGGCATGCGGGCTCCCGACGACGTGAGTGAGGGAGCGCGGCTTTTGGATCAGGGCGCGTTCCGTGCCGAGCACGTCGTGGCCATACTCGGCAAGACCGAGGGGAACGGCGGCGTGAACGACTACACCCGCGCCTTGGCGACGCTGTCGTTTCAGCTCTTGATCGCCGAGCGAACCGGCCAGAGGGTTGCCGCCATCGCTAAGCGCGTGCCGATCATCTGGTCGGGCGGCACTGAAGGGCTGATGAGCCCGCACGCGACGATCTTCACCCGTGAGCCCG
>DASRIY010000317.1:0-3306 GCA_035649755.1 Candidatus Methylomirabilota bacterium
TCACCCGCACCAGCGGAAACAGATCGCGAAGCATCCCGGCGAGCGCGTCACGCGTCGATGCGTCGTCGTCGAGCACCGCGATCGTCGGCACGGATGCGAGTGTACCCGACGGGGAGGCGTCGTCGGCCCGTGGTAGGATGCGTGATCGACGCGCGGAGGACCGGATGACCAAGGACATTTCGATCGTTCACCATGCCGACCGGCGGACCGACGTGATGATGCCATACGCCCCGGGGATCGTCGTCCGCCGAGGGCAGCTCCTGTTTCTCTCGGGCGTCACCGCCGCCGCGGTCTATCACAGCCACCCGCATCGCGAGGAAGAGTTCGATCTGCCCTCGACGATGCGCGAGCAGGCCGTGCTGGTGATGGAGAACCTCAAGAAGACGCTCGAGGCGGCGGGCTGCACCTTCGCCGACCTCGTCTCGGCGACGCGCTTCCTCACCGACGTCGCGGAGCAAGACGACCTGAACCGCGTCTGGGCCCAGTATCTGGGCGGTCACCTGCCGACGACGACCACCGTCGAGGTCTCACGCCTGGCCACGCATCCCCGGTGCAAGCTCGAGATCAGCGCGATCGCCGTGGCCGACGAAGCGCGGCGCTGATGGCCACCGTCGGCTTCATCGGGCTCGGCGCGATGGGCAGCCGCATGGCCAAGCGGCTGCTCGACTCAGGCCGCGGCGTCGTCGGCTACAACCGGACGCCCGAGAAGGCGCGGGCCCTCGTCGCCGCCGGCCTCACGCTCGCGAAGTCTCCCCGCGCGGTGGCAGAAGCCACCGACACGGTCTTCAGCATGGTGACCGACAACGCCGCGCTCGGCGCGATCGGCCTCGGGCCGGACGGCGTCGTCGCCGGGCTTCGGCCGGGCGCCGTGTGGGTCGAGATGAGCACGGTGAGCCCCGCCGTCACGCGCGAGATGGGCCAGGCTGCCGCCGCCCGCGGCGCCGCCTTGATTGACGCGCCGGTTTCCGGCAGCGCGGTGACGGTGGAGGCCGGCCAGCTCTCGTTCATGGTCGGCGGCGACCCGGCGGCGCTCGAGAAGGTCCGGCCGCACGTCCTGGCGATCGGGCCGACCATCACGCACGTCGGCGATCTCGGGCTCGCGGTGGCCATGAAGATCGCCACCAACCTGAACCTCGCCGTGCAAATGCTCGCCTTCTGCGAGGCGGTAGCGCTCGCCGAGAAGGCCGGGATCGATCGCGAGCGTGCCGTCGAAGTGCTGCTGAAGTCGGTCATCGCCTCGCCGATGGTCAAGTACCGCGGACCGTTCGTGCTGGGGATGCCGGCCGAGCCCCTGTTCGATGTGAACATGAGCAAGAAGGATCTCGGTCTGGCCCTCGAGATGGGACGCGCACTCGGCGTGGCGCTGCCGAGCGTGGCGCTCGTCGATCAGATGATGACCGCCGCCCGCGGCCTCGACCTGGCCCACTACGACTTCGCGGTCGTCTTCGACGTGATCGCGCGCATGAGCGGGTTGAGCCCGAGCGTGAAGAAGTAACCGCGCTCAGCGCAGGTTGAGCGTGGCGCGGCCCGATGCGGTGTCCACGCTCAGCGTGAACGCGTCGAGCACGTCGCGACCGAGGAGCCCGTCGACGCCCCCCGTCGAGACCTCGCCCGCGCCCTCGATGCGCATCGCGCGCAACGTGGGCGGGAGCGCGAGAGCGATCACCGCCAGGGGCCCGATGCGCGCGCCGGCCACGTCGAGCATCGGGACGGTCACCAGCGTCGCGGTCGACACACCGGTGATCCCGACGACCTGGACCGGCCGGCCGCCCTGGCCGCCGAGCCCGGCGCGCTCGAGCACATCGGGGGCGATCACGGTGCGGTCGGCGCCCGTATCCACGATCAGCGTGAGCGGCACGCCGTTGAGGCGGGCCTCGGCGGTGATGGGCGCTCCGGCGGTGACCCGCAGCGCGGCCGGCTCGCTCTTGGCGGGCTGCGCCGGACGGGCCTGCGGCGTGCTGATGGGCGTCGCGCTGTCGCGGAACGCCGGCGGGATCGAGGCGAGGTCAGAGGTGTAGTAGACGACCCCCGCCGTGTCGGTCCACTTGTAGAGCTCGGCGAGGGCCGGCGTCGCCGAGAGGCAGCCGGCCGCGAGCAGCAGCGCGAGTCCTCGGTGTCGCGTAAGCCCCTCGCGTCCTACCGGACGACCTTCTTCGCGCGGAGCGCCCGGATGTCGTCGGCGGAGTAGCCACACTCGGTCAGCACCTCGTCGGTGTGCTCGCCCTGCATCGGCGCCGGCCGCCGCACGCCGGGACGCATCCGCGAATACTTCACGGGCGTGCCGATCACCGGGATCTCGCCGAGCCGCGGGTGCGTGACGCGCTCGACCATCTGGCGCGCCGCGGTCTGCGCGTCGTTCATGACCTGGGCGACCGTGTTCACCGGCGTGGCGGGCACGCCGGCGTCCTCGAGGAGCTTCAGCAAGGGCTCGCGGTCGAGCTTCCCGATCGCGTCGGCGACGGCCGCTTCCACCTCGGTGCGATGCCGCACGCGGCCCAGGTTCTTGGCGAAGCGCTCGTCGTCCCGCATCGCGCCGAGGTCGAGCGCGGCGACCAGCCGCTGCCAGAACCGGTCGTTGGCGCCGGCGATGAACACCCACTGCCCGTCGCGGCACCGGAAGTTCCGGTATGGCGCGAGCGACGGATGGGAGGAGCCGAGCGCCTTCGGCTCGACGCCGGTGAGCAGGAACCCTTCCGCGTGGTAGTTCAGGAGCGTCACGGCCGTCTCCAGGAGAGAGCCGTCCACCCGCTGGCCCACGCCGGTCTTCGCCCGGTGCAGGAGGGCGTTGACGATGCCGAAGGCGGAAAAGATCCCCGTCGTGAGATCGAGGAACGAGACGCCGGCGCGAACCGGCGGGCCGTCGGGCTCGCCGGTGATCGACATGATTCCGCTGAACGCCTGCATGAGGGCCTCGTAGCCCGCCCCGTCCTTCCGCGGGCCGGTGCGGCCGAAGGCCGAGATCGAGCAGTAGACGAGGCCCGGATTGATCGCCGACAGGGCGTCGTAGCCGAGGCCGAAGCTCTCCATGGTGCCCGTCCGGAAATTCTCGATGAGGACGTCGGAGCGCTTCACCAGATTGCGCAGGATGTCCGCCCCTTCCGCGGCCTTCAGATCGAGCGCGAGATCCCGCTTGTTGCGATTGATCACGAGGTACGCTGCCGATTCCCCACCCTTGTGGGGCGGCCAGGTACGCGATTCGTCGCCCGACCCGGTGTCTTCGACCTTGATGACATCCGCGCCCATGTCGGCCAGCAGCATGCCGCAGAAGGGCCCGGGCAGGACGCGCGAGAGATCGAGGATGCGGAC
>DASRIY010000318.1:0-2454 GCA_035649755.1 Candidatus Methylomirabilota bacterium
AGCGACATCATGCGCGGCTGCGTCCGGCCCTCGCGATAGAGCACGTCGAAGCCGTCCTTCACGAACGTGAAATAGTCGTCGGCGGTGAAGAAGCCGCCGCGGCCGAACTTCGAGTCGTTCGGCGTGAGGCTGTAGGGCAGCACCAGATGCGGGCGATCGTTCACCCGCACCCAGTACGGCAATTCGTCGTTGTAGGCGTCCGAGTCGTAGAGGAAGCCGCCCTCCTCGACGAGGAGCCGCCGGGTATTCACGCTGGGACCGGAGCGGCAGTACCAGCCGAGCGGCCGCTCACCGATCGTCTTGGTCAAGGACTCGACGGCCATCCGGATGTGCGCACGCTCCTGCTCCTCGGTGAGCTCCCAGTGCTTGATCCATCGCCAGCCGTGCGAGCAGACGTCGTACCCCGACTCACGAATCGCGGCGGCGACGGCCGGGTTGCGCTCGAGGGCGAGCGCGCAGCCAAACACGGTCAGGGGAATCCCGCGCTCCTTGAAGATGCGCAGGACGCGCCAGATGCCGACGCGGCTGCCGTACTCGAACAAGGTCTCGGCGGCGAGATCGCGACCCTGAATGCCGGAGTCGGCGCCGCCGGCTTCGGTCAGGGTGGCCTCCGAGAAGCCGTCGTCGTGAACGTTGTACTCGGAGCCTTCCTCGTAGTTGATCACGAAGTTCACGGCGATCCGGGCGTCGCCCGGCCAGTGAGGATGCGGCGGGTTGCCGCCGTAGCCGACGAGGTCACGCGGATAGGGGGTGGACATTGGCGAGATTCTAGAACATCTTTTGGTCAACCGCGGTGCGCACTGCAGGGGCGTCGCGGGGCTGGGCCCCGCCGCCCGAGGCGCGCCTCTGAATCGAGGAGACACCCGATGGTTCCGGCCCTGATCCTGTCGTCCGATTCGCACGTGTTCGAGCCGCCCGATCTGTGGACGAAGCGCATCGATGCGGGCTTTCGCGATCGCGCGCCTCGCATGCAGCGGATCGACGGTGCCGATCAGCTCGTGGTCGAGGCGGACCAGGTCATCTCCGGCATCGGCCTCATCTCCAACGCCGGCGCCCGCTTCGAGGCGCCCGAGACCATTTCCGGACAGGGCCGGTTCGAGGACGTACCCCGGGGCGGCTATGACCCCGATCAGCACCTGGCGGACATGCGGCTCGACGGGGTGGCGGGCGAGGTGCTGTACCCGTCGCAGGGTCTCTTCTACTTCAGGGTGACCGACACGCCGTTGATGTCGGCGATCTTCCGCGCCTACAACGACTGGCTCGCCGAGTTCTGCCGCCGCGATCCGGCCCGGCTCAAGGGCATCGCGATGGTCAACCTGGACGACGTCGCGGACGGCATCCGCGAGCTCGAGCGCGCCGCGCGCCTGGGGCTCGCCGGCGCGATGATCACCGAATACCCCCTGGAGCACCGGCGCTACGACCAGCCGGAGTACGAGCCGTTCTGGGCCGCGGCCGCCTCGCTCGGCATGCCGCTCAGCCTGCACACCGCCACGCGGCGGCAGGGCAAGATCCGCGGGGCGGGGGAGAAGACGCTGCGCGACGCCAGCAGCCGGTCGACCAAGGCGTTCTACCCGGCGCTCTCGCTCTGCGACATGATCTTCTCGGGCGTCTTCGAGCGGCATCCCGCGCTGACGCTGGCCATCGTGGAATTCGAGCTCTCGTGGGCGCCCAACATTCTCGCGTCGATGGACTACACCTACCGCGAGCGCCACGGGGAGGCGATCTACCGGTTCAAGGACGGCATGCGACCGAGCGATTTCTTCCACCGGAACGTCGTGCTGAGCTTCCAGGAGGACGCGGTCGGCATCCGGCTGCGGGACGTCATCGGCGTCGACAACATGATGTGGGGCTCCGACTACCCCCACAGCGAGTCGACGTTCCCGCGCTCGCGCAAGATCCTGGAAGACATCCTGGCCGGCGTGCCCGACGACGAGGGCGTGAAGATCGCCGGCGCCAACACCGCGCGCGTCTATCGCTTCGACGTGGCGCGGCTGACGCGGGAGCACGCCCATGCTTGAGGAGCCGACTTCTCTTCGCATCGACGACCCGGGCGTGCGGGCGCTCTTCACCGAGGCCGCGCGCTTTCAGTCCTGGCTCGACGTCGAGGCGGCGCTGGCCCAGGCACAGGCCGAGCTCGGCATCATCCCGGAGCACGCGGCGCGCGAGATCGTCAAGAAGGCCCACCTGAAATACCTCGACCTCGACGCCGTGCGCGCGGGGCTGGCGAAGACCGGCCATCCGATCGTCCCGCTCGTGTGGGCGCTCGACCGCGCCTGCGAGGGCGACGCCGGCGGCTACGTGCACTGGGGCGCTACGACCCAGAACATCACGCAGACGGGCCTGCTTCTCCAGGTGCGCCGGGCCCATCAGATCTTCCTGCGCCAGCTTGGCGCGATCCTCGGGACCCTCGCCGACCTGGCCGAGCGCACCAAGGACGATCTCTTGCCCGGTCGC
>DASRIY010000319.1:0-9933 GCA_035649755.1 Candidatus Methylomirabilota bacterium
CGGGCGCGCCAGCGCCCGCATCCCTCAAGCGGCGTCGACCTGATCAGAGAAGACCGCGAACGGTGAGGGTGCGTCGCGTCCGGCGAACGCGAATGCGGGAGAGCGGCTCGCGGTACGCGGTCGCGACCAGCGGCCCGATTGTCGTCGACGCCTCGGTAGCGTTCCTGTGGTTCGCGAATGAGCCGGACCGGTCGGGCGCCACTCGACTCCTTGAAACCGAATCGGTCCTGATGGCGCCTGATCTCATGGCGGTCGAGGTCGCCAATGCCTGGTGGAAGAAGTTACGGCGTCACCAGATGGAAATGGCGGATATCGAGCAGGCCGTCACGAATCTCCTCGCCCTGGGAATCGATTGGACGCCATCGGGACAGCTACTGCTGACGGCCACCCGTCTTGCGGGTGAGCTGGAGCATCCGGTCTACGACTGCCTGTACCTGGCTCTTGCCGCTTCCCATGGCGCCTCGCTCGCGACGGTGGACGAGCGTCTGCGTCGTGGGGCGGAGCGCGTCGGCATCAGGATCTGGCGCGGCAAATAGCCGGCGCCCGATCGGGCGTGATCAGCCGAGCTTCACGCCGTACTTCTCTAGCGTCTCCTCACGCAATTCCAGCCCGAGCCCCGGTGTGTCGGGGACGGCCATGTAGCCGTCGACGATCTCGGGGCGCTCGCGGAAGAGCTCGAACCAGAGCGGATCGCGTGTGTGGTCGGCGAACGACTCCAGGATGAAGCCGGTCGGGCTGGCCGCCACGGCGTGCACGTGAATCTGCGGATCGTGATGCGCGGCCATCGGAATCTGATAGAGCTCGGCCATGACCGCCGCCTTGCGCCAGACCGTGAGCCCGCCCGCCCAGGTCGAGTCGATGATCAGGTAGTCGACGAGGCCCTCGGCCACCATCGTGCGCAGGCCGAACGGCGTGAACTCGGTCTCGCCGGCCGAGATCGGGATGTCGACCTCAGCCTTGAGCCGCCGCAGAGAATGACGCTCGTCGTACCAGGGCATCGGATCCTCGAGCCAGAAGATGTTGTAGGGCTCGCAGAGCTTCGCCGTGCGGACCGCGCTCGGCAGGTTCCAGCCCTGGTTCGCGTCGAGCATGATGGCGACGTCGTCGCCGACCGCCTTGCGGATGATGCCGACGCGCTCGGCGTCGGCCTCAGGCGGCAAACCGGCGACCTTCACCTTCACCGTGCGGTAGCCGTGCTCGAGGTACATCGCGGCCTCGCGCCGGAGATCGTCCGGGCGCTCGCCGTCGCGGTAGTAGAAGCCGGTGACGTAGGCGGGCACGCGCGAGCGGAGTGCCCCGCCGAGCAACTGGTGCACGGGCCGCTGCGTGGCCTTGCCCATGAGGTCCCAGAGGGCGATGTCGATGGCGCTGATGGCGGTCACGAGCTGCCGGCGCTGGCTCGCCAGCGTGGGGATGCCCCGCACGCTCGTGTAGGTCAGGGCGAAGAGATCCTGCCAGATGCGCTCGATGCCCGACGGGTCCTGGCCGACGACCAGCGGCGTCACGCGCTCGAGGATCTGGCCGACGCCGCGCATGGCTTCCGGGCCGCCCTGGGACAGGAACGGGCCGTGCGCCTCGCCGATCCCGACGAGGCCGGCGTCGGTCGTGAGCTTCACGATGAGCTCGCTCACCCGGCTGATGGTCGAGGTGGACGTGCGCACCGGCTGCGGCAGGGGAGCGGAGAGAAAGTAGGTGTCGAGCGCCTTGATCTTCATCGTCGCCTCCGCGGGCGATGATACCGAATCGGCGACCCTCGGGTGATCGTGATTGATCGTATGCACAGATCGTGCATAATCGTCTGCATATGAGAACCACCTTGAATCTCGACGACGCCCTGATTCGTGAAGCTGGACGCCTGACCGGACTCCAGGCCAAGACGGACGTGATTCACGAAGGTTTGCGGGCGTTGATTACTCGCGAAAGTGCCCGACGACTTGCCGCGCTCGGAGGGAAGCTCCCGACGGCTAAGGCCCCACGCCGCCGCCGCTCCAGGCGGCCGCGCTAGTGCTCGTCGACACGTCGGTCTGGATCGACCATTTTCATCGACCGCACTCTGCACTGGTGGCTGCTCTCGAGCATGGTGAGGCCGAATGTCACGACTTCGTACTGGGGGAACTGGCGTGCGGCACTCTCCCGCGCCGCGACGAAGTCTTGGCCCTCTTGCGAACGCTGCCCCGCATTGCCGCTGTCGCCCACGACGAGGCGATGGCGCTCGTCGCGGAGCGCCGTCTCTGGGGACGCGGACTCGGGTGGGTAGACGTCAACCTTCTTGCTGCGACCCTCGTGGCCGGCGCACGCCTCTGGACCGCTGACCGCCGACTGCGGATGGTTGCTCACGATCTCGGTGTCGTCTGGGAGGCTCCATGAGACCCCTGTTCGTTCGCGTCGTCGTTGTCGCGCTCGCGATGCTGTCTCTTGCCCGAGCGGAAACCGCCGCGGCCGCTCCGGAGGGCACGCTCACCTGGGGCGTGCACGTCACCCTGGCCGCCCGCTGGCTCGATCCGAGCGACACCGAAGCGTTCATCACGCCGTTCATGGTGCTCTACGCCCTTCACGACGCGCTGGTGAAGCCGATGCCGGGCGGCGACAACACGCCGTCGCTGGCCGAGTCGTGGACGGCATCGAAGGACGGGCTCGCCTACGAGTTCGTTTTGCGCAAGGGCGTGAAGTTCCACAACGGTGATCCCGTGACCGCGGACGACGTCAAGTACTCGTTCGACCGCTACCACGGCGCGGCGGCCAAGCTGCTCAAGGATCGTGTGCGCGAGGTGCAGATCGTCGACCCGGGACGCGTGCGCTTCCAGCTGAAGGAGCCATGGCCGGACTTCATGACCTTCTACGGCACGTCCGCCACCGGCGCCGCGTGGATCGTGCCGAAGAAGTACGTCGAGAAGGTGGGCGAGGACGGCTTCAAGAAGGCGCCGGTGGGCGCCGGGCCCTACCGCTTCGTCAGCTTCAACCCCGGCATCGACCTGGTGATGGAGGCTTTCGAGGGCTACTGGCGCAAGGTGCCGAGCGTGAAGCGGCTCGTGTTCAAGAGCATGCCCGACGAGACCACGCGCGCCGCCGCGCTGAAGGCGGGCGACGTCGACATCGTCTACCTGTTGAGCGGGCCCGTGGCCGCCGACGTCAAGAAGACGGCGGGGCTCCGGCTGGCGGCCGCGATGCCGCCGGGCGTGGTCTTCCTCGACCTGCCCGAGCAGTGGGATCCGAAATCGCCGTGGCACGACCGCCGCGTGCGCCTGGCCGCAAGCCACGCCCTCGACCGCAACGGGCTCAACCAGGCCGAGACGCTTGGGCTGTCGCGCCCCACCGGCGGGCTCGTGCCGCGCGTCCTCGAGTTCGCGAAGGCCTACGACCCGCCGGCGTACGACCCGGCCCGCGCGAAGAAGCTGCTCGCCGAGGCCGGATATCCCTCCGGATTCGACGCGGGCGACCTCACGCCGTTTCCGCCCTTCTTCTCGCTGGCCGAGGCGATCGGCAACTACTTGCAAGAAATCGGCATCCGCACGCGCGTCCGCACGATGGAGCGCGCGGCGTTCCTCACCGCGTGGCGCGAGCACAAGATCAAAGGCGTCATCATGGGGCTCGGCGCTCCCGCCGGCAACGCGGCCACGCGCATCGAGGTCTACGTGACCAAGAGCGGTATCTACGCCAATGGGGTCGTGCCGGAGATCGAGGATCTCTACCAGGCGCAGGCCCGCGAGCTCGACCGGAAGAAGCGCGAGCGGATGCTGCACCAGATCCAGCAGATCATGTACGACCGGGCCCTGCACGTCCCGATCTACGAGCTGGCGTTCCTCTGGGGCGTGGGGCCGCGGGTCGAAGAAGCGTGCGTCGATCACATCAAGGGCTTCTCCTACTCCGCGCCCTACGAGGATCTGAAGATCAAGGCGGGGAAATAGGCGAGCCGCGGTAGGGAATCGGGTCGGCGACGCCGCTGGCGCTGAAGCCCTTCAGCCGCAAGAGGCACGAGTCGCAGGCGCCGCAGGCCACCCCGGTCGGGGACGGATCGTAGCAGGAGGTCGTGAGGCTGTAGTCGACGCCCAGCGCGAGGCCGCGCCGGATGATTTCGGCCTTCGTCAGCGCGATGAGCGGCGTGTGAATCGTCAACCGCGGGCCGCCCTCGACCCCCACCTTCGTGGCCAGGTCGGCCATGCGCTGATACGCCGCGATGTACTCCGGTCGGCAGTCGGGATAGCCACTGTAGTCGAGCGCGTTCACGCCCATGAAGATGTCGTGCGAGCCGAGCACCTCGGCCCACGCCAGGGCGAACGAGAGGAAGATCGTGTTGCGCGCGGGCACGTAGGTCACCGGAATACCCGTGCCGATCTCGTCGACCGACCGGTGCTTGGGCACGGCGAGGTCGCTCGTGAGCGCCGAGCCGCCGAACGCGCGCAGGTCGATCGTCACCACGGCGTGGTCACGCGCGCCGAGCTGCCGGGCGACGAGCCGAGCGCGCTCGATCTCGATCCGATGGCGCTGCCCGTAATCGAACGTGAGTGCGTAGACGTCGAATCCGTCGGCGCGTGCGATGGCAGCAGTCGTCGTGGAGTCGACGCCGCCGCTCAAGAGCACGACCGCCTTCGGCGCGCTCATGACCGAAACGTCTCGCCCCCGCTTGCCGACTCTCCCGCCTCGCACGCCGCGAGCCTGCCCGCGTAGAACGCCCGCTCGCGCGCATTGTCGGTGAGCCCGAGCGCCCGGCGGTACTCCGCCGCGGCGTCTGCCGAGCGGCCGAGGCGCCGGAGGAAATCGGCGCGGGCGCCGGACAGGAGGTGATAGCCGTGCAGCGCCGCGGCGTCGATGCGGTCGAGGGCCGTCAGGCCGGCCTCCGGGCCGTGAGCCAGGCCGATCGCCACCGCGCGGTTCAGCTCCACGACCGGCGACGGCGCGATGGCGGCGAGCGCGTCATAGTGCCGGACGATCTGACGCCAGTCCGTGGCCTCCCAGGATGCGGCCCGGGCGTGACAGGCGGCGATGGCGGCCTGACGCTGATAGGGGCCGGCGCGCTCGATCGGGCCTGCGCGCTCGAGGCAGGCGAGCCCGCGAGAGATCTGGGCCCGATCCCAGCGCGATCGATCCTGATCCGCTAGCAGGACGATGTTGCCGTCGGCGTCGGCGCGTGTCGCCGCGCGCGAGGCCTGGAGCTCCATCAGCGCCAGAAGCCCGAGCACTTCGGGCTCTTCGGGCATGAGCTCGGCCAGCATCTGCCCGAGGCGGAGCGCCTCGTCGCAGAGGTCGTGACGCACGAGCGCGTTACCGCTCTGGGCGGCGTAGCCCTCGTTGAAGATCAGATAGATCACGGCGAGCACCGCCGGCAGGCGCTCGGGCAGCTCGGCGTCGTCCGGGATCTCGTAGGGTAGCGCGCGCTCGCGGATGGTCCGCTTCGCGCGCACCAGCCGCTGGGCGATCGTGGGCTCGGCCGCGAGAAAGGCACGGGCGATCTCCGCGGTCGAGAGACCGCCGACCAGCCTGAGGGTGAGGGCCACCCGGCTCTCGGCTGGCAGGCCGGGATGACAGCAGGTGAAGATCAGGCGGAGCCGATCGTCGGGAATCGTCTCGGGATCGGTCACGTCGGGCGCTCCGTCGTCGGCGCCCAGCGTGGTCTCGTACGCGATCGCGTCGGCGTGCCCCTCGACTCGCCGGGTGTGGCGGAGGCGGTCGAGCGCACGACGCCGCGCCGCGGTGAGGAGCCAGGCGCCGGGACGATCCGGCAAGCCGGTGGCAGGCCAGCGGTCGAGGGCCTGCGCGAAAGCTTCCTGGACGACTTCCTCCGCCGCGTCGATGTCGCGCACAATTCGCAGGACGGACGCGACCACGCGCGCGTACTCCAGGCGGAACGCCTCTGACACGCGCGCGTGCACCTCGCCGTGAGCCGCCGGCCCGGGGATCGCTCCCACGGGCAAAGATGTTACCCGATGCCCGCGCCGGCCTCCCCGCCAGGGCGCGCGTTCTCGTTACATCGGCCAGATCGGGAACACGTCGACGTGGCCGTCCTCGCGCAGCGGGATCTTCTTCGCCCATTCGACCGCTTCCTTCATCGAGTCGCAGTCGATGAGGTAGAACCCCCCGAGGACCTCCTTCGTCTCGGCGAAGGGCCCGTCGGTGACCTGACGCTGGCCGGCCTTGAGGCGAATGCGGGCCGCCTCGGCGTCGGGGCGCAGGCGCTCGCCGTGGACCATCTTCTTGGCCGCCTGCAGCTCCTCGGCGAAGCGCTGGTGACCCCGCATGATGCTTTCCATCTCGGCGTTCTGCGGGGGCGGAGCGGCCTTGTCCGAATTGATGAGCAGCATGTAGCGCATGTGAGCCTCCTCAGGTGAATCGTCAGGGCGTCCCGGCTCGCGGGCCCGGCGACCCTCATTCATACGACGCCCGTGACCCGCCGAAATCGACAGCCACGCCAGGGCTCTCGATCGGCTAGGATACCCGCCATGGCGACCGGCACTGTCGACCGGATCCGCATCACGACCGTGGTCGACAACTACATCGACAATCTTCGCCAGGACAGCCCGGTGGCCCGCCGCTACAGCGCGTTCGTGGCCGGAAAGATGCCCGACCTGCGCGCCGAGCACGGCCTGGCGCACTTCGTGGAGACCTCGCGGGGCAACGAGCGCTTCACCATGGCCCTCGACTTCGGCCTCACCGCTGAGACGCTGAATCACAATTTCCGCGAGCTGGCGCTGGACCCGGCGTCGATCGATGCGCTCGGGCTTTCCCACGGCCATCGCGACCACTGGGGCGGATTGACCGGATTCCTGCACGCCTGGCGGCGCCGTCTGAAGCGCGAGCTGACGCTCTACGGCGGGGTCGATCACTTCCGCGCCCGCTGGCAGCAGCGCGGCGAGCGCCGAGTGTACAGCGGCCGGCTCTCCCGCGACGAGATCGAGCGCTACGAGATCGCGGTGGAGACGGTCGCGAAGCCCCGGCCGATCGTCGAGGGTGTGTGGCTGTCGGGCGAGATGCACGCGATGGAGCCGTGGGAAACGATTCCGTCGAACCTCCGGGTGGAGGAAGACAGCGAGCTCATTCAGGACACGTTCATCGGCGAGCAGACGCTGGTTGCCAACGTGCGCGACCGCGGCCTGGTGGTGGTCACGTCGTGCTCGCACCGCGGTATCGTCGGCATCTGCCGCAACGCCGTGCGCATCACGGGCGTGCCCCGGGTGCATGCGGTCATCGGCGGCTTCCATCTGAGCGGCCTCGACGAGGCGCGCATTTCGCGGGTGGTCGACGCCTTCGCCGAGCTCGGCATCGAGCACGTGGTCCCGCAGCACTGCACCGGCATCGAGGCGATCTGCGCCGTCGCCCAGCGGCTGCCCGGGCGATTCACGGCGAGCTCGGTCGGCACCACCTTCGAGTTCGCGGCGCCGGCCTGATGGTCACAACCAACCGATCAGACATGGAGGAACGACCATGAGCGAGACGAAGCAGCTCTTCAGCGCGAACCTGGCCAAGGACGCGGTGTACAAGGCCGGCCTGCGCAGCTTCATGGAGTATCGCGATCTCGGCATCGACAACGCGACGCACGGCCAGTTCCGCGCCCATGTCATCCGGGTCAAGAAGGACTCGGCCGGCAAGCACGAGCTGCACACGACGGGCCTGCACCAGCACCTGTGCGACTTCCAGATGTTCTACGTGCTCAACGGTTGGATCAGGTTCGTCTACGAGGGGCGCGGCGAGCACACCTTCTACAAGGGTGACTGCGTGCTGCAGCCGCCGGCGATCGTGCACAACGAGCTCGACTGCTCGGACGACCTGGAAGTGCTCGAGATTTACTCGCCGGCCGTGCACGAGACCAAGGTGGTCGGGAAGCTGCCCGAGGCCGCCGCGGCGGCGCGCTGACATGCCGAAGATGTTTCGCGTGTATAGCGGCGCCGACGGCAAGTCGCACCTCGCTGAGGTGCCGCTCGATATGAAGCCCTTCTCCGACACCGAGGGCGCGCACGGCGAGGGCACGCCGGCGCAGACGGCGCGCAGCATCTCGTTTCGCGTCTCGCCGCCGGGCTACGAGCTCTCCTGGCACTGCGCGCCCCGCCGGCAGTACTCGATCTCGCTGTCGGGCCAGGTCGAGATCGAGGTGGGCGACGGCTCGAAGGCGCGGGTCGGCCCGGGCGATATCGTGCTAGCCGAAGACCTCACGGGCCAGGGGCACATCACGCGCGTCGTCGGGGATCAGCCCCGCTACTACGCCCTCGTTCCGCTCGCCGAGCGGTAGACGCCGCCCGGCACGCCTGGAAGGTCGCCGGCGCTAGTTGGCGCCGGCGATCTTCGCGGCCTCGCCGCTCAGCCGCACGATGTGCAGCCCCGTGTTGGCGCGATCGGCGAGGTAGACGAACCCGCGGTCGTCCGCCTCGACGTTGTTGGTCTGGATCGCCACCTTGCAGGCCCGCGCCGCCCCGTCGCCCACGCACCGCTCCGCCGTGCGCTCGGTGGTCGCGGGGATGTAGGACGCCACCTCGCGCGGCGCGTAAGGATTCCTGATGTCGACCGCGCGGACGCCCGCGTTGAAGTAGGCGATGAACACGAGCTTCTTGTAGAAGATCGGCGCGAACGACTCGCTCGATGAATGCGGGCCGAAGCGCCCGCCGCGGCGGCAGAACCCGCCCGGTGACTCCGGCACCTGGAAGGTGGCGACCGAGAACGGCCGCGTCTCGGTCGTGATGTCGACCATGAAGGTGGCGTGCCGGAACTCGCGGCACTCGTTCGCGATCGCCTCGGAGACCAGCACGACGAAGTCCCGCGTGTTGCCCTTGGTGTTGGGGCCCCAGTCGCCGATCGTCATGCCGAGCACCGGGAACGCGGTGTGGCCGCCCCAGTTCGGCGACATGTAGAGCCGGCTGATCTCGGGCGCGGTGAGATTCGCGGGCGTCGGCTCCTTCGGCCCGCTCAGAAGCTTCTGACGGTCGACGATCTGCAAGGCGCCGTCGGCGCTGGTCCCGTACGCGAAGTAGACGCGGTTGCCGAGCACGATCGGTCCGTGAGCGCCCTGGGGAATGGTGACGGGGCCGGTCGAGCCGGGCTCCTGGCCCACCAGGCCGAAGTCGCGGATGAACACGGGCTTCGTCGGGTCACTGAGATCGTAGATCTTCGTCATGCGCCCGGTGCGCCACCCCGACGGTCCGACCTGGAGCGGATCGGCCTTGGCGAGGTCGCCGCCGATCAGATAGGCGATGCCCGTGTCGCACTCCCACCAGTTCTTGTGCGTCGAGGTGAGCCCCGTCACGACCGTACTCGCCTTCTTCGGCTTCGCCGGATCGGTCACGTCCCATACCTCGTCGCCCGAGTTGGGGACCGCGTTGCCGAACGTCCGCAGCAGGTACGTCTTGCCCCCGCGATCGCACACGCGCGCCATCTGGGCGCCGCCCTGCTCGGAGCCGCCGGGCGCGCCGGGAATGTGGACCAGGTAGCGCGGACGCGCCGGGTCGGAGACATCGACGATCGACGTGCCGTTGTCCTCGTCCACTCCGGTGAGGGGATTGCGCGCCTTGCCGCCGTGATGGCCGACGTACGCGATGACGCGGTTGCCCTGCTTGTGGATCGTGGGCTGATACGCCGAGCGGCCCTGCAGGTCGTCGTGGCCGACCAGCTCCATGTCATGGGCTTCGGCGCCGTGGCCGCGCGGCGTCTGGGCCGACACGGACCATGCGACGGCCGAGATCAGGACGAGGCCGAGCACGATCAGCGAGTGGCGTCGCAGCAGGGAAGCCATGGACGTCTCCTTTCGCCTAGATCACGCCCTCGGCGCGGAGCGCCGCGATCTCCGCCTTCGAGTAGCCGAGGCTCCCCAGCACCTCGTCGGTGTGCTGCCCCAGGCGCGGCGGCGGGGTCTCGATGCTCGGGCCGCCGTGGGCGAACTTGAACGCGGCCAGCGGCACCGTGACCGGCCCCTCGATGCCGTCGATCTTCGCGTGCTCGTGGAGCACGCCGCGG
>DASRIY010000320.1:0-3047 GCA_035649755.1 Candidatus Methylomirabilota bacterium
ACACATGAACAGCCGCGACTCCTGGAACCATCGAACGGGGCAGCCCAGATGCGCGCAGTTCACCGCGAACACCTGGAATTTCTCGTTGCCGACCCGACGCACCCAGCACGCGATCTTCGCGGTCGGCCCGTCCCACGCCACGCGAAACGGGTTCTCGTACGTCGCCAGGCGCGTCTGTCCCTCGGGGAAGCGCGTCACCTCACCGAGCTTGATCCAGGCCTGGCCGGCACGCCCGCGGACCGGCCCGAAGAGGTATCCGAGGATCGGAATTCCCGCCAGCACGGCGGCGAGGGCGCTCAGTGACGCACCCAGCGTGAAGAGGAATCCGCGCCGCGACGACGGCGAGGGCGGCAGAGAATCGTGGTTCGCACACATCGCTTCAGGATCCTCCCGGCCGGCCCGGGACCGGCGTCCGTTTGGTGACGAGCCAGGCGACGACGTTCGAGATGTCCGCCGGCGACAGCGCGCGCCCAGGGATCTGCCCGCGCCAGTCGGGCATCCCGAGATCTGCGCGTCCCGCGATCACGGTGGTACGCAGATGCTGATCGCTCACGAGCGCGAGATACGAGGGATCCACGATCGAGCGAGCCTTCGGACCGCCGCCTCCGACCGCGCCGTGGCAGCTGGCGCACGCCGCGGCGTAGACGTCGCGTCCGCGTTCCGGATCTCCCAGCCTCCCCGCATACGGCGGGACGTTGTCACCTTGCAGCGCGTCGGGTCGCGACCACGATGCCTGGAGTCCCTGCACAAGCGACTCGATCTGCTCATCGGTCAACGCGCCGCCGGCGCTCAGCGCGAAGGCGGGCTGGGCCGTGCCCGGCACGCCTTCCGCGATGACATGGCGGACCCGCTCGGCCGGGACGAGCGCCAGGTAGACCGGATCATTCAGAGGCCGCGCCGCGCCGAGGCGACCATCACGCCCATGACAGCCCGCGCATTGCCGGTCGTAGAGCCCGTAGAACGCCGCCGTTTGCGCCGGCGGAGTGTTTCGCTGCGCTCGCGCTCGCCCTGGCACGATGTCGCATCCGGCCAGGCTCACGAAGAGCAGCGTCGCCACGGCGACGTTCAGGGCGCCGAAGGCCGTCATGGCTTTCGCGATGCCTCCACACCGGCCCGTGCCGCGAGCGGCCAGCTCTGCATCGTCGCCAGTGGCTCGGCCCGCGCGACGACGACACCGACGGCGAGCCCGAACGCAATCTGCGAGACGACGAACCACAGCCAGTCGACGCGCGCGTTCAGCATCGGGTCGACGATGCCGAGCACCGCCCACAAGAGACCCGTCCACAAGAGCGGCGCAACGACGCCGCCCCAGAGCATGTGGCGGCGGGGCAGCATCGGCAGGATGACCGCGTACAGCAGACCGACGAGCACCGAGACGAGTCCGTGAACGATCGTCCCGATCACGAGCGCCAGCAGGCTGAACGCACGAAGATCCGCGACGGTCGCGTGCGCGAGCGACGGCATGACCACAGCCGAGAGCAGATTGATCGGGTACCACAGGCTCCTCTGCACGACCAGGCCGTACGCCAGCGCGAGCACGGCCATCGCCGCACCGCCGACGACACCACCTCTAATTCCGGCCGAATACGGCTGGATCTCGACGGGCACGCGCGTTCGATGCGCACCCTCTCCGATGCTGGCGAGCTCGACCGCCGGGCGCAGTGGCATGACCGCCGGTGGCCGCAGCTCGACCGGCGTCAGCGCGATCTCCTCGGTCCGTTGCGCGGGAAGGACCTCGCGCCACCAGCCCACCGTGGCGATCAGTGCCAGGGCGATGCCGACCCAGCTCACGGCGGCGTGCGTGACGAGCCCGCCGAACGCCAGGGTGATACCGAGTGCCAGGACCATCGGCCAGGCCGTGGGCGCCGGCAGCTCGATCGTCTCCGATCGGTCGCGGAGTCCGTCGGATGCGGGCGTCATATCCGGTCGAATGCCATCAGCCCCAGGAGCAGGGGCAGATAAATGAGGGAAGCGAGCAAGACGTGACGCGCGGCGCGCGGGGACGGCACCAGGGCCTGCTCGACCCCGACAGCGGAGAATGCGAGCCCGAGCACCAACGCGCCGGCGAGATAGATCGGCCCCGTCCAGCCGGCGACCGCCGGCAGCAGACTCACGCTGACGAGCGCCACGCACGCCAGGACGACCTGGCGCCCGGTGCTCGCGCCGTCAGGGTCGACGACCGGCAGCACACGTACGCCGGCACGCGCGTAGTCGTCGCGATAGAGGCGCGCGATGGCGAGTGTGTGAGGAAGCTGCCACAAAAACAGGATCGCGAACAGCACCCACGCGCCCGGTGCGACGTCGCCGCGTGCGGCCGCCCATCCCGCGACCGGCGGGAGCGCACCGGCCACCGCGCCCACCAGGGTGCAGAGCGGGGTCCGTGGCTTGAGCGGCGTGTACGCGAACAGGTACAGCATCGTCGTGGCCAGCGTGACCAGCGCGACGAGGGGGTTGACCAGGGCCGCGAGGTAAGCCGTCCCGGCCAGCGTGAGGGCGACGCCGAACAGCCACGCTTCGAGAGGCTGCAGACGGCCCGCGGGCAGCGGCCGGGCGCGGGTGCGATCCATCCGCGCGTCGAGGTCTCGTTCACGATACTGATTGAGTGCGAGCGTCCCGCCGGCAGCGAGGAGCGAGCCGATCAGCAGATGAATCATGCGGAGGTAATCCGCTGGGCCGGTCAGCGCCACGTCGTAGCCCATGAGCGTCGTGACGAGCACCATGAGGACGACCCGCGGTTTCGTGAGGGCCACGAGATCCGCCGCGACCTGGCGGCGGTCGCGCGCGGCGAGCCTGACAACCGCCTCAGAGCAAGCTTCGCTCATACTCTTCTCCCGTGCTCAGCGCCCGATCACGTAGACAACAGTGAGGACGACGACCCAGACCGCGTCGACGAAGTGCCAGTACCAGGACACGAGCTCCACGCGCTCGACGTGGGCGGGCCTGAGCACCCGCAACCAGGCAAACACGCTGATGAGCGCCAGCATCACGAGCCCGACGATCACGTGCGAGGCGTGCAAGCCGACCAGCGCGTAGAACGTCGTCCCGAA
>DASRIY010000321.1:0-3735 GCA_035649755.1 Candidatus Methylomirabilota bacterium
CCGAACTGGAGTCCCTTGAACGCGAAGAACAACCGCTCGACGGCGGTAACCGGTGTGCTCGCGCGCGTCGGGTCGAGCCGCGCGTAGAGCGCGAGGAACAGGTCGGGTCTACGAGCGATGAGGACGTAGGACGCCCGCTCCGCCGCCAGCAGCACTGCCGCGATCGCCAGGGCGACGAGGCTCACGCCGCGTCCGCCGGCGTCGTCACGCTCCGGCTAACGGCCGCGAGGGCCGACGACACGAGCTCGAGACGGCCGTCGAGGTGCTCGACCAGCGCCGTGCAGCTCCCGACCCAGTCGCCGGTGTTGCAGTAGAGGATCGGCCCGACCGCGCGCAGCGCCGGCTGGTGAATGTGGCCGCACACAACACCCGCCACGCGTCGCCTGGCCGCCTCGTGAACGACGGCCGCCTCGAACGCGGCCACGAAACGCGAGGCCGACTGCAGCAGGGCCGTCAACGACGCCGACAGGTTGCAGTAGCCGTACCCCAGCAGGCGCCGGCCGCGGTTGATCCAGCGGTTGATCCTCACCATCAAGCCGTAGCCCACGTCGGCGATGCGGGCCAACACCCGGTACGTGCCCAGGCCGTCGAACTCGTCGCCGTGCAGGACGAGGAGAAGACGGCCGTCGGCGGTGCGATGAATCGCCTCGCGCGTGATCATGATGTTGCCGAGCTGCAGATCGCAGAAGCGGCGCAGGTACTCGTCGTGGTTGCCCGGGATGATCGTGACGATCGTGCCGGCGCGCGCCTTCGAGAGCACCTTGCGCACGACGTCGGTCTGGATCTGCGGCCAGTAGGGTGTGCGGCCGAGCTGCCAGAAGTCCACGATGTCGCCGACCAGGTAGAGATAGTCGCAGTCGTGGCGGTCGAGGAACGCGAGCAGCGCGTCGGCGGCGCACTCACGCGTGCCCAGGTGCACGTCGCTGATCCAGACCGTCCGGCACCGTACGTCGCCCATTCGCGCACAGTCTGGACGCGCGCGGGCGTCCGGAGGCCATTAAGAAGCAGCTACCGAAGAGTGGCGGCAGGATGTCGGGACGGGCACCCGCCGATTGCGGGTGCCCGTCGCTGCAGGAGCGAAGCTAGCGGACCTGCTTGTGCGTGAACTCGATGATCATCTCGAGCGCGCGGCTCGAGTTCGGCGAGCCGACCTTGCGCATGATGAAGCCCTGGCCCTCGCCCTGGAACAGCTCGAGATCCACGACGCCGCCGGCCTTGCGATAGGCGGCCACGAAGCGATCGAGATGCGGCCGCGGATGCGCGCCGTCGTCGGTGCCCTGCAGGTAGAGCACGGGCGGCATCTGGACCTTCTCACCACGCTCGAGCACGCTGGCCGGCGCGCCCTCGTCCATCGCCTCTTCGGTCTTCCAGTAGGCGTCGTGGCAGGGGATGAGCTCGTCCGGATTCACAGGGGTCGGTCCGCCTTTGGCCTTGAGGTCTTTCGCGTAGCGATACCGGCCGAGCGGGTCGATGACGGGCGAGGTCATGATCACGCACTTCACAGTGGCGTCGAGCGCCGGCGCCGATGCCAGCGGCAGCGCGCTATAGCGCGGATCGAACGGCCGCATCGCCAGCAGCATCGCCTGGTGGCCGCCGCTCGAGTTCCCCATGGAGCCGACCATGTCGGGGCGCCCGCCGAGCTCGGCCGCGCGCGACTTGATCCAGCGAATGCCGTAGTGGATGTCCTGGAACGACGCGGGATAGGGCGCCGTCGGCGGCTGCCGCCAGTCGAGCGTGGCCACGATCACGCCGCTCTTGGCCAGCGCCTCGTGGATCACCTTGTCGCCGTGACGGTCCGAGCGACACCAGGCGCCGCCGTGGAGCTCGACCATGATCGGGAAGGGCCCCGTGCCCTGCGGCCGGTAGATGGTCGCAAGATACGGCGTGTTGCCGTGACGGAGGTACTCGACGTCCTCGACCTTCACCTGATGGCTCATGCGGGTCTCCTTGTTGAAGCGCCTCGATTGGCGGGTAGTCGTCCCGCCTCCCGGTCCGGCTCAAGCATCTGTTGCCGGGTAGAGTATCCTGCCCGGCAAGGCGAAGCCAAGCCCATCAGCGTGCGTCCAGCGTGGGGTCGAGAATGACCTTGCCGAGGGGCGTGTTGGACGCTACGAGGCGATGCGCCGCCGCCGCCTCGCTGAGCGGCATGACGCGATCGACCAGGATCTTGAGCTTGCCGGCGGCGGCCAGCTCGAACGAGCGCTCCAGGTCTTCCCGGCGGTCCGCGCCGAGCCCGCTGATGACCCGCAGGCGCTGCTGGTAGAGGCGCCGCACGTCCAGCGTGACGAACCCGCCGCCGTGTGCGCCCACGGTGACCAGCCGGCCCCCGGGCGCGAGCGCGTTGAAGGCGCCCGCCCACAGCGCGGGATCGCCGATGTTCTCGAAGACGACGTCGGCGCCGTGACCCGCGGTGATGCGCTTCACCTCAGCGTCGAGGTCGAGCCGGCGATAGTTCACTCCCGCGTCCGCGCCGAGCGCCACCGCCGTCTCGACGCGCGAGTCGGCGCCCGCGGCGGCGATCACCCGCGCGCCCAGGCTCTTCGCGACCTGCACGAGCGCGCTGCCCAGGCCGCCGGCGGCGCCCATCACGAGCGCCCATTCGTCACGCTTGAGCGCTCCCAGAGCGCACTCGCCGAAGGCCAGCGGAAAGTGGCGCGCGATCACCGTCGCGTCGGCAAACGAGACCGCGACGGGAACGGCGACGCAGCTCGCGGCGGGAAGGCGCAGATACTCCGCGTAGCCGCCCCAGCACTGCACGCCGAGCATCTTGCGCGCGACACAGCGGCGGTGATCGCCCGCGGCGCAATGGGCGCAGGTCCCGCACCCGACGAAGCCGAAGGCCGCGACACGATCGCCGACCTTCACGGGATCGGCGCCCCCGCCCACCGCGACCACGGTGCCCGAGGGATCGCAGCCCATGACCAGGGGCAAGCTCACGCCGTAGTTGCCGCCGTCCTGACGCACCTGCAGGTCGAGCGTGCGGTTCACGGAGACTGCCTGCACCCGGATGAGCACCTCGCCCCGGCCCGGCGCTGGTGTCGGGACGTCTTCCCACCGCAGGACTTCGGGGCCGCCGAACTCCCGGAGGACGATTGCCTTCAAGAGGCCTCCCGCCAGGGGTATTGTGAGCCCCATGATAGCCTCGGCGGACGTCGTTGTGATCGGCTCCGGAGCTTTCGGCGCCAGCGCGGCGTATCATCTTGCGCGCCGTGGCGCCCGCGTGGCGGTGCTCGAGCGCGCCGCGCTCGCCGCGCAGACCTCGCCGCGCGCTGCCGGGCTCTCGAGCCAGGTGCGCGCCACTCCGGCTCTCACCCGGCTCGCGCAGCGGGCGGTCGCGAAGCTCGCGGCGTTCGCCGACGAGACCGGCCAACCCCTCCGGTTCACGCAGAGCGGCGCCCTGAAGATCGCGCGCACCGAGCGCGACGCCGAGCAGCTTGACCGCGAGGTGGCCCGGGGCAAGGCCGCCGGCGTGCCGATCGAGCTCGTCTCGGTCCAGGAAGCGCGGCGGCGGCTGCCGATCCTCGGCGAGCGCGGCATCGTCGCGGTGACGTGGAGCCCGACCGACTGTAACGTCGAGCCTTCCGAGCTACCCATCGGGTACTGCCGCGCCGCGGAGAAGCTCGGGGCCGTACTGCTCCCGCAGACTCCGGCGATAGGCTTCGACCTCGATGCGCGAGGCGTCGAGGGCGTGCGAACGGAGCGCGGCACGATCCGTACGCGCGCCGTGGTGGACGC
>DASRIY010000322.1:0-2332 GCA_035649755.1 Candidatus Methylomirabilota bacterium
CCTCGAGCAGGCGCGGCCGGACTACATCATTCACCTGGCGGCGCAGAGCTTCGTGCAGGCCTCCTGGAACACGCCGTCGGAGACCCTGTGGACCAACGCCATCAGCCAGATGAACCTCTTCGAGGGCATGCGCCAGTTCGACTCCACCGCGCGGTTCCTGGTGATCGGCTCGAGCGAAGAATACGGACTGGTCCACGCCGACGAGCTGCCGATTCGCGAGACGAACCCGCTGCGCCCGCTCTCGCCGTACGCGGTGAGCAAGGTGACGCAGGACCTGATGGGCTGGCAGTACTTCAAGAGCTACGGGATGCACATCGTGCGCGCCAGAGCGTTCAATCACACCGGGCCGCGCCGCGGCGAGACCTTCGCCACCTCGAACTTCGCGAAGCAGATCGCCGAGATGGAGGCGGGCCTGCGCGAGCCGATCGTGTACGTGGGCGATCTCAAGCCGACACGCGATTTTTCCGACGTGCGCGACATCGTGCGCGGCTACTGGGCGCTCCTCGAGCGGGGCACGCCGGGCGAGGTGTACAACCTCTGCTCGGGCGTGGACTGGTCGATCGAGCGGGTGCTGAACTTCTTCATCGAGCGGTCGACGCTCGCGCACATCGATGTGCGCCAGGATCCGGCGCGGCTCCGGCCGTCCGACGTGCCGGTCCTGCGCGGCAGCCGGGAGAAGATCGAGCGGGCGCTGGGCTGGAAGGGCGTGATCCCGCTCGAGCAAACGCTCGCCGACCTCCTCGACTATTGGCGACTGCGGATCAAGTCTCGCCCGCAGTAACGGCGGCCGATCCGGCGCCGGGCGCTCGGGTCGCGCTGGTGCACGACTGGCTCACCGGGATGCGGGGCGGTGAGCGCTGTCTCGAGGTGCTCTGCGAGCTCTTCCCGGCGGCGCCGCTCTTCACGCTCCTGCACGTTCCGGGGAGCGTGAGCTCGGTCATCGAGGACCGGCCTATCGTCACCTCCTTCGTCCAGCACCTGCCGTGCGCGACCGCGCGCTACCGTCACTACCTGCCGCTCTTTCCGCTGGCGATCCGCCGCTTCGATCTGTCGAGCTATGATCTGGTGGTGTCCATGAGCCACTGCGTCGCGAAAGGCGCACCGGCGGCGGCGGGGGCCCTCCACCTGTGCTATTGCTTCTCTCCGATGCGCTATGTCTGGGACCTGTACGACGACTACTTCGGGCGGGGCGGGCTGGCGATGCGACTGGCGATGCTCCCGGTGGCGACGGCGCTCCGGCGCTGGGACCGTCGCACCGCGGGCGTGAGTCATTTCGTCGCGATCTCGAACCACATCGCCGACCGGATTCGCCGCGCGTACGGCCGGCCGTCGGACGTGATCTACCCTCCTGTCGACGTCCAGCGCTACGAAATCGCGGACGCCCCCGATGACTACTATCTGGTCGTCGGCGCCCTCGTGCCGTACAAGCGCGTCGACCTCGCCGTCGCGGCGGCCACGCGACTGGGCCTCCGCCTCGTGGTCGTCGGCACCGGTCCGGAGGAAGCGCGCCTGCGCGCTCTCGCCGGGCCGACGGTGAGCTTTCTCGGCTGGCGCTCCGACGCGGAGGTGGCCGAGCTCTATGCCCGCTGCCGCGCGCTGTTCTTCACGGCGGTCGAGGATTTCGGGATCGTGCCGCTGGAGGCCGCCGCGGCCGGACGGCCGACGATCGCCCTGGCGGCGGGCGGCGCGCTCGAGACGATGGTGGGGCTCGGCGCGCCCGCCGCGCCCCCGACCGCCGTGTTCTTCCCCGAGCAGTCGGTCGACGCGCTCGAGCGGGCGATCCTGACATTCGAGGGCGCGGCCGAGCAGTTCGACCCCAAGGCCCTGCGGGCCCGCGCCGAGGCTTTCGACCGCCCGCTCTTCAAGCAGCGCCTCGCCGAGTACATCGGGCGCCGCTGGACCGAGCATCGCAAGGGCCGCTCGTGCTGAAGGCCCACTCGCGCTTCTTCCAGCACCTCACGCTGGCCGCCGACCTGCTGCTCATCGCGGCGTGCTGGATCGTCGCGTACGCCGTCCGCTTCTACCTGTTCCCGGTCGTCGACACGCCGCCCTTCGCCGGCTACGCGCTCCAGCTCGTGCCCATCCTCGTCGTGTGGGGCTTCGCGTTCCGGGCGTTCGACCTCTATCGGCCTAACCGGCTCGGATCGCGCGTCTCGGAATGGCTCGACGTCGCCAAGGCTTCCACCCTTGGCGTGCTGGTCCTGGTCGCGATCATGACCTTCGTCTTCCGCGAGTATGCCTACTCGCGGCTGGTGATCGGCCTCTTCTGGGCCGAGTCGATCGTCGCGGTGAGCCTCTCGCGCGCCGTGTTCCGCGAGCTGTTCCGGTTCGC
>DASRIY010000323.1:0-4767 GCA_035649755.1 Candidatus Methylomirabilota bacterium
GAAGACTACTGCGCCCGCGTCCCGCGCTGGATTCCGCGACTGCGGCGATGACTTGCGAGCCTAGATCGCCCGGTCTTTGAGGAACGTCTCTCCTTTGATCAGCCATGCCGCGCCGAAGGCGGCCTGTGCGATGGCTTCAAGCCAAAACAAGGGCCGCAACCGCTCCACAAAGCATGGACCCCTGCTCGATTTGCGGAATGGCGGACGACCACGACGACGGCGAATGCTTGCTCGGGAGCCCGAGTCCGGGCGACGATCGGCGCGCCTGGCTGAAAAGGAAGGCCCCGGTCGAGGGCACCGGGGCGCGGGGTGATCCTTCAGATCGGGACGATCAGGCTACGCCGCTACGATTCCCGTGAACGGCACCAACAGGGGAGCCGGTACACCCAAGGACCCGTGTGCCCCCTCTCGCACCACCTATCGGCGCTTCAGCACGGGCGCGAATTCGAGCGTGGCGCCCCCGCGGGACACGACGATCGGCAGTGCATCGCCGGCTCGCTTGGCGCTGAGAGCATCGACGAAATCTTTGAAGCTCTGCACCTGACGGCCGTCCATCGACCGTATGACGTCGCCCGGCCGGATCCCGGCCTTGTCTGCCGGCGATTCCGTGACGACCTCCTGCACGGACGCAGCCGACCCCGCGAAGGACGCCTTGATCCCGAGCACGACATCCGGCAGCTCGACGTATCCCATGCTCTTGAACTCGCGAACGCACCGATCCCGGTTCGCGAGCACTGAGGGCGTGCCGGAGCGTTCCCTGCTGATCGCGCTACAGCGGACTGTCTGCAGGTCCTGATTGACGAGGGTCGTGGACGGTGTCGCACACCCGGCGAGCAGGAGCGCAACGACCAGCAGCGACAAGATGATCGAGAAAAGCATCCGGCCGGCGCTGCGGCGCCCGAAACCCAGAGCCGCTTCCATCGCATCGTCCTCCTCGGTGCTTGTCGTTGCCACGCTGCTTCTTCAGATCTCCGGATTCGCCGCGTCAGCCGGAGCCCAGACTGCTCAGACCGCGGCAGCACCGGAGTGCGAGTGGTGGTACTGGCAGTGCTGCGCTACGTGATGCCGCTGGCCATCGCACTGGACGCCGTCGGCAGCAAGCAGTGCACGTATCAGTGCGAAGGCGTGCCGGGCACGGCGACCCTGGAGAAAGCGCTCGACCTGACGCCGCACAAGTAACGCCCGCGCGAGGCGGCGCGCGGATTCTCTCGCGCGCTAGCGCGCGCCGGGAGGCGGAGGAGGCGGCGTCCCCGCCGGCGGCGGAGGCGGCTCGCTCTGCGATTGCGATCTCGCCGGCGGCGGCGGCGGTGGCGGAGGGGACTGCCCCTTCGGAGTATTGCCGCCGCTCTTCGCCGCGGCCGTCGGGCACTTGTACACCTCGGCGGCCATCATCTTCAGGTCGTCCACTCTGAACGTGAGCACGGCCGCGTTGCCGCCGGCCCGCACGATCTTGCGGCGGAGATCCTTGACGTTGTCGTCGCCTGACAGGCCGATCTGATTGCACCCCGAGACCATCGCGGGCTCGGTCGTGAGGAACACTCCGGCCATCGCCTTGTTTTCCTGCTCGTCCTGCCACGAGTAGTACGGCCCATACGGGTAGCCCCAATACGGATACGGATACGGATAGGGCGCGCCCCAATAGGGGCCGGTGACGACAACCCGCCCGCCCCACCAGGCATGGGTCGGCGCGGCGGTGACGACCATCAGCGCTGCCGCCAGGAGCAAGACCGTCGCCGACCGGACCAGGGTACTCACCGCGTCCCTCACATCACCGATGATAGTACGGATGCGGGCGGTAGTCCCGATGCGGATGATAGGCCCTGTACACGGGTCGGCCAGGGATCACGACAGCGGGCCGGGGCGCCACGACCACAGGCGGCCCGAGGACCGGCACCGGAGCAGGCACGAAAACGCATCCTGACGCGCCAAGCGAGGCGGCCAGGAGCATCGCAGCGACCAAACGTCCCGAACGAGTCCGACGTTCCATGGGCGTCCTCCTGCCCGGTTAGACGGATCGGGAGCGTATTTGTTTAGCGGCCCGGCTGGCGTCGGAAACCGTGAAGGGCTGCTTCCACGAGGCGCGCACCTTCGAGGCGCCGGCAGCAGAAGGCTCACCGCGAGCAACACGAGCCGTGCCGTTCGCGCCGCGGTAGCCTAGCCGCCCGGCCAGGGGACGCAAAGCAGGGGGCGTGGTACCATGCAAAGGCTTTAAAACAACTTCGGAGCGCCAATGAAAGTCGCGGTCGAGTCGATCGAGGGTTGCAAGCGGCGTCTCGCGGTCGAGGCGCCGGTGGACGTCGTGCAGCAGGAATGGGAGCGCGCGTACGGTCGCGTCCAGAAGCAGGCGCGGCTGCCCGGATTTCGGAAGGGTCACGTGCCGCGTTCGCTCGTGAAGGTGCACTTCTCCGACGACGTGCGTCGTGAGGTCGCCGAGCACCTCATCCCCGACGTCTATCGCCAGGCGCTCACCGAGGCGAACCTGGAGCCCGTCAACGAGCCCGATCTGCAGGAGGTCAAGCTCGAGGAAGGCGCGCCGCTCAGCTTCGTGGCCGTGGTCGAGGTGAAGCCTGCGATTGCGCTCGCTGACTACAAGGGCGTCGAGGTGCAGCACGCGGCGGTGGCGGTGACCGCCGACGAGCTCTCCGCCGCGCTCGACCAGATGCGCGAGCAGCAGGCGCAGTTCCACGTGGTCGAGCGGCCGGCGGCCACCGCCGATCTGGTCACCGTCGACTACACGATCGCGATCGACGGCCATCCGCCGTCCAGCCAGACCGGCTACGAGTTCCTGGTGGGCGCCGGCAACGTCCTGCCCGAGATCGACGCCGCGGTGGTCGGCGCGCGCGCGGGCGAGGAGCGGCAGGTCACGCTGCGCTTCGCCGACGACCATCGCCGCGAAGACCTGCGCGGGCGCGGCGGCCAGGCCACGGTGAAGGTGGTCGAGGTGAAGGAAAAGGCGCTGCCCGCGCTCGACGACGACTTCGCGAAGTCAGTCGGCGAGTTCGAGACGCTCGAGGCCCTGCGCGCCGAGCTCATGAAGCAGCTCGAAGCGCGGCGCCAGCACGACGAGACCCGCGCGCTCCAGGAAAAGGTCGTCGACGCGGTGGTGGCCAAGCACGAGTTCACGGTCCCGGACGCCCTGGTCATGCGGCAGGTGGCCCATCGCATCGAGCACGCTCGCGAGTCGGTGCGGCAGCAGGGAATCGATCCGGAGCGGATGCCCTGGGACTATGAGAAGCTGATCGCCGAGCTCAGACCCAACGCCGAGAAGGCGGTGCGCCGGGCCCTCCTGCTCGAGGCCATCGCCGACAAGGAGGCCATCGCCCCCACCGACGCCGACGTCGATGCCGAGGTCGAGAAGCTGGCGCAGGCCAGTCAGCGTCCCGCGCCGGCGGTCAGGCGTATGATGGAGAAGAGCGGGGACCTCGAAGGGCTCCGGCAAGGGCTTCGCGATCGCATGACCCTCGAGCTGCTCGTCAACAGCGCTAACGTGAAAGCATGAACGGGTCGGAGAACAGGAGAACTCTGATGGCTCTGGTTCCGATGGTCGTCGAGCAGACTCCGCGCGGCGAGCGGGCGTTCGACATCTTCTCGCGCCTCCTCAAGGAGCGCATCATCTTCCTGCCGACTTTCATCGAAGACGAGCTGGCGAACCTCGTGATCGCCCAGATGCTGTACCTGGAGGCGGACGATCCCGACAAGGACATCAACCTCTACATCAATTCGCCCGGCGGCTCGGTGACGGCGGGCATGGCCATCTACGACACGATGCAGTACGTGAAGCCGGCGATCTCGACCATCTGCATGGGCCAGTCAGCCTCGATGGCCGCGCTCCTGCTCGCGGCCGGCGCCAAGGGCAAGCGGTTCGCCCTGCCGCACTCGCGCATCCTGATCCACCAGCCGCTGGGCGGCGCCCAGGGGCAGGCGACCGACATCGACATCCAGGCCAAGGAGATCCTCCGGATGCGCGAGGAGCTCAACCGCATCCTCGTCTATCACACCGGCCAGTCGATGGAGAAGATCCAGCACGACACCGACCGCGACTTTTTCATGACCGCCGAGCAGGCGAAGGAATATAGGATCGTCGATGAGGTGATTTCCTCCAAGCCGACGACCCGACCGGTGACCGAAGCAGCGGCACTCGCGCTCCAGAAGTAGCGAGCCGATGGCCCGCGCCCGCGAAGGCAACGGAACCCTGCGGTGCTCGTTCTGCGGCAAGAGCCAGAACGACGTCCGCAAGCTCATCGCCGGCCCCACCGTCTACATCTGCGACGAATGCATCGAGCTGTGCAACGACATCATCGCGGAGGAGTGGGAAGAGGAGAAGTCGCGCGAGCTCCGGAGCCTGCCGAAGCCTTCCGAGATCAAGACCGTCCTCGACCAGTACGTGGTCGGCCAGGAGCGCGCCAAGAAGGTCCTGGCGGTGGCGGTGCACAACCACTACAAGCGGATCGAGTCCGGTGGCGGCGGCTCGAGCGACGTCGAGCTGCAGAAGTCGAACATCCTCATGATCGGCCCCACCGGATCCGGGAAGACGCTGCTGGCGCAGACGCTCGCCAAGATGCTCCGCGTGCCGTTCACCATCGCCGACGCCACGACGCTCACGGAAGCCGGCTACGTCGGCGAGGACGTCGAGAACATCATTCTGAGGCTGCTACAGGCGGCCGATTACGACGTCGAGCGGGCGGAACGCGGCATCGTGTACATCGACGAGATCGATAAGATCGCGCGCAAGTCCGAGAACCCGTCGATCACGCGCGACGTGTCCGG
>DASRIY010000324.1:0-7152 GCA_035649755.1 Candidatus Methylomirabilota bacterium
GGCCTGATGACGTACGGCGCCAGGCAAACCGACCTCTACAATCGGGCGGCCATCTTCGTGGATCGGATCCTCAAGGGCGCCAAGCCCGCGAACCTCCCCATCGAGCGGCCGTCGAGCTTCGAGCTCGTGCTGAACCTCAAGACCGCAAAGTCGCTCGGCCTCACGATTTCCGATTCGGTCCGGTGGCGCGCCGACCGTCTGATCGAGTGAAACGACCAGGCACTTCTCGCCGGCCGGCGCGCCTCGTCCGGCTGGCCGAGCTGACGGGGCCCGAGGCGGCGAAGCTGGCCCGCAGCTCGAAAGTCGTGGTCATCCTTCCGCTCGGAGCGATCGAGCAGCACGGCCCGCACTTGCCGCTCCTCGTGGACTGGCGCGGCGCTGAGGAGCTGGCGTACCGGATCGCCCCGCACCTGGCGAGGGCGGGCTGGCGCCCGGTCCTGGCGCCGCCGATCCCGTACGGCGTCAGCACCCTCGCGGTCGGCTGGCCGGGAACCCTGTCGCTGACGGTTTCGACCCTCCGTCGTGTCGTCGTCGAGGTTGTCTCGGGACTGGCGAGCCACGGATTCCGGCGGGTCGTGCTGACGAACTATCAGGCCGACCCGGATCATCTTCTGGCAATCGCTGCCGCCCGGCGCGATCTGGCCCGGCGCCGGCGCGTCCAGGTACTTGTGGCCGGGTTCGAGCCCGGCGCGAACCCGATGTCGCCGATGACCAGCCCGATGGTCCGAGCCCTGCTGCGAAGCCCCCGACCCGAGGCCGAATGGCACTCCGGGGAGCTCGAGACCGCGTTCATGCTCTCCGTGGAGAGGCGACTGGTGCGAACGCGGATCGCGCGGCGCCTGCCACCGGCCTGGTTCGATTTCAGGCGGGGCCTCGCGCGCGGCGCGCGCAATTTCCGCCGCCTCGGCCCGGGTGGCGCCGGCTATTTCGGCTGGCCCGCCGCCGCGCGCGCGGGGACCGGACGTGCCGCGATGGCGCTCAGGGGTAAGCTCATCGCCGCCGAGCTCGTCCGGGCCCTCGAGAACCGCGCGCGTTCTTGACCGTATCGGCGCGGCGCGTTACAGTGAAGCGCATTCAAATCGAGAAGATGGGCGGCAATCCGCGTGGAAACAGCCTCACGACCCGGGCCGGGAGACCAACACTGATGGCCAGCATGGTGAAGCTCTGATGGCACGACCGAAGATCACCGTCGTCGGTGCCGGCAACGTCGGTGCGACGGTCGCCCAGTACGCGGTGGAGAAGGAGCTGGGCGACGTCGTCCTCGTGGACGTGATCGAGGGCATCCCGCAGGGCAAGTCGCTCGATCTCGCGCAGGCGGGCCCGGTTCATGGGTTCGACTCGTCGCTGGTCGGCACCAACGGCTACGACGAGACGGCCGGCTCGGACGTGGTCGTCATCACCGCCGGCATGGCGCGCAAGCCCGGCATGACGCGCGATGACCTTCTGTTCAAGAACGCCGAGATCGTCGGCTCGGTGGTCGAGCAGGTGGCGAGCCGCTCCCGCAACGCGATCCTGATCCTGGTCACCAACCCACTCGACGCGATGGTGCAGCTCGCGTGGAAGAAGTCGGGGTTTGCGCCCGAGCGCGTGATCGGCATGGCCGGCGTGCTCGACTCGGCGCGGTTCCGCACGTTCATTGCCCGCGAGCTGAACGTGTCGGTGGAGAACGTCACCGCGTTCGTCCTGGGCGGCCACGGCGACACGATGGTGCCGCTGCCGCGGTATTCCACGGTGGCCGGCATTCCGATCACCGATCTCTTGCCGAAGGACCGGATCGACGCGCTCGTGACCCGCACCGCCAACGGCGGCGCCGAGATCGTGAACTTCCTGAAGTCCGGCAGCGCGTACTACGCGCCCGGCGCCGCGGCGGTGGAGATGGTTGAGGCCATCCTGAAGGACAAGAAGAAGATCCTGCCGTGCGCCGCGTACCTCAACGGCCAGTACGGCGTGCGCGGGCTCTACGTCGGCGTGCCGGTCAAGCTCGGCCGGGAGGGCGTCGAGCAGATCGTCGAGATCAAGCTCATGCCCGACGAGCAGGCGGCGTTCAACAAGTCCGCCGACTCCGTGCGAGAGCTGGTCGACAAGCTGAAGCTCTAGTCGAGGAGCGGGGGAGTCTTCGTGAGAGACGTTCACGTCAGCGCCATCGTCGACGCGGTCAAGAAGCTCTGCATCGACGCCAACATCGAGCTTGAGCCTGACATGCTACGGGCCTTCGACCGGGCGCTCTCCACCGAGCGCTCGCCGGCCGGCAAGCAGGTGCTGCAGATCCTGAAGGACAACGCCCAGATGGCGCGGACCCGGCGGATTCCCTACTGCCAGGATACGGGCTTCGTGGTGTGCTTCGTCGAGCTCGGCCAGGACGTCCACGTGACCGGCGGCGGGCTCTATAACGCTATCAACGAAGGTGTGCGCCAGGGCTACACGCAGGGCTATCTTCGCGCCTCGATCGTGCGCTCGCCGTTCGACCGCGTGAACACGGGCGACAATACGCCGGCGGTCATCCACGTCGACGTGGTGCCCGGCGCCGAGCTCAAGGTCGCCATCATGGCCAAGGGCGGCGGCTGTGAGAACCGCTCGAAATACACGATGCTGACCCCTGCCGCCGGAATCGATGGCGTCAAGGACTTCGTCATAGAGTGCGTGAGAACTGCGGGCCCGGACGCGTGCCCGCCGCTCGTTCTGGGGGTGGGCGTCGGCGGAACGTTCGAGAAGGCCGCCATCTTGTCCAAGCGGGCGCTGTTCCGCGAGGTCGGCTCCGCGAACGCCGACCCGGCGCTCGACGCGCTGGAGAAGGAGCTGCTCGCGCGCGCCAACCGGCTGGGCATCGGCCCGCAGGGCTATGGCGGCGACACGACGTCGCTCGGCATCCACGTGCTCACGTTTCCCTGCCACATCACGTCGCTGCCCGTCGCTGTCACGATCGAGTGCCACGCGCACCGCCACAAGGAGGCGACGCTGTGACAGGGGACAGGTGAAAGGAACAACATGCCGACCGATCCCGGGAAGATCATCTGGACGGAAATCGACGAAGCGCCCGCGCTGGCCACGTACTCGCTCCTGCACATCATCAGCAAGTTCACCGGGGGCACCGGTATCGCCATCGAGACCGCCGACATCTCCCTGGCCGGGAGAATCCTTGCCAACTTCCCCGAGAACCTGACCCCGGCCCAGCGGGTGCCCGACTGGCTGACGCAGCTCGGCGAGCTGGCCAAGCGGCCCGAGGCCAACATCGTCAAGCTGCCGAACATCAGCGCGTCGGTCCCGCAGCTCAAGGCGGCGATCCGCGAGCTGCAGGGGCAGGGCTACAAGGTTCCGGACTACCCCGAGAACCCGGCGACCCCGGCCGAGCAGGCGATCAAGACCCGCTACGCGAAGGTGCTCGGGAGCGCGGTGAATCCGGTGCTGCGCGAGGGGAACTCGGACCGGCGGGCCGCCGGCGCGGTCAAGGAGTACGCGAAGAAGCACCCGCACAAGATGGGCCCGTGGACGCCGACCGCGAAGGCGCACGTTTCCACGATGAGCCGCGGCGACTTTGCGAGCAACGAGAAGTCGGTGACCGTCCGCGACGCGACCACCGCGCGCATCGAGTTCACCGACAAGAAGGGCGCGGTCACGGTCCTGAAGGACAAGATCGCGCTCAAGGCCGGCGAAGTGATCGACGGCACCTTCATGAGCAGCGCCGCGCTGGTGAGCTTCCTGGAGCAGCAGCTCGAGGACGCCAAGCGCCAGGGCGTGCTGTTCTCGATCCACCTCAAGGCCACCATGATGAAGGTCTCGGACCCGATCATCTTCGGGTTCGCCGTGCGGACGTTCTTCAAGGAGGTCTTCGACAAGCACGCGGCGGCCTTCAAGGAAGCCGGCGTCGATCCGAACAACGGTCTGGGTGATCTCTACGCCGCCATCAAGAAGCTGCCGGCGGCCAAGCAGGCGGAGATCGAGGCCGACATCAAGGCGTGTTACGCCAAGCGCCCCGGCCTGGCGATGGTCAACTCCGACAAGGGCATCACGAACCTGCACGTGCCGAGCGACGTGATCATCGACGCCTCGATCCCCCCGATGATCCGCGACTCCGGTCAGCTCTGGGGCGCGGACAACAAGCTTCACGAGGCGAAGGCGGTCATTCCCGACCACAGCTACGCCGGGCTCTATCGCGAGGCGATCGACCACTGCAAGCAGCACGGGGCGTTCGACCCGCGGACCATGGGCACCGTGCCGAACGTCGGGCTGATGGCGCAACAGGCCGAGGAGTACGGCTCGCACGACAAGACCTTCCAGATGTCGGCGGCCGGCACCGTGCGCATCGTCGACGAGCGCGGCACGACCCTGATCGAGCACGAGGTGGAGCCGGGCGACATCTGGCGCGCCTGCCAGGTGAAGGACGCGCCGATCCGCGACTGGGTGAAGCTGGCCGTCGGGCGCGCGCGCATCACCGGGACGCCCGCCGTCTTCTGGCTCGACAAGAACCGGGCGCACGACGCGCAGCTCATCGAGAAGGTGACCCGGTACCTGAAAGATCACGACACGAACGGCCTCGACATCCGCATCATGTCCGTCGCCGAGGCCGCGCGCTTCTCGCTCGAGCGCATGCGCGAGGGCAAGGACACGATCTCGGTGACCGGCAACGTGCTGCGCGACTACAACACCGACCTCTTCCCGATCCTCGAGCTCGGCACCAGCGCCAAGATGCTCTCGATCGTGCCGCTCATGGACGGCGGCGCCCTGTTCGAGACCGGCGCCGGCGGCTCGGCGCCCAAGCACGTCGAGCAGTTCCTGGAGGAAGGGCACCTGCGGTGGGACTCGCTGGGCGAGTTCCTCGCCATCGCCGAGTCGTTCGACCACATGGGCCGCGCGGCCGGCAACGCCCGGGCGAAGGTGTTCGCCGAGGCCCTCCACAAGGCCAACACGAAATTCCTGGACAGCGACAAGTCGCCGTCGCGGAAGGTCGGCGAGCTCGACACGCGGGGCAGCCACTTCTATCTCGCCCTGTACTGGGCGGAGGCGCTCGCGGCGCAGACCCAGGACAAGGAGCTCCAGGCGCGCTTCGCCAAGGTGGCCCGGCAGCTCGCCGAGAACGAGGCCAAGATCATCGCGGAGCTGAAGGCCGCGCAGGGGCGGCCGGTCGACATCGGCGGGTATTTCCGGCCCAACCCCGAGAAGACGGCGAAGGCCATGCGCCCGAGCCCGACGTTCAATTCCATCCTGGACGCCATCGCCTGAGCATGAGCGTCATCGCCGCGGCCGACGGCATGAAGGAGGTCACGACGCCGCTCAGCGACGCCGACGTCGAGTCACTGAAGACCGGCGATCGCGTGCGGATCAACGGCGTGATCTACACGGCGCGGGACGCCGCACACGGCCGGCTCTGGCCGCTGATCGAGCGCGGTGAGAAGCTCCCGATCGACGTCCGCGGCCAGATCATCTACTACACCGGCCCGTCGCCGGCGAGGCCGGGCGACGTCGTCGGCTCGATCGGTCCCACCACCGGCAGTCGCATGGACAAGTTCACGCCCGCGCTCATCAAGCTGGGCCTCAAGGGCACCATGGGCAAGGGCGCGCGCTCGCAGGTGGTGAAGGATGCGTTCAAGCAGCACAAGGGTGTCTACTTCGGCGCCATCGGCGGAGCCGGCGCGGTGCTGTCACGATTCATCAAGCGGGTCGAGATCGTGGCCTACGAAGATCTCGGGACCGAGGCGATCCGGCGGCTCGAGGTCGAGAATTTTCCGGCCATCGTCGTCAACGACTGCCACGGCGGCGATCTGTACCAGGACGGAATGAAGGCTTACGCCCGGGAGGGGAGCTGATGGGTCAAGCGGTCGGGCAGGCGGGGCGATCTCCAATCGCGGCGGCGCACCTGAGGACCGACGCGTGGTGGACGCTGCCGCTCGCGGTCGTCGTCGTGCTCGGCTCGTTCATCGTCTACTCGACGTGGGCGGCCTTCCAGAACGCGCACTACTTTGCCGCGCCGTACCTGTCGCCGTTCTATTCTCCGTGTCTCTACCGGTCGTGCCTGCACCCGTCGTTCGCTTACGGTTTGCCCGACATCCACCTGCCGGTGATCGGCCTCTTGTCGCCGGCGTTCCTGATCCTGGCCGGGCCCGGCCTCTTCCGCCTGACCTGCTACTACTACCGCAAGGCCTACTACCGGTCCTTCTGGCTGGCGCCGGTCGCGTGCGCCGTGCGCGACGTGAAGACCGGCTACTCGGGCGAGACGCGCTTTCCGCTGTTCCTCCAGAACCTTCACCGCTACACGTGGTACGTGGCGGTGCTGTTCATCGTCATGCTGGCCTGGGACGTGATCCTCGCGTTCCGGTTTCCGAACGGCTTCGGCATCGGCGTGGGGACGCTGGTCATGCTCGTCAACGTGATCTTCCTGGCCGCCTACACGTTCTCGTGTCACTCCTGCCGCCACGTGTGCGGCGGGCACGTCAACGTGTTCTCGAAGGCGCCCGGGCGTTATCGCTTCTGGCATTTCATCACGCGGCTCAACGAGCGGCATCCGGTGTACGCGTGGCTCTCGCTCTTCAGCGTGGGCCTGACTGACCTCTACATTCGACTCGTCTCGATGGGTGTCATTCGCGACCTGAGGATCATCTGATGGCCAACGAGAGCTACGAGACACACGAGCACGATGTGCTGGTGATCGGCGCCGGCGGCGCCGGGCTGCGCGCCGCCATCGAGGCCGCCGCGCAGGGCGTGTCGGTCGGCCTCGTCTGCAAGTCGCTCCTGGGCAAGGCGCACACCGTCATGGCCGAGGGCGGCATCGCCGCGGCGATGGGCAACGTCTGGCCCGAGGACAACTGGCAGGTCCACTTCCGCGACACGATGCGCGGCGGCAAGATGCTGAACAACTGGCGCATGGCCCAGCTGCATGCCCAGGAGGCGCCCGATCGCGTGCTCGAGCTCGAGCGGTGGGGCGCTCTGTTCGATCGCACCAAGGACGGGCGCATCCTCCAGCGTGACTTCGGCGGTCATCGCTACGCGCGCCTGGCCCACGTGGGCGACCGTACGGGCCTGGAGATGATCCGCACGCTCCAGTACCACGGCATCCACCAGGGCATCGACGTCTACATGGAGTGCAAGATCGAGCGCCTCATCAAAGACGGCGACCGCGTGGTCGGCGCCTTCGGCTACTGGCGCAACACCGGCAAGTTC
>DASRIY010000325.1:0-3365 GCA_035649755.1 Candidatus Methylomirabilota bacterium
GGCGGGCAAGGGCTCCCAGTCCACGGAAACACGCTCGGCTCCGTCGCGCGCGGCCGCCTGCGAATCGGCGACGACCATGGCGACGATGGCGCCCACGAAGCGCGCACGCTCGGCGTCCATCGGCGGATGCGGGGCCACGAAGAGCACGTCGGCCTGCCGGATGATGTCTTCGTACGGATTCCCCGGCATCGGCGAGTGCGTGAGGGGCCTGACCCCGTCGGCGGCGGCGTCACGGCCGGTCAGCACGGCGATCACGCCCGGCGTGGCGAGCGCGGCGGTGGCGTCGATGCGCGTGATGCGCGCGTGCGCGTGCGGCGAGCGCACGAAGCACGTGTAGGCCTGGCCCGGCAGATTGACGTCGTCGCTGTAGCAACCGCCGCCCGTCAGCAGGCGCGCGTCCTCCTTGCGAAGCACCGGCTTGCCGATCCCCTCGGCGGCCAGGCGTGTTCGCGAGGTCAGAAAGGACGCGGGGCTCACGAGAGCGAGATCCTGAACACCTCGTACGGGCGATTCACGCGCGGCGCCTGCGAGTTCGGGAAGTAGTAGCCGCCGTCGGGTCCGATGCTCCCCTCGTTGGGGCCGCTGATCCGATCGTCACGGATCACCGTCTGGAGCTTCCGGTCCGCCCCCATCTTGAGGACACCGTCCTCGGTCAACGCCGAGAAGTAGAGCGTGCCAGCCGCGTCGCTGGTGATGCCGGTGATGGGCGGGATCGCGACAACCGCCTCGACGTGCGCAGCGGCCTCGCGGGCCAGCGCTGGGTCTCGTAGATATCTCGTCTCGACGCGCCAGAGCGTCGGTCCGAAGAGCGGCGTGAAGTACATCCAGGCACCGTCCGGGCTCAGCTCGAGATGCGACAGGTTGATCACCGGAACCCGGCCGTCCGGATGCGTCATGGGCTTGCCGTGGATGACGGGCGTGATGCCGCGATCGGCGCGCGAGCACGGTGCGCCTTCCAGCACCCGGTGACCGCGACCCGAGGCGCGATCGATCACGAGGATGACGCCGAAGCCCGAGTCGGTGACGTAGAGGAAGCGCGCGTCGACCCGCATGTGGCTCAGGACCGCGCCTGGCGGTGCCAGTTCGGGACCGAGCGCGTAGATGCGGCCCACGCGGTTCGTCTCGAGGTCGATCTGCACGAGCTTCGCGCCGCCCTCGACCATCTTGCCGTGATGCGGCGACGCGTCGTCGATGACCCACAGGTTGTTGTCGCGGTCGGCGTGCAGACCGTGCGTGCACACGAATCGCTCCTGGGGTGAGAGGCCCGGCCGCCACTCGTTCCAGTCGCCGCCGGGAAACGGCCTGAAGGTGCCGTCCGCGGTGGCCTCGCCGACCGACGGCGTGGGCACGTCCGTCCAGCGCGGGAAATTGCCGAACAGCCGGCCCCGCGGCGAGACGGCGGCATTGGTGATCATGACGTTGCCAGACGAGGCGACGGTCGCCAGCTCCATGTGGGCGACCATTCTACAGCGAAGGCGAAGCACCGCGCGGGAGGGAATACGTGTTCCCTCCCGCGCCCGTGCGAGCGGCAGAATCTAGACGGTCTGGAGGATCTCGGCGGTCGCCATCTCCGGCGTCAAGATCTCGCGCCAGTCGGCGTCGCGTGGCACCACGCCCTCGGAGGCCCGGAGCGTGTAATAGCTCGGCCCGACGCCGCGCGGCGCGCGGCCGTCCTGCACGGTCTTCACGGCCTCGAGCAGCAGACGGCGCGCCTGGATGATGGCCTTGTCGGCCGGCCCCAGGTGCTCCTTGCTGCGATCGACGATGCGGCCCATGCTCTCCTGGATTCCGCGGTCCTGCGTGTTTATGCCGTCGATCCCGGTGAACGTCTCCGTCTTCTGCACGCGCCGGTCCAGGAGGTAGTTGTTCTGGCGGTTGGCCTTCGAGCGGAAGGTCTTCTGGTCCACGTGATCGGGGCCGTTGCCCGAGCGCCGCTCCAGGCGATCCTCCTCGTCGAGCGGCTCTGCCGTGGTGCTGTGGTGCCAGTTGTAGACCATCGTGTTGTCATCGTCCATCGGCACCCAGATGTGACCGGCCACCGCCTCGAAGCCCTTGTGCGTCTGGTACGGACGGATCTGATGGAAGGGCATCACGAAGTGATAGGTGCGGATGTGCATCTCGGCGTCGTCCAGCGGCCGGAGGCCCGAGTACTGATAGCCCCAGTCCGTGAGATCGACGACGAGCTTCGGTGCCTTGCCGCGCACGAAGGCGCTGGCCGGGCTGATGCCGCCGCGCTTGGAATTGGTCGTGATGAGCCGGTGCAATATCGGCGCGTGCGAGGTGTCGATGCCGCCCTCGAGCGCCTGCAGCCAGTTGCACTCCTCGATCACCTTCGACACGTGACGGTGCGTCGCCGGTGACTGGGTCCACGCGAACTTGGGCAGCGGCGGCTCCCGATCGGGCGGGCCCATGTACGTCCAGACGAGGCCGCCGATCTCGACCGTGGGATAGGACGGCTGACGGATCTTCTGCTTGAACGAGAGCTCTTCCGGCTCGTTCATCATGTCCACGCAGCGGCCGGTCACGTCGAACTTCCAGCCGTGGTAGACGCACCGGAGCCCGCATTCCTCGTTGCGGCCGAAGAAGAGCGAGGCGCGGCGATGCGGGCAGAGCTCCTCGAGGAGCCCGATGCGCCCCTCCGTGTCGCGGAACGCCACCAGGTCTTCGCCCAGGAGCTTGACGCGCACGGGCGGACAGTCCGGCTCCGGCAGCTCCGAGGCAAGCAGGGCCGGGATCCAGTACCGGCGCAGCGTGTTACCCATCGGTGTGCCGGCGCTGATGCGTGTGATGAGGTCGTTCTCTTCGCGTGTCAGCATAAATCGCCCTCCCCGCTGAACGTCTCGTGGCCCGAAGCTCGGGGCCAATTATACAGCGGGCCGGCCCCGGTGAGCCCGGGCGAGCGGATCCCTCAGATCACGCGGTCGCGGCGGAGTGCGGAAATGTCGCCCGGCGCCACTCCGAGTCCCCTCAAGATCTCGTCGGTGTGCTCGCCGAGCCGGGGCGCGGTCCGGCGCACCGCCACCGAGGCCGTCGACATCCGGATCGGGGTGCGGATGTGCGGCACGCGCCCGAGCTCCGCATCGTCGGCGTTCACCACCATCTCGCGGTGGCGCACCTGCGGGTCGGCGAAGAGCTGCTGGTAGTTGTACACGGGCCCGCACGGCACGCCCGCGTCGTCCAGCACTTTGATCCAGTGCGCGGTCGGCGCGGTCGTCAGCACGGCGACGATCTCCTTCTCGAGCTCGGCGCGATGCTTGCGCCGCTCCTGGCCGCGCGCGAAGCGCGGGTCGGCCAGCCACTCCGGATGGCCGAGCGCGCGGGCGCAGCGCTCCCAGATCGATTGGCCGGCCGCGCCGATCATCATA
>DASRIY010000326.1:0-9161 GCA_035649755.1 Candidatus Methylomirabilota bacterium
GCATAGACCTGACCGTCTACCGAGCCGGCCTTCGTCCCACTCGTCGAGGACGAGCCGTCCGCTGCAAAGGGTGACTTCGCGCAACCGGCCAGGAGAGGCCCAGAGACCAGGAGCGCCAAAGCGATCTTCGACGTGCGCTTCATCATGATTCCTCCCTTGTGCGACCCGGGAGTGGGCTACGACTCGTTCGCGCGCCACGCCCGTCGTGTTCGTGCTGCACATCCGATGCCGCGACGCGCCGGGCCAGTTATGGTGCAATATCGAGCGATTACGCACAGGTTTTGCGCGCGTCGGGCCGGGCGACCCGGGTCGCCGCGGCCGGCTTTCGATGACAGAACGTCAGGGAAAGCTCGCCAACCAGGCACGTCCGCGGTCTCGAGGACGACGCTCGACGAAGTGCGCGCCACAGGCCGTCGCGGGGCTGGGGACCCGCCGGCCGAGGCGCGCCTAAAGATCGAGGAGGACATCGACATGAAGTTCGGGTTGAGCCCGCTGCAGGCCGGGGGAGATTTCGAGGACACCATCCGCGAATGCGAGCGCGCTGAGGCGGCGGGGTTCGACTCGGTCTGGCTCGGTGAGCACCACAACAATCGAACGCTCTATCCGGCGCCGCTCGTCGGGCTGGCCGCGATCGCCAGCCGCACTCGCACCGTTCGCCTCGGGACCGCCGTGCTCCTGCTCCCGCTCTACTGGCCGCTGGCCGTCGCGGAGGAGGGCGCGATGGTGGACATGATCTCGTCGGGCCGCCTCATTCTCGGCGTGGGAGCCGGGTATGCCCCCGAGGAGTTCGCGGCCTTCGACGTGTCGCTCAAGGAACGCGCGAGCCGCCTCGACGAGGCCGTGCCCTTGATCCAGCGGCTCTGGACCGAAGAGAAGGTGACGCACGCCGGACGGCACTATCGCGTCACGAACGCGACCGTGTATCCGCGGCCGGTCCAGCGCCCTCGCCCGCCCATCTGGTTCGGAGGGTGGGTCGATCCGGCCGTCCGTCGCGCCGGGCGTCTGGGCGAGGCGTGGCTGGGCGGCCCGTCGGCGAAGCTCGACGAGGTCGCGGGGTGCGTACGCCTCTACCGCGAGGCCCGGAAGGAAGCGGGACGCGACCCGGCCACCGGCGAGGTCGCGCTCATGCGCTACGTCTTCGTCGCCGAGAATGTCGAGCGCGCTCGCGCGATCGCGGGAGCCGGCTTCATCCGGGCGTTCGAGGACACGTACTTCCGCTGGCCGCATCCGATCGTGAAGCGTCCGGCGGGCGAGCTCACCATCGAGCGGCTCGCGGACGATCGGATCGTCCTGGGTGACCCGGCGGAATGCATCCGTCAGATCGAGCGCATCCAGAAGGAGATCGCGCTCGGCCACCTGATCTTCCGGGTGTCCGCGCCCGGCATTTCACGCGACGAGGTAGCGCGCTCGATGAATCTCCTCACGCGGGAAGTCCTGCCCGCCTTCGCCTGAGAGCCAGGAGATGATCATGATTCTGCTTCGCGGCGTTGCGGCGGTGGTGCTGTGTGTCGTTGTCGTCTCGGTCGCGCACGCGACGGAGTCGGTGTGGGACGCGCTGCGCGCGCCGGGCAGCGTCGTCATATTGCGCCACAGTTACGCGCCCGGCGGATTCGATCCGCCGACCGCGCGAATGGACGACTGCTCGACGCAGCGCAACCTGGACGCGAACGGGCGCGCGCAGGCGGCGCGCGTCGGCGAGGCCTTTCGCCGGAGCGGCATCGAGATCGGTGTGATATTGTCCAGCCCGCGCTGCCGGTGCCTGGACACCGGGCGTCTCGCGTTCGGTCGCGTCCAGGCGTGGGAGCCGCTGCAGGGTGCGCTCGACGACACCGAGCGCCGCGAGCGCCAGCTGGCCGAGATCCGGCGCACCATCGCGGCGCACCGGGACGGGCCGGTGCTGGTCTTGATCACGCACGGCAGCGTCGTCAGCGATCTGACCGGGCTCAACATACGGATGGGCGCGTTCGTCGCACTCAGGCGCGGCGCCGACGGAACCCACGCGGTTGCGGGTGAGTTGTACGTCGAGTGAGCGTCACGATCCTCGAGCCGTGCCGATCCGTTCCGAAGGGGAGGAACTCATGAAGCGTACGGGATTGCTGCTCGCCCTGTCACTCCTGGTCATGTCGTGCGCGACGATGCAGGCATCCGGCCCCGAGCTCCTGGGGCGCGCCGCGAAGGCGATGGGCGGCGCCGACACCCTTGGCGGCGTCAAGACCATCCAGATGAAGGGAACCGCCCGCCAGTGGGAGCCCGAGCAGTCGCTGGTGGCCGGCGGCGAGATGCGCTTCGCGAACGAGGCGACCTTCGATGCCGTCACCGACGTGACCACTGGCGCCTCGCGGATCGACTGGGTGCGCAAGTTCGAGTACCCGGCCCCCCGCACGTTCACGTTCAGCGAGCTCGTGACGGTCGACGCCGGCTACGTGGCCGGCATCGATTCCAACGGGCGCAACAAGCAGAGCCTCGAGTCGAACCCGCCGGCCCATTCGATGTCAGGGCTCCGGCTGGCCACTTCGCAGCGCGAGCTCCGGCGCGGCTCGCCGCTCCTGGTTCTCGACATGCTGAAGAATCCCGACCGTCTCGCCGCGGCCTCGCCGGTCACGATCGGCGGCGTCATCTATCCCGCCGCCGACTACCGGGTGGGCGACCAGACGTTCACCGTCCTGTTCGATCCCTCGACGTCGCTGCCGGCCCGCGTCCGCACGCTCGACTACGACAACATCTGGGGTGACGTCACCTACGACCTGGTGCTGTCGGACTGGAAGGCGGTCGACGGGGTGCAGGTCGCGATGAGCCGGAAGTACGAGCTGAGTGGCAAGACCATCATGGACGTGAAGATCACCGAGGCGAAGATCAATGCGCCCATCGCCGCCGACCGGCTCACGATCCCGGCCGCGTTCAAGACCGGCGCCGCGAAGCCCGGGAGCGGGCCGGTGCCGTACCAGTGGGTCATCCGCCGGCAGTTCATCGGCACCTACCTCGATTCGGACTCCCCGAGCTACGACACGAAGGCGACGAGCGGGCTCCGGCTCGAGGAGCGGGCGGTCGGCGTCCAGCACGTGGTCGGCGGCAGCCACAACAGCCTGATCATCGAGATGAAGGAGTACCTGATCGTCTTCGACGCGCCGGTGAGCGACTGGCAGGCCAACTGGATTCTCAACGCCGCGAAGACGAAGTATCCCAACAAGCCGGTAAGGTTCCTCGTCCTGACCCACCATCACATGGATCACACCGGCGGCGTCCGCGCGTTCGCGGCGCAGGGCGCGACGATCGTGGTCGGCCAGGGCAACGGCGAGCACTTCCGCCGCGTGCTGGCGGCGCCCTTCAAGCGCAATCCCGACCTGAGCTCTCGCGATCTCACGGGGACACCGGTCGCCGAGGTGAGTGACAAGCGCATCTTCAGCGACGGCACGCGCGAGGTCGGCGTCTACCTGATCGACAACCCGCACGCCAACGGCCTCTTGATCGGCTACGTGGCCGACGCCAAGATCGGCTTCGTCACCGATATCTGGAGCCCGGGCGCCGGGGCGCTGCCCGACAAGCTGAACCCGGCGCTGGCCTCGCTCGTCGCCGGCGTGAAGAAGAACGGGCTCGCGCCTGCGAAGTTCGCGGGCGGCCACGGCTCGATCGCCGATTACGCGCCGCTGGCGGCTCTCGAGGGGAAGTAGTCCGAGGGGGAATAACCCGCTCGACACGGGGAGGGACGCGATGCCTACGACGCTTGTGATGTTGCCGCCGCAGACCGCCACAACCCGCGCCTGGGCATCGCGTCTCAAGACGGCGCTGCCGGAGATGCAGATCGTGGTCGCCGAGAGCGCCGACGAGGCCACGCGCGCGGTGGGTGAGGCCGACGCCGCCTTCGGCACCATGCCCGAGAAGCTTCTGCGCGAGGCGCGGAAGCTCCGCTGGCTCCAGGCGCCGCAGGCGGCGCCGCCCGCCGGGTATTACTATCCGGCGCTGATCGCGCACCCGGTCGTCGTCACGAACTTCCGCGAGATCTACAACGACCACATCGGCGCGCACATCATGGCCTTCGTGCTGGCCTTCGCGCGCGGATTCCAGCACTACTTCCCGCGCCAGGTGAAGCGCGAGTGGCGCCGCGAGCCGGACGACACAGGCGTCATCCACCTGCCGGACGCCACCGCGCTCATCGTGGGCGTCGGCGGGATCGGCAGCGAGGCGGCGCGCTTGGCCGCCGCGTTCGGCATGCACGTGATGGGCGTGGACGCGCGGCGACGCGAGGCGCCTCCCGGCGTCGTGAAGCTCGACGGGCCCGACGCGCTCGACGCGCTTCTACCGCTCGCCGACTTCGTGATCCTCACGGTCCCTCACACGCCGGCTACCGAGGGGTTCATGAATCGCGCGCGCTTCCAGCGGATGAAGCGCACGGCGTTCTTCATCAACATCGGGCGCGGCATGACGACGCGGCTCGACGACCTGGTGGCTGCGCTCCGGGCGGGGGAGATCGCCGGCGCCGGCCTCGACGTCTTCGAGCAGGAGCCGCTGCCGGCCGACCACCCACTGTGGACGATGCCGGGCGTCCTCATCACGCCGCACACCGCCGGGCACGGCCCGTTCCTCGACGACCGGCGCCTGGAAGTCGTGCTCGACAACTGCCGGCGCTTCCTCGGCGGCCAGCCGCTTCGCAACGTCGTCGACAAGGCCAACTGGTTCTAGCGCCTGCGGTCACTGACCGTCCTATCGGGCTCGCCGTCTAACTAGAAGTTAGGGCCCCATTCGGAACTGACGTCGATGACCGACCATCGGGAACCGGGCAAGATCATTTTCCTCAACGGAGCGTCGAGCTCGGGGAAATCGACGCTCGCCCGCTCGTTGCAGCAGCAGTTGCCCGAACCGTTCATGCATTGGTCGTTTGACCATCTGCGCGAGTCCAACGCTTTGCCCGTGGCGCGCATTCGAAACGGCGAGCTCGACTGGGCGCGCATGCGCCCTGCCGTTTTTGACGGGTTCCATCGATCTCTGTCAGCCTTCGCGAAGGCCGGCAACAACCTGATCGTGGATCACATCATCGAGCAAGAGCAGTGGATGGCCGATCTGGTCCAGCTGCTCGCGCCATTCGACGTGTTCTTCGTCGGGGTGCACTGCCCGTTGCCAGAGCTGGAGCGCCGGGAACGGCTAAGGGATGACCGCCGCCCCGGCGAGGCACGCAGGGACTTCCAGAGCGTGCATCGTTTCACGGAGTACGACCTCGACATTCATGCAACTCAGCCGACTGAGGACAACGTCGCGAGGCTGATCACGGCGTGGAAAGCGCGAAGTCGGCCGACGGCGTTTGAGCGCATGGCGACAAAGCGCTCAGGCGGCAAGCCATGAGCGCTCGCCGGCCGGATTACTCCGGGCCGCTCGCGAACCAGAGACGGGGGTCGGCGGCGCGAACGCGCGCCGTCGGTAGCCCGAGCTCGCGGCGGACGATGTTGGTGCCCTCGACCAGCGACACGCACTTGTAGTACGCGATCCGCCGGCTCAGGCCCTCGCGCCCGAAGCCGCAGTCGGTCGTGATCACCAGGCGCTCCGGCGGAATGTACTCGAGCGCCCGGCGGATCAGCCGCGCCACCTGCTCGGGCGGCTCGACCACCGTGTTGCAGTGGCTGATCACGCCGATGCCGATCTTCTTGTCGGTCCGGTACTTCCCGAAGAGCGGCAGGTCGCGGCCGTTCGTGCTGGCGCACTCGAAGGTGATCACGTCGCCGTCGAGCTGGAGCAGGTGCGGCAGCGCGCGCTCGTAGCTCGGCACCTCCCAGTACACGCGCTGCTGGTTCGGGTTGCCCCAGCACGTATGCACCCAGATCTCGGCGTCGACGCCCGCGAGCTGGCGGTTGAACGCCTGCGTGAAGAACTCGAGATCGGCGTCGGTGCAGTCGGGCCGCGTCGAGCGCCCGTGATGCGGGGGCTCCTCGACCTGGATGAGGGGACAGCCCGCCGCCGCGAGCTCGCGAAACTCCGCGTTCATGATGTCCGAGAGCTCGTTGATGAGCTTCTTGTCGTCCTTGTAGTGCTCGTCCCACAGCATGCTGGCCAGCGCCGGCGCGCAGATCGCGCCGAACTTCACGGGCTTGTCGCTGAGACGCTGGGCCGTCTTCCAGAGCGCGGCGTACTCGAGGGGCCCGCGCGTCAGCCGGTTCCGGACCACGCCGGGCTGATAGGCCTCCTGCACCTCCCAGAGGATGTGGCCGGGACGCAGCCCGTGGCGCGACATCCAGCCGCGCGAGGTGTCGCGGTGGCCTTCGATCCCGCCGAGCCGCTCGATCGGATAGAAGAACCACGACTTGCCGCCGACGGCCAGGTCGAACCGGCTGTCGCCATCGGTGACGATGTCGAGCCCCGCGGCCTCCTGCGCGTTGATGATGCACGCGACCGCATCCAGGTACTGCTCGCGAAAGATCGAATCGCCGAGCGCCGACTTGAACGACCGGCCGCGCAGGCTCTCGTCGAACCAGAGCGGGCGCGGATACGATCCGGTGATCGCCGTCGGCAACATCAGGTCGCGCGTCACTTTCAGCATCGCAATCTCTCCGGCGCTTCGGATGTCCGCGCTGCAGGCCGTCGCGAGGCTGGGGCCCCGCCGGCCGAGGCGCGCCTATTAATTCATGACCCCGCCGGGAACGGCCGGCGGCTTGATCCCGAGGAAGCGAAAGCAGTTGTTCCAGGCGATGTCCGCGTGTACGTCCGGCGGCAGCCCGAGGGTGCGGAGCGTCCGATCTACCGGCTCCTCGGGCGCCATGTACGGATAGTCCGTCCCGACCATGATCTGTCGGGGGCCGATCAGGTCGATGAGATAGCGGAGGGCTCGCCGGTCGAAGAGCAGCGTGTCGTAGTAGAAGCGGCGAGCGTACTCGCCCGGCGAGCGCGGCAGAGCGCCGGGCGCACCGGCCCCGCGGCTCGGACCGGGCGCCTCTTCGTTCCAGGTTCCGCTCCAGTGGTGGTTGTAGCGGGGGAGAAGGAACGGAAAGGTGCCGCCGCCGTGGCTGAAGGCAATCCTCAGGCTGGGACACTTCTCCGCCGTGCCGCCGTCGATCATCGATGCGATGGTCAGGCAGGTGTCCGTGGGATAGCCGATCGGGTTGAAGGGCGCCTTCGTCGGGAAGCGGTCCATCATCGTCGGGCGCAGCGCGTGCACGAAGATCGCTGTCTCGAGGCGTTCGGCTTCCTGGAAGAACCCCTGAAACTCGGACATCCCCAGCGACTTGCCATTCACGTTCGACCCGAGCTCGATCCCCGCAAGCCCCAGGCTCTTGATCCGCGCGAGCTCGTGGGCGGCGAGATCGGGGCTCTGCAGCGGCACGATCCCGAGGCCGATGAAGCGCCCCGGCGCCTTCTCGCACATGCGGACGACGACGTCGTTGGTGTAGCGGCAGAAGTCGAGCGCGTCCTCGGGCGTGAACCAGTATGCGCACAGCTCGGGCATTGGCGAGATGACTTCGACGTCGGCGCCGTGCTTCTTCATGTCGCGAAGCCGGCGCTCGACGTTCCAGTTGCCGTCGTGCACGGTCCGGTAGTTCTCGCCGCCGATCATGACGCGCGCGCGGCCGGGCTCGAAGTGGTCCATGGACGGCCAGGTCCAGGCGCTCGGGCGCGAGCCCGCCGGCGGGAAATTCTCCGGGATGATGTGCGCGTGCATGTCGACGATCATCGGCGCCTCAGTTGAACGTGAGTACGGTCCGCGCGACCTCGCCCGCCTTCATCGCGCGAAATGCCTCGTTGATGTCGTCCAGGCGCCCGCGCTTCGTGACCATCTCGTCGAGCAGCAGGCGGCCCTGCCGGTAGAACTCGAGGTAGCGAGGAATGTCCGTGCGGAAGCGGTTCGAGCCCATCCGCGACGTCTGCACCTTGCATTCCGGGCGGATCGCCATCCACGGGAACTCGATCTTCGCGTCGGGCGGCAGGACGCCCACGATCGTCGCCGTGCCGCGAATCGCCAGGCTCTCGATGGCCTGGCGCACCAGGGTCGTGTTGCCGACCGCCTCGAAGGCGTGGTCCACGCCGGCGCCGCGCGTGAGGGCGCGCACGGCTTTGACCGGGTCGTCGTTCTTGCTATTGACCACATGGGTCGCGCCGACCCGCTTGGCCATCTCGAGCTTCGAATCGAAGACGTCGACCCCGATGATCTGGCTGGCGCCGCCGATGCGCGCGCCCTGCACGATCGAGAGGCCGACGCCGCCGCAGCCGAACACCGCGACGGTCTGCCCGGCCTCGAGTCCGGACGACCGGAGCGCGGCGCCGACGCCCGTGAGCACGCCGCATCCCACGAGGGCCGCGCGGTCCAGGGGCAGCTCGGGGTCGATCTTCACCACCGAGTTCTCGTGGAGCAGCATGCGCTCGGCGTAGCTCGAGATGCCGATGAACTGCCGGAGTGGCTGGCCTTTCTGCGAGAGCCGGGGCGGGGCGGTCTCGGCCCGGGTGACGATGCCCCCGACGCAGAGGTTTGGATGGCCGCCGAGGCACTGCTCGCAGCTTCCGCAGAACCCGGAGAGGCAGGCGACCACGTGGTCGCCCGGCCGCAGGGTCGTCACGTCGGCGCCCACCGCCTCGACGACGCCCGAGCCCTCATGTCCGAGAATGATCGGACGATCCAGCGGGAAGCGCCCCACGCCGTCGACGACGTGCAGGTCCGAGTGGCACACGCCGGTCGCCGCGGTCCGGACGAGGACCTCACGCCCCCACGGCTTGTCGATCTCGATCGGCTCGATGGTCAGAGCCTCGTGGACTTTCCGAAAGACGGCAGCCTTGATCTCCATATAGCCCTCCTGGTAGACCCTTCATCACGAGCGAGCCCGGCGCAGTATAATCCGACAAGTCTTTCAGGAGGGGTCATGACCGCGGTCGAGCCGACGGGGGCGATTCTCGGGGCAACGGTACGGGGCGTGGACCACTCCAAACCCTTGAGTGACGCGAACTTCGCCACCATTCTCCAGGCTCTCGGTCGTCACGGCGTGCTCCGGTTTCCGGCTCAGCGGCTCGAGGCCGTCGAGCTGCGCGACTTCTCGCAGCGCTTCGGCCTGATCCAGGCGACGCTGACCGGGCGTCACCACGAGCCCGGGATGCCCGAAGTCGGATATCTCTCGAACATCATCGAGAACGGCGAGCCGATCGGAATCACCGACGCCGGGCAGGACTGGCACACCGACATGTCCTACAACGAG
>DASRIY010000327.1:0-11016 GCA_035649755.1 Candidatus Methylomirabilota bacterium
GCGCGGGACGCCGCGGTCAGATCCGACACGTACGGCGAGGCCTCAGCCATCGCGAGGGGCACACTGTGCGCCGTGAACACCAGCGGCACGCGCGCGCGGTGCTCTTCCTGCACCTCGGCCAACGCCGCGCGAGTGCGGTCCGCCACCGCCGCCACGAAGCGGGGATGCTCGAACCACGGCGGTGCGAACTCGACTTCGGGCGCCCCGGCGACGCGCGTCCGGGCCTCGGCGACGTCTCGCATGTATCGCTCCCATGAGGCTTCCGTGCGGAGCGGCGACAGGATGATGGCCAGCACGCGCTGCGCGCCCTTGCCCGCCATCTCCGCGAGCGTCTCGTGCAGGAACGGGTGCCAGTTCCGCATGCCGACGAACACAGGCAACGAAGGCCCGCCGCGCGCCAGCGCCCGCTCGAGGCCGCGCGCCTGGGCCAACGTGAGCTCGGCCAGCGGCGAGCGGCTACCCGGCATCTGCTCGTAGTGTTGCGCGACCTCCTCGAGCCGCGCGGCGGGAATGTTCCGCCCGCGCGTGACAATCTCCAGGAAGGGCCGGATCTCGTGGGCCGCCGTCGGTCCGCCGAAGGCGACCAGCAGCACCGAGTCGACGCCGCTCATCGGCGATCGGAGAGCTCGTGGACGATCTCGACCAGCGCGCGGTCGTTCTCGACCGGAGTCTGCGGGAGGATCCCATGACCGAGATTGAAGATGTGTCCCGGGCGGCCGCCGGCGCGGCCGAGGATGTCCTTCACCCGCTCGCGGATGTAGGCGGGCCTGGACAGGAGCACCACCGGGTCGAGGTTGCCCTGGACCGCGACGTCGTGGCCCACGGCCGCCCAGCCCGCGTCGAGATCGACGCGCCAGTCGAGACCGATCACGTCGCCGCCGGCCGCGCGCATCGAGGGCAGGAGCGACGCCGTGCCCGTGCCGAAGTGGATGACCGGCGTCCCCGGCGAGAGCGCCCGGATGAGCGCGCGCGTGTGCGGCAAGACGAACGTGCGGTAGTCGTCGGGCGCCAGCACGCCGACCCACGAGTCGAAGATCTGCACCGCCTCGGCGCCGGCGGCGATCTGGCCGTTGAGATACCGCGCGGTCGCGTCGACCAGGATGCCCATGAGCCGGCTCCAGCCCTCGGGCTCCTCATACATGAGGCGCTTGGTGAAGACGTAGTCGCGCGAGGGTCCGCCCTCGACGATGTACGACGCGACGGTGAACGGCGCGCCGGCGAAGCCGATGAGCGGTACCTTGCCGCCGAGCGCCCGCTTCACGCGGCGCACCGTCTCGAACACGAACGGCACCGCCGCCTCCACGTCGACGCGCGGCAGCCGCGCCACCGACGCCTCGTCGCGGACGGGACGATGGATCACCGGCCCTTCGCCCCTGGCGAACTCGAGCCCGACACCGAGCGGCTCGACGATTAATAGGATATCTGCGAAGAGGATCGCCGCGTCGACGCCGAGCCGCGCGATCGGCTGCAGTGTGACCTCCGCCGCGGCCTCGGGATTGCGCGCGAGCTCGAGAAACCCGTAACGCTCGCGCATGGCGCGATATTCCGGCATGTAGCGGCCGGCCTGCCGCATGAGCCACACCGGCGTGTACGAAGTCGGCGCGCGGCGCGCGGCGCGCAAGAGCGGCGCTTCTGGCAGTGACACTACGGAGAGCTTATCAGAGGCACCGCGAGGTGTGCGGCCGACCACACGGCGTCTGAGATCGACACTCGTCTGCTAGACTCCGGCCAGATCCAATCCCCGGACGGGGTGCCATGCGGCTCGATCTCACAGCTGCGTTGATTTTCAGCCTCATTCTCGGGCCGGCCGTCGTCGAAGCGCAGCCGGCGGGAAAGGTCCCTCGGCTTGGTTTCCTGACCTGGGAAGCGTGCCCCGATGCCGGGTCGGTCTTCGCTCAGGCGCTGCGCAGTTTCGGATACACGTGGGGACAGACGATCCAGATCGTGTGCCGTAGCGCCGAGGGCAACCACCAGCGATTGTCCGAAGCCGCCGCGGAGCTCGTCACACAGAAGGTGGACGTCATTGCTGCGCTCACTCACATCACCGCGTACGCGGCCCACAACGCGACGCGGTCCATCCCCATCGTGATGATCGCGAGTGGTGACCCGGTCACGACGGGTCTCGTCAGCACCCTCGGACGGCCGGGCGGTAACGTTACCGGCCTGACCTACTACGCGGCCGAGCTCGTCGAAAAGCGGCTCCAGCTTCTCAAGGAGATGGTTCCCGGCGCGACGCGCATCGCGGTGCTCAACAATCCCGATTCGGCGCATGTCTTCGGGCTCTATCGGGCGGATGCCGAGCGCGCGGCGAACGCGTTGGGGCTTCGATTGCTGACGACGGACGTATCCCAACCTCGCGACCTGGATCGACGCGTTGAAAGTCTCGTCAAGGGAGGAGCCCAGGCGCTCCTGGTCCTGACCGATCCGATGTTCAGTGCTCACGCGCGCCCGATCACCGCGCTGGCGGCGCGGCATCGACTCCCCGGGATGTACTGGGCCAAATGGTTCGTCGAGGCGGGCGGGCTTGCCGCCTACTCGGCCGACTACGAGAATCTCATCCGCCGCGCCGCCTACTACGTGGACAGAATCCTCAAGGGCACGCGACCAGCGGACCTTCCGGTAGAGCAGCCCACAAGGTTCGAGCTGATGATCAACCTCCGGACCGCGAAGGAGCTGAGTTTGACCATTCCCGCATCCGTGCTGGGGCGGGCCGACCGGGTGATCGAGTAGATTCGCTAGCCGAGGCGCGGAGCGACGTGCTCCGCGAAGCGCTGCATCGAGGCGAGCACCCGCTCGTGGGGGATGAGCGAGCCGACGTTCATCCAGACGGCGAGCTTCGTGAAGCCGATGGCCGCGCGCAGCTCTTCGAGCCGGTCGACGACCCGCTCGGCCGTGCCGTAGACGGCGAAGTCCTTCAGCACCTCTTCGAAGCTCATGTTCTTCAGCCGGTTGCCGGCCGCCTGGCGCGGCCCGGCCAGGAGCGCTTCGCCGACCGAGCGGTAGAAGCGCATGGCGCTCGCCTCGGTCTCTTCCCGCGCGGCGCGCTCGGTCTCGGCGACGTAGACCGGCATGATCGCGCTGACCTCGCCGCGGCCGGGATGGCCCGCCGCGCGCCACGCGGCGTGATAGGCGCCGACGTAGCTCTCGAGCTCGCTGATGCTCGACGTCCGCACCGCCAGGAAGATCGGCAGCCCCCGGCGCCCGACCGCGGCGTACGACTCCTCGGACGTCGCGGCGACGCGCAGCGGAGGGTGCGGCTTCTGGTACGGCTTGGGCACGGCGCACACGTCGTGGAACTGGAAGTACTTGCCCTCGTACGTGAACCGGTCCTCGGTCCACGCCTTCAGGAGAATCTCGAGCGTCTCGTCGAAGCGCTCCTGGCTCTCGTCGAACGGGATGTTGAAGCCGGTGTAGTGGCCGGGGAGCCCGCTCCGTCCCACGCCGAAGTCGAGCCGCCCCTTGCTCAGGTGATCGAGCGTCGCGACATCCTCGGCGAGACGGAGCGGATGGATGAGCGGCAGCACCTGGACGGCGAAGCCGATCTTCAAGCGCTTCGTGCGGCCGGCGATCGTGGCGCCGACGACGAGCGGCGAGGACAGGACGGAGCGCTCCTTCTGGAAGTGCAGCTCGGCGAGCCAGACCGCGTCGTAGCCGAGGTCCTCGGCGGCGGCCACCTGCGCCAGCGACTCATCGAACGCCTGGGCCTCGTCGGCGCCCGGGCGCCACTCGAACTCGGTGAAGAGCCCGATCTCCACGTGGGTTTCGCTACCGCGAGCCCGGCGCCGCAGCTAGGAAGCTGCCGCGGCTCCCCCGCCCGGCGCGATCGGAATCCGTCCGAACGTCTTCTCGACGAGCTCCCGCGCGCGCGACGGATCGACGTGGTTCACGGTCTGGCACGGCGTCGACTCGGCGAGGACCCGCTCCGGGTCCTGCCAGAGACGGAACTTCTTGTAGCGATCCTCGAACTCGATCCCGAGGGCGCGCGCGAAGACCGAGAGGTAGTGCTCGATGGTGATCGCGCCTTCCGACTCGAAGCCGCAGATGAGCCGCTGGCAGCCGTGATAGACCGTCGCCAGGATCTCGGCGCCGCCGGCGCGCGCCCGGCCGATCTCGTCGCGGATCAGCGCGTCCCAGACCGGCTGACCGAGCTGGGCCTGGACGTCGGCGGTGCAGAGTCGCCCGAACCGCGGCTCCGGCTCGACCGAGACGAAGCGGAGGCCGGGCACGGCCTCGAGCAGACGGCGGGCCGCGGCGCCCTCGCGAAGGCGCGGCGCGCTCTGCGAGTGGTAGTGCAGCGCGACCGGCCGGTCGACCCGGTGCGTGAACTGCATCGACGCGAGGCGGTCGGCCAGGAACTCCGTCGTGTGGCGCACCGGGAACGGCCACGGGAACTTCTGGATCTCGTCGTAGAAGAACATGCACGACGGGCACCACATGACGACCTCTTCCGGCTTGTAGCGCTGGAAGAGCTCGACCGTGCGCTTGTTCATGCCGCCGGACGCCGCGGTGTCGCCGTTCCGATGATGGACGATGCCGCAGCAGTAGGTGGGGCCGCCGACCGCGACGTAGTCGAGGCCGAGCCGATCGAAGATGGCGGTGACCGTGCGAACCATGTGCGAGGTGCGCAGGACGTTGCAGCCGAGGTAGAGCACGATCTGGTGCGGCTCGGCGTCGCGCTCGGGCGCGGCCAGACGCCACGTGCGCTCCTCGGGCAGGGTCGTCAGGTCCTGGGTGAGCGTGATCTCGCCGAAGTGCTTCTTGTAGTCGTAGGCCATCTCAGGTCTCCAGTCTACGCCGCGCTCGCTCGAGCTGCCGCAGGTCGGCCCGCTTCACCTTGCCCGTCGTCGTCACCGGCAAGGTCTCGATGAATTCTATCTCACGGGGGTACTCGTGCGCCGACAAACGGGTGCGCACGTGCGCCTGGAGCTCGCCGGCGAGCCGGGGCGTCCCCTGGACGCCCTCCCGGAGCTGCACGAACGCCTTGACCACCTCGCCCCGAACCGGGTCGGGCGCGCCGATCGCCGCCGCCAGGGCAACTGCCGGATGGCCCTGCAGGCAGTCCTCGATCTCGCCCGGGCCGATCCGGTAGCCGCCGCTCGAGATCAGGTCGTCCTTGCGCCCGACGAACCAGAAGTAGCCGTCCGCGTCCTTCCGGGCCAGGTCGCCGGTGAGGGCCCAGTCGCCCACGAACTTCTCGCGGGTGGCCGTCTCGTTGTTCCAGTAGCGCAGGAACATCACCGGATCGGGGCGCTGCACGGCGACTTCCCCGATCTCGCCGGCCGGGACGGGCCGCCCCCCATCGTCGACGACGTCGACCACATGGCCCGGAATCGGCCGTCCCATCGATCCCGGCTTGACGGGCATCAGGAGCGAGCAGTTGCCGAGCACCAGGTTCACCTCGGTCTGGCCGAAGCCCTCGTGGGGCGTGACGCCGAGCGCCTCGCGCGCCCAGTGGATGACTTCCTCGCCGACCGCCTCGCCGCCCGTGAACATCGAGCGCAGCGCGAGCGGCCAGCGGCCGCGCGGGTCGCCGACGGCGCGCATCATCTTCAGCATCGTCGGCACCAGAAAGGTATTCCGCACGCGATGGCGCGACAGGATGTCGAAGGCGCGCTCGGCGTCGAACTTCTTCGGGCGATGAGCGACGACCGTGACGCCGTAGTGCCAGCTCGGGAGCAGGACGTCCAGGAGCCCGCCCGCCCACGCCCAGTCCGCCGGGCTCCAGTGGCGGTCGCCGGGCTTGGGAAAATACTCGTGATAGAACTCGATGGCCGGCAGGTGGCCGAGCAGCACGCGGTGAGCGTGGAGCGCGCCCTTCGGCGGCCCCGTCGTCCCCGACGTGTAGATTAAGATCGCCGGATCCTCCGCCGCGGTTGCGACGGGATCGAACGAGTCGGAGATTCCGTCGAGCGCCCGCGTGTACTCGACCACGCCGTCGGCGTCGGCCCGATCGACAGAGATCACCCGCGCGAGATCCGGCAGCCCCTTGGCGACGGCCAGCACGCGCTCGAGGTTCTCGGCGTCGGTGACGACGACGCGGGCGCCGGCGTCGCGCAGCCGGTACTCGAGCGCGTCCGGACCGAACAGGGTCGAGAGCGGCAAGGCGACCGCGCCCAGCTTGTAGGCGGCCAGATGCGCCACCGCGGTCTCGGGCCGCTGCGGCAGCACGATGCCGACACGGTCGCCGCGCGCGATGCCGAGCCCCGCCAGCACGCGCGCGAGCTGATTGGAGTGGGCGCGAAACTCGGCGAACGTGTGCTCGCTCACTCGCCCCGCGTCGTCCTCGTACACCAGCGCCACGCGCGAACGATCGGCGGCATGGCGGTCGCACACGTCGACGGCGATGTTGTAGAGAGCCGGCACGGCCCAGCGGAAGCGCGCGTAGACGTCCGCGTAGGTCTCGCCGCGAGGCAGGAGCGTGTCCGCCATGGCCCGGTAGCCTACACCTATTCGAGACGGTGATAAGCTCCGGCGCATGCCGCCTCGCCGCGTCAGTCTCAGCGCCGTCACCGCGCTCTTCCTCGAGCGCCAGCACCTGGCGCGGCCCCACGCCGCCACGCTCACACCGGCGCGCCTCACGCGCTTCGTCGAGGACGTCGGCGGAATTCAGCTCGACTCGATCAACGTGCTCGAGCGCGCGCACTACCTGACGGTGTGGAGCCGCTTCGGCCCGTATGACCGCGCGCGGCTCGACCGGCTCGTCTACCGGCGCCGGCTGCTCTTCGAGTACTGGGCGCACGCCGCCTGCCTCGTGCCAGCCTCCGCGCTGCCGTGGTGGCGGCGCGCCATGCTCGACTACCGGAGCCGGCACACCGGCTGGTCGGGCTGGCTGCGCCGGAACGCGAAGGTGCTGAGCGCAGTCCAGAACGCCGTCCGCGCGAACGGACCGATGGCCAATGCCGATTTCGAGGGGCGCCGGCCGCCCGGCCAGAGCGGCTGGTGGTCGTGGCGGCCGGTCCAGCACGCGCTCCACCATCTCTGGATGACCGGCGCCTTCGTCGTTCACTCGCGGCAGCACTTCCAGAAACGCTACGACCTCCGGGAGCGCGCGATGCCCGACACGCCCGGCGTGGAGGCGGTGTCGGCGGAAGAGTTCCAGCGCTGGCACCTCGAGCGCTCGCTCCACGCCATGGGCGCCGCGACCGAGCGGGATCTGGCGAGCTACCTCACGTTCCCGCGCTTCGTGCCGGGCACGCGGCGACGGGCTCTTCGCGCCATGCTCGAGGGCGGCGAGGTCACGGAAATCGAGGTCGCGGGCGCGTCGGGGCGCTGGTTCATCCTCACGCGCGATCTCCCCGCGCTTGCGCGCGCCGGGCGGGCACGCTCCCCTTCGGTGGGAACGACGTTTCTCGCGCCGTTCGATTCGCTGCTCTGGCACCGCGCCCGCGCCGCTCGACTGTTCGGCTTCGACTACCGCATCGAGGTCTACACCCCGGGTCCCAAGCGCGTGCACGGCTACTACACGCTGCCGATCCTCCATCAGGGGCATCTCATCGGCCGCGTCGACGCCAAAACCCATCGCGCCGAGCGCCGGCTGGAAGTCCGCCACGTACACTTCGAGCCCTGGTTCGCGGCCGGTAGGGCGTCCCCGGCCGGGCGCGGGTCGGTAGATCAGGACGCCGCGCTGGCCGGCGTGGCGGAAGCGATCGCCTCCTTGGGCATCTTCGTGGCGGGGGACGCGGTGTCGCTTGGCCGCGTCACGCCGCGTCGGCTGCGGGGACCGCTGAGGCGAGCCCTCAGCGCCCCGCGCCGGGACGAGGAAGCGAAGCCCCGCAAGACCACCTCCTGAGCTCAGCGAAACTCTGCCGCTCATTGGGCCAGGGGCACGCTGACTGAAGATTCCTGTTACCATTCACATACCTAGCTTCCGAGAGGGCGGCCATGAACAAGGAAAGTAGTCAGCTCATCCGCGGACTCGAGGGGGTCGTCGCCGCCGAGACGAAACTCTGTGATCTCGACGGCGCCCACGGCCGCCTCGCCTACGCCGGCTACGACATCGAGGACCTGGCCCGACGTGCGAGCTTCGAGGAGGTCTGCCATCTCCTCTGGTACGGCGATCTCCCGAATGCGGCTCAGCTCGACAAGACCACGCTGGCGCTCATCGCCGCGCGCGACATCCCGGCCGATCTCATCGCCGCCTTCAGGCTCATGCCGAAGGCGACCGATCCGATGCGCGTTCTGCAGGCGGCGGTGGCGATCCTCGGCATGAGCGACCCGGACACGACCGACAATTCGCACGCGGCGAACGTACGCAAGGCGATCCGGCTCACGAGCCAGATGGCGACGGCGATCTGTGCCCATCATCGGGTTCGGAGCGGCCAGGACCCGATCCGCCCGGCCTCGGATCTGTCGCACGCCGCCAACTTTCTCTACATGCTCACCGGCAAGCGTCCGAGCGGCGTCGTGGCCAAGGCGTTCGACGCGAGCCTCACCCTCTACGCCGAGCACGAGCTGAACGCCTCCACCTTCACGACGCGCGTCATCGTGTCGACGCAGTCCGACATGCACTCCGCGGTCGCGGGCGGCGTCGGCGCGCTCAAGGGGCCGCTCCACGGCGGCGCGGGTGAAGCGGTGATGCGGACGCTCATGGAGATCGGCGAGGTCGCCAACGTCGACACCTTCGCCGCGAAAGCGCTCGGCGAAAAACGGCGGCTCATGGGCATGGGGCACCGCGTGTACAAGGCGGGCGACCCGCGCGCCGCCATCCTCAAGGGGATGGCCGAGGAGGCGTGCCGCCAGTCCGGCCAGTTCAAGTGGTACGAGATGGCGGTGCAGCTCCACGCCCGCGTGAACGAGGCGAAGAAGCTCATCCCCAACGTCGACTTCTACTCGGCGCCGCTCTTCTACTCGCTCGGCATCCCAGTCGATCTCTTCACGCCGGTCATCGCCGCGGGCCGCATCGCGGGCTGGTCGGCCAACATCATCGAGCAGGACGACGACAACCGGCTGATCCGGCCCCGCGGCGACTACGTCGGCGCCGGCCGCCGCGCCTGGGCCGCCGTCGACAGGCGATGAGCCGTGGGTAAGAGCCTCACGCGCAAGCTCATCGAGAGCCATCTGGTCGCCGGCACGGCGCAGGCCGGCGATGAGATCGGCATCACGATCGACCAGGTGCTCCTGACCGACACCAACGGCACGATGTCGTGGCTGCAGTTCGAGGCGATGGGCTTTCCGCGCGCCGTGCCGGGCCGTATCGTCAGCTACGCCGACCACAACGTCTATCAGGTCGACTCGCGCAACTCCGACGACCACCGCTACATGCAGGCCGTCTCGCGCAAGTACGGCGCGGTCTTCTCGAAGCCGGGCAACGGCATCTGCCACCAGGTGCACATGGAGAGCTTTTCCATGCCCGGCCAGACGCTCCTCGGCTCCGACAGTCACACGCCGCTCTGCGGCGCGGCCGGCATGCTGGCGATCGGCGCTGGCGGTCTCGACGTGGCGGTCGCGCTCGGCGGCGGCCCGTACTTCTTCCAGATGCCGCAGGTGGTGCGCGTCAATCTGACGGGCGCGCTCCGGCCGTGGGTGACCGCGAAGGACGTGATCATGGCACTCCTCCGGCGCCTCACCGTGCGCGGCGGGACGGGGAAGATCTTCGAGTACGGCGGGCCGGGGCTCGCGACGCTGGTGGCCGCCCAGCGCATGACCATCGCCAACATGGGCGCCGAGCTCGGGCTGACGACGAGCGTGTTCCCGTCGGATGACGTGACACGCTCGTTCCTGACACGGCTGGGCCGCGGCGAGGACTGGCGTCCGGCCGCGCCCGACGACGACGCGACGTACGACGACCAGATCGACCTCGATCTCTCGTCGCTCACGCCCCTGGTGGCGCTGCCGGGCTCGCCCGACCGGGTGGTGCCGGTCGAGGAGGTCGCGGGCACCGCCGTCGAGCAGGTGCTGGTGGGCTCGTGCACGAACGGCTCGTGGCACGACATGGCGTCAGTCACCGACGTGATCCGCGGGCGCCACGTGCATCCCTCGGTCTCGTTCGTGCTGTTTCCGGGCAGCCACAAGATTCTCGAGACGATGGCCCGCGAGGGGCTCCTCACCGATCTGATCGCCGCCGGCGCCACGGTCTCGGAGTCGAGCTGCGGCGCGTGCGCGGGCATCGGCCACGTGCCGGCGGCCGGCGCCAAGAGCTTGCGCGCGTTCAACCGGAACTTCTCCGGACGGAGCGGCGTGAAGGACGACCAGGTCTATCTCTGCTCGTCGGTGGTGGCCGCCGCATCGGCGCTGACCGGCGTCATCACCGATCCGCGCTCGCTCGGCGCGCAGCCGGAGGCGGCGCTGCCGCCCCGCTTCGCGTCCTCGACCGTCGGCTTCGTGGCGCCCGACGGCGGCGGCGAGATCGTGCGCGGGCCGAACATCAAGCCGGTGCCGCTCGGCGAGCCGGTGGCCGAGAGCCTGGAGGCGCCGGTACTCCTGAAGCTCGGCGACAAGGTCTCCACCGATGACATCTCGCCCGCCGGCAGCGCGGTCCTCGTCTTCCGCTCGAACGTCCCGGCGATCGCCGAGTTCTGCTTCAAGTACGTCGATCCGGAGTTCCCGGCGCGCGCGAAGGCCGCCGGGCGCGGCATCATCGTGGGCGGCGAGACGTACGGCCAGGGCTCCTCCCGCGAGGCCGCGGCCCACGGGCCGATGTTCCTCGGCGTGCGCGCGGTCATCGCGAAATCCTTCGCCCGGATCCACCGGACGAACCTGATCAACTGGGGCGTGGTCCCGCTCCTCTTCGACGATCCGTCGGCCTGGGCCGGCATCGAGCGCGACGACCGCCTGCGTCTGCCTGGGCTTCGCGCGCAGCTGGCGGGCGGTGAGCGGATCACGATCGTCAACACGCGCACGGGCGCCGGGTTCACGGCCACGTGCGTGCTCACGCCGCGCGAGCGGGAAATATTGCTAGCCGGCGGCATTCTCGCCCACACGCGGGCGGGACGGGCGTGACGGGGAGGCGTCAGTGAGGCAGAAGAAGATTCGCGCCGTCTACATGCGCGGCGGCACCAGCCGCTGCCTCGTCTTCCA
>DASRIY010000328.1:0-3758 GCA_035649755.1 Candidatus Methylomirabilota bacterium
CGCCTGGATCCGCCCGAGCCGCTCGAGAATCTCCGAGGCCATCGGGGCGCTCCGTCGCGTCGATTCGCTGACGTGCAGCGACATCAGCTCGTTGGTCGCCGCCAGAAAGCCCTCCGCAGCATGATACATCTGATGGAAATAGTGGAGGCGCTTCGCGTCGTGCGCGAGCAGGAGCGTCGTGAAGCGCAGCGGATCGCCCGCTCTCACCTCACGATGATAGGTCACGTGGGTCTCGAGGCAAAACGTGGTCACCTGCCACTCGCGCCGGTGCGTCTCGTCGAGACCGATCCATCGAAAGAACTCGTCGGTCGCGTAGTCGAAGACCACCAGGTAGTAGCCCATGTTCATGTGTCGGTTGTGGTCGATCCACTCCGGCCGCACGACGTCCCGGTAGCGATCGAGCGGGGCCTCGATCACCGGCGGGCCGGGCCTCGACCGGTCATGAACGCGACGCCACCGGGTGGCGCAGGGCCGCCTCGGCGTCGCGGAACCTCGGCATGACCTCGGTGCTGAAGAGCTCGAGCGAGCGTACCGCCGGCTCGAACCCCAGGTTCCCGAAGATGAACCGCCCGACGAAGTAGTTGGCGCCCGTGGCTGCCAGGTGGCGCTCCACCTCGGCACGCACGGTCGCCGGCGAGCCGACGATCGCGGAGTCGACCGCGAGCGCGCGCTCGAGCGACTCCGCGAAGCGGAACGGCAGTGTGTTGAACTGGCGCCAGAGGCTCACCAGGCTGTCGTACCAGGCCTTGTAAGGCCCGCGCGCGATGGCCATCGCCTCGGCGTCGGTCTCGGCGACGAAGACATGCCGCTGCAGGCCGACCATCGGCATGCTCCCGCCCGGCTGGATCGCGAGGGTCTCGAAGTAGCGGTCGACGACTTCCTTCATGCGCGCGTTCGGCGCGGTGCCGACGATGTTCACGCCGCGCCCGGCGGCGGTCGCAGCGCCCTCCGGCGAGGTGACACCCTGCCAAAGCGGCGGATGCGGCCGCTGCACCGGCGTGAGCTCGATCGGCACGTCCAGGTAGCGGTAGTACCGGCCGCGGTGGGTCAGGCGGCCGCCGCGCAGCCCCGCCAGGATCACCTCGAGCGCCTCGGCGTACATCGCCGGCGCCTCGAGGAAATCGACGCCACAGTAGGCCAGCTCGTACGGCGAGATCCCGCGGCCCACGCCCAGCTCGAAGCGCCCGCCGCTCATCTGGTCGAGCATGGCGATCTCCTCGACGAGCCGGAGCGGCGTGTAGAGCGGCAAGAGGTAGACGAGCGGGCCGAACCTGATCCGTCGCGTGCGCTGCGCGACGGCGGCCAGGAAGATTCCGGGCGAGGGCGCCATGCCCAGCCGCGTGGCGTGGTGCTCGGCCACGTGGTACGTCCGGAAGCCCGCGGCTTCCGCGGCCTCGACGAGCTTGAGCCGCTGCTCGTAGAGCACGCCGACCGGCTCGTCCGAGCGATCGACGTGATCGAACATCCCGAAAGCCACCGCGGCCATGGCCTGGCAGCATACAATAGCCGCCACCATGAACAACAGCGACCTCTGCTGGATATCCGCCGCCGATCTCGCCGCCGCCATCGCGCGGAAAAAGGTCTCACCGGTCGAGGTGGTCGACGCGGTGCTCTCGCGCATCGACACCCTCAAGGAGCTGAACGCCTACGTCACGCTCGACGCCGACCGCGCCCGCCAGGCCGCGAAGGCGGCGGAGCGGGTGCTGACGCGGCGGAGTGCCCGGCTCGGGCCGCTCCACGGCGTTCCGTTCTCGGTGAAGGACCTGATCATCACCAAGGATGTGCGGACCACCTTCGGCACGCCGATCTATCGCGACAACGTGCCGACGGAGGACGCGCCCTCGGTCGCGCGCCTGAAGGCGGCCGGCGCCATCATGCTCGGCAAGACGAATACGCCGACGCTCGGCTGGGTGGGCGTGACCGACAACCTCGTGTTCGGCGCCACGCGCAACCCGTGGAGCCTCGGCCACACGCCCGGCGGCTCCTCGGGCGGCGCCGGCGCCGCCGTGGCGGCCGGGCTCGCGCCGCTGGCCCTCGGCACCGACGGCGGCGGATCGATCCGCAAGCCCGCCGCCTGGTGCGGCATCTACGGCCTCAAGGCCTCGTGGGGACGGATTCCCGTCTATCCCTCGAGCGCGGCGTGGAGCCTCTCGCACGTAGGGCCGATGACCCGCACCGTGAAGGATGCCGCGCTCATGATGAACGTCTGCGCCGGCCCCGACGAGCGCGACCAGTACTCGCTGCCGGCCGCGGGCGTCGACTACGTGAAGGCCCTCAAGGGCAGCCTCAAGGGGCTTCGCGTGGCGTGGAGCGAGACGCTCGGCCTCGCGCCGGCGGTCGATCCGGAGGTGAGCGCCGCCACGTCGAAAGCCGCGCGCAGCTTCCGCGAGCTCGGCTGCCGCGTCGAGAACGCCGACCCGGCGTGGCCGTCACCCTACGATTGCTGGCGCACGATCTTCCTCGGCGGCATCGGCGCGCGGCTCGGCCCTTACCTCGACCGTCGCGACGAGATCGATCCCGGGCTGCTGCCGATCGTCGAGGAAGCGCAGAAGATGGCGCCGACCAGGTACGTCCAGGCTTGGTTCGACCGGCTCGCGTGGTGGCAGCACGCGCGCGAGTTCTTCGAGCGCTACGACCTCCTGCTCTCGCCGACCGTCGCGTGCCCGCCGCTCCGCATCGGTGAGTTCTATCCGTCCGAGATCGGCGGCGTGAAGGTCGGGCGCGAGGCGGCGAGCGTCTACACCTACCCGTTCAACATGACGGGCCAGCCGGCCGCGACTGTCCCGTGTGGCTTCACCAAGGCGGGGCTTCCGATCGGCCTTCAGATCGTCGGACGCCGCTATGACGACGTGACCGTGCTGCGCGCCTCGGCGGCGTTCGAGGCGGCGCACCCGTGGGCGCAGCGCCGCCCCGCGATCGGCTGACATGAAAGTCGGCGTGAATCTCCTGAACTGGGGGCCGGGGGTGAGCCCGGACGCGATGGCGCGCTGGGCGTCGCTCGCCGAGGCGCTCGGCTATCACTTCGTGATGATCTCGGATCACGTCGCGCCCACGCCCGACGTGGTCGCCAAGTATCCAGCGCCGATCTACGACCCGTTCACCACGCTGGGCTGGCTCGCGGGCACCACCCGCACGATCGAGCTCGGCACCACCGTGATCATCCTTCCGTACCGGCACCCGGTGCAAACCGCGCGGGTGGCCGCGACGGTCGACCGGCTGAGCGGCGGCCGCTTCATCCTCGGCGTCGGCGTCGGCTGGTCGCAGCCGGAATTCGAATCGCTCGGTGTTCAGTTCGCGCGCCGCGGCGCCATCGCGAACGACTACCTGGCGGCGATCAAGAAGCTCTGGACCAGCGACGTCGCCTCGCACTCCGGACCATTCGCCTCGTTCAAGGACGTGCACACCGCGCCGCGCCCGCTCCGCGCGCCGCATCCGCCCATCTGGGTCGGCGGCTCGAGCGACGCCGCCCTGCGTCGCGCCGTGCGCTACGGCGATGCTTGGCACCCGAACCGGGTACGGATGGACTGGCTGAGGGACACCGGTCTTCCAAAGCTCGCGAAGATCGCCGCCGCCGAGGGCAAGCCGGTGCCGGCGCTCTGCCCGCGTATCAGGCTCCAGCTGACCGACTCCCCGGTGCCCGACGACCAGCGCCTGGCGGGCCAGGGCACGCTCGATCAGATGCGGAAGGATCTGGAGGGGCTGCAATCGCTCGGCGCCACCTACGTGCTGCTGGACAGCGCGGGCGACGATCCGCAGGC
>DASRIY010000329.1:0-2142 GCA_035649755.1 Candidatus Methylomirabilota bacterium
CTGGGCGATGACGCTCGAGCGGGAGCCCTGCCGGAGCTCGGGCCGCAACGGATTGCCGGTTACCACGACCCGCGACGCCGGGAACTTGCCCTCGCGGTCGGGGAAGGTCACGGCGATCCGCCGCGCGAAGCGAGCGCAGAGCCGGTTCGCGAGCCCCGGGACCGCGGTCTGCTCGTGCAGGACGACCGGCACCCGGAGGAGCGCCGCGCCGAACACCACCGGCAGCGCGACGAACCCGCCAGTGCCGAAGACGACTCGCGGCCGCAGCGCGCGCAGGGCGCGAATCGCGCCGACGGCGCCGGCCGGCACGTTGACGGCGAGGTCCGCAACGTTCTGCCACGCCCAGTAGCGCCTGAGCTTGCCCGTGGAGATGGCGACGTACGGGATGCCGGTCGGCGGCACCCGCTGGGCCTCGATGCCCGTGTGCGAGCCGATCCACGCGCACGTCTTCGATCGCTCTCGCAGGAGGGTTGCGACGGCCAGCCCCGGGCTCGTGTGGCCGCCCGTTCCCCCGCCCGCGATGACGACGTGGACGGGGCCCGCGTTCACGCGGTCGGGCCCTTGGCGGCGTGACGCTCGAGGGCCAGCGCGATCAGCCGGTCCAGCAGCGCCGTGTAGGTGAGGCCCGAGGCCGCCCACATCTTCGCGTAGCCGCTCGTCGCGGTGAAGCCGGGGATCGTGTTGATCTCGTTCACGAGGAGACGATCGCCCTCGAGGAAGAAATCGACGCGGGCCATGCCCGAGCAGTCGACCGCGCGGAAGGCAGCGATGGCGAGCTCGCGGATCTGCCGTGTGAGCTCGGGCGAGATCGGCGCCGGCACCGTGAGCCGCGCCTGCCCCTCGAGGTACTTGGTCGAGTAGTCGTACCACTCGGCGTCGTAAGTGATCTCGCCCGGCAGCGAGGCCATCGGCTCGTCGTTGCCGAGCACGCTCACCTCGATCTCGCGCGCTCGCACGCCGCGCTCGGCGATGATCTTGCGATCGTGGCGTGCGGCGAGATCGATCGCGGCCGGCAGCGCCTGCGCGTCGCGCACCTTGCTGATCCCGACGCTCGAGCCCAGGTTCGAGGGCTTGACGAAGCACGGAAAGCCGATCGTCTCGGCGACGCGCGCCGCCACGCGGCCGGGTGCCTGTCGCCATTCGCTTCGCCCGATCACGACGTGCTCGACGATGGGTAGCCCGTGCGCCTGGAAGACCGCCTTCATCATGACCTTGTCCATCCCGACGGCCGAGGCGAGGACGCCCGCCCCGACGTACGGAACGTCGGCCAGCTCGAAGAGCCCCTGGATGGTCCCGTCCTCGCCGTAGGGCCCGTGCAGCATGATCACGACCACGTCGAGCCCCTGTCGGAGCTCGGCCGGCAGCCCGCCCGCGGGCTCGGTCCGCGTCAGGCTCTGGCTGGCGACGCTGTCGGTGGCCTCCGCGCGCCCGGCGAGCGCCTTCTTCACGGCACCGTCGGCGTCGTTCGACGGCAGCGCGACGCGCGCCTCGGCCGCCAGCGCGCGCATCGGATCGCCCCCGACGACCCAGCGCCCGCTTCGGGCGATGCCGATCGGGACGACGGTGTGACCGAGCTCCTCGAGGGCCGCGATGACCGACGCCGCGGAGGCGAGCGAGACCTCATGCTCCCCGGAGCGCCCACCGAAGACGACGCCCACGCGCAGAGCGGGCATGGAAATCATTCTAGCAGCGAACATTCTGCCGACCGCCCGATCGCGTCGGGCCTACTGCGTGGCGATCAGGATGGCCTTGGCGATGAGTCCCATGAACTCGTAGGCCGGCCCCGTCCAGTAGTCGCGGAAGACCCAGACCGTGATCACGATGCCGACGTAGGCGATGCCGAGGAAGATCCACTGGGGCAGGTCGCGGAGCGGAATGAGGATTCGGAGGATGCCGGCGATGATGGCGCCGACGAACGCGACCAGCCCGGCGAAGGCCGCCAGCGCCAGCGGCGTGAGGAGCACGAACATGAACGAGGTGACGATCGCCTCGCCCCGACCGATGGGGGTGGAGAACCGCTGGCGCACCGCCGGCTGATCGGCCAGGTGCTCGAGCGCCTGGGCAACCTTGCCCCAGCTGATGAAGCCGCTATACGAGAGAAGGAACAGCGTGGACGCCCCCAGGAAGATCCAGTGGCGCCTC
>DASRIY010000330.1:0-4700 GCA_035649755.1 Candidatus Methylomirabilota bacterium
TCGACGCCGATGCCCCTGACGAATCCCGAGAGCACGCGGCCGCCCGAGATGAGGTCGGCCATGGCGAGCTGCTCGGCCAGCCGGACGGGGTTCTCCTCGACCGGAAGGATGTTGCCGAGCAGCAGGATCTTCGCACGCCGCGTGATGCGCCCGAGCACCGCCGCCGTCATGTTCACGCCGACGTTCACGCACGAGGGCGTCGAGTGGTGCTCGTTGATCATCAGGCCTTCGAAGCCGGCCTGGTCGGCGAACTCGTACTCGGTCAGGTAGCGCTGGTAGTTCGCCGCGGCCTTCTCGCGATCGAAGAAGCGATTGGGGAACTCGAGCCGGAGGGACGGATACTTGTCGCCCTCCTCGTCCGGGAACTCATGATGCGGCATCTCGCTGAAGTAGTAGAGCTTCATCGCCGCGGCGCTCCTTCCAGGAAGTCGAGGACCAGACCTGCGAAGCGGTCGGGCTGCTCGATGGGCGGCAGGTGGCCGCAGCGCTCGAGCACGGTCAGGGTCGCGGCAGGGAGGAGCCGGCGGTACTGCTCGCCGCACTCGACCGGGACGATCCGGTCCTCGCGGCCCCAGATGATCAGCGTCGGATTGGTCACCCGCGGCAGGAAGTGGGCGAGCCGGGGGTTGTGCATGTAGGGCTTCCACGTCAGGCGCGCCGCCATCTCGCGGTTGCGCGTCGCGATCTCGATCTCGGCGGGCGTCGGCGGGCGGCCGTAGAGCTCGTTCCACTCCGGCACCGTCTTGGGATCGTGCACGGTCATGGTGAGGAGCTGCGGCGGCGAGTAATAGAACACGTCTAGGATCTCACCCTGCTCGGGCTTGAGACCGACCGGCGCCACCAGGATGAGCCGGTCGATGGCGCCCGGGCTCATCGTCGCCATCTCGGCGGCGGTCCAGCCGCCGATCGAGTGGCCCAGGAGATGCGGCCGGCCGAGCCCGGCGGCCTCGATGAACCAGAGATGGAACCGGGCGAGGTCGTCGATGCCGTCCATCCAGTCGGCGTCGTCCGAGCGCCCGAATCCCGGGTGCGTCGGAGCCCACACCGTGAAGCGCTCGGAAACCTGATCGAGCCAGCGCGTCCAGCCGCGGTTACCGCCGGCGCCGTGAAGGACCAGCAGGGGAGCGCCCTGCCCGCCGATCCACGTGTGGACGCCGATGCCGCCGACGGAGATCGTCTCCTCATGGGGTCGCATGCGCCGTATTATGCTCCAGCCGTAGTGCGCGCTGCAGGCCGTCGCGGGGCTGGGGCCCCGCCGGCCGAGGCGGGGCTACATATTATGGAAAAGACGCCGCTCGCCGTTCGGCTCGGAGAATTCGTCGCCGCCCTCTCGTTCGAGGATCTGCCGCCCGCGGTCGTCGACAAGGGAAAGGCGCTCGTGAACCACGCCCTCACCGTCGGCCTGGCGGGCTCGCAGGCCGAGCGCTCCCAGGCGGCCCGGCGAGCCGTGCTCGAGAACGAGCGCCTCGGTGTACGCCGCGTCGGAGCGGGGCAGGGGGCCACGCTCTGGGTCGACGGCTCGCGTGTGACGCGGCCGGGCGCGGCCTTCGCCAGCGCGGTCGCTGTGGCGGTCAACAACCAGTGCGACTCGTATCGCATGCTGACCCATCCCGGCGTCCTGATCGTGCCGGCCGGGCTGGCGACGGCCGAAGGTCAGGGCCGCGCCGGTCGCGACCTGCTGACCGCGCTGGTCGCCGGCTACGAGGTGCAGTGCCGCTGCGCGCGGGACTTCATTCCGTCGACGCCAGCGCACGGCTTCCGCGCGAGTCCGGTCTACGGCATCCTCGGCTGCGCGGCAACGACGGCCAAGCTGCTCGGGCTCGACGCGCGCGGCATCGGTAACGCCATCGCCCTGGCGGCGAGCTTCGCCGGCAGCCTCATCGAGGGCCAGCGCGTGGGCGCGCGCGACGCGGACTTCGCCGAGGCGCAGGCGGCGCGCAGCGGCATGTGGGCGGCGAGCCTCGCCGCGCAGGGATTTCAGGGCGCGACGACCGCGCTGGAAGGCGAGGGTGGCTTCTACCACGCATTCACCGGGAGCAGCACGGGCGAGCTGACGTACACGTTCACCGGACCGCCCAAGGCGGACCTCGACGAGATCGTCCGGGATCTCGGCCGGCGCTGGGAAGTGCTGCACGTGAAGTTCAAGATCTATCCGACGCCCGGCTTCAATCAGCCGGTCATCTGGCTGGCGAGCGAGATGGTGGCGCGCCACAAGCTGGTCGCCGACCAGATCGAGCACGCGACGCTCGAGATGAATTACCTGGAGACGCTCTATCCCTCGCCGCGATTTCCACGGCCGCCGGCCGCCGACGGCAGCGGCTTCGGCCGCACCGCGTACATGCTCGCCTACACGCTGATCGCCGGTGACTATCCGGTCTTGGAGAAGAACGTGGAGGACCCGCGCGATGCGGGCGCCGCGTCGAGTTCCGATCTGGCGGCGCGCGTGGCCGCGCTCCAGCAGCGTGTCGAGATCCTCGGCGTGGTCGGCCGCGATTGCTTCGCGCCGCGCCTGACGGTGACACTGCGCGACGGCCGCCGCGTCAGTGGCGAGTACGACGGCCACGAGCTCATGTGGGACTTCCGCCGAGATGCCGAGGTGCTACGCCGCTTCGTGCCGGGACTGCCGATCGCGCCCGATCAGTACGATCGCCTCGTGACCGCGGTGGCTTCTCTCGACAAGGCCGAGTCGGTCGACGAGGTTGTTGCCCTGACGCTACCGAAGTAGTCGCGGCCTCCGGCTACTTGAGGGCCTGGCGCAGCGAGGCGGCGACGTGCGAGATCGCCCGGTTGCCCGTGTCGATCAGCTTCCCCATGGGCATGAAGCCGTGGATCATCCCGCCGTAGCAAACGTAGTCGACGCTTCCGCCTGCCTCGGTCATGCGCGCCGCGTAGGCCGCGCCCTCGTCGCGCAGCGGATCGAACCCGGCGGTGATGATGAGCGCGGGGGGAAGCCCGGCGAGCGAGGCGGCACGAAGCGGCGAGGCGCGCCAGTCGTCGGCGTCGCTGGATGACTTCAGGTAGTGGTTCTTGAACCAGCGCATGCTGTCGCGCGTCAGCAGGTAGCCGTCGGCGAAGTCGCCGTACGACTTCGATTCACTGGACATATCGGTGACCGGGTAGGTGAGCACCTGGAGCGCGATGGCCGGCGCGTTGCCCGCATCGCGCGCCATGAGCGCGACGACCGCGGCGAGGTTGCCGCCCGCGCTGTCGCCGCCGACGGCGATACGCCGGGGGTCGATGCCGAGCTCGCTTCCGTGCGCGACCACCCAGCGCGTCGCCGCCCAGGAGTCGTCGACGGCCGCCGGGAACTTGTGCTCGGGGGCCAGGCGATAGTCGACGGCCACGACCACGATGCCAGCCTCGGCGGCGGTCTGCCGGCACTGCACGTCGTGGGTGTCGAGGTCGCCGATGACCCAGCCGCCGCCGTGGTAATAGACGAGGGCCGGGAGCGCCGCACCGGGCGCGACACCCGCCGGCCGGTAGACGCGCAGCGGGATCGGTCCACCGGGCCCCTCCGCCGTGACGTTCTTGACGGCGCCGATCTCCGGGGGCGTGGGCGTCGAGGCCGGCCGCGTCTCGCGAAACAGCTGGCGGGCGTCCTTGGGCGACAGCGTGTTGTACGCCGGGCGGCCCGACTTGATGACGAGCTTGATGACTTCCTGTACCTGGGGATCGAGGGCCATGGCGCTCTCCTCTATATTCATAAGCGCGCCTCGGCCGGCGGGGCCCCAGCCCCGCGGCGGCCGGCGGCGCGCACTGCTATGCGGCGTTGCCGGCGGCTAGAACACGTCGTCGCGGCGGCCGGTCTCGAACTCCCGCGTGCGCTCGGCCAGGGCGGCCGGGTCGACCAGGCCCTTGTCGGCGAGCAGCTGCTCGAAGGCGTTCAGCCAGCGCTCGTAATAGCTCGTGGACTCGCCCTCGCGCTCGGCGTGGGCGATCTCGGCGATCAGCTGGGCCTGGAACTCGCGCCACTCGAAGCTGGCGTCGTGGCTCATCGCCACGGTCATGCCGAAGATGCGGCCCTGCCACGCCTCGTCGAACACGAGCTCGCCGTTCTTGCGTGGCAGCGCGGCGGCGCCCCTCATGTCGGCGATCTCCCGGCTCGGGACGGTGTCCATCGCAGCCCCCTACCGCGCGGCCGGCGCGGGAGGTCGCGCCACCGCCACGCCGATCATCGAGTCGCGCGACACCAGGCCGGCCAGCTCGCCTTCGCTCAGTCCTTCGGTGCCGGCGGGGCGCTCGGGGAGCACCAGGTACCGGAGCTCGGCGCTCGAGTCCCAGATGCGAATCTCCACGCTCTCGGGCAGGTCGAGGCCGAATTCGCGCAGCACCACGCGGGGCTCGCGCACGGCGCGCGAGCGGTACTCGAACGACTTGTACCAGACCGGCGGCAGGCCGATGAGCGCGTGCGGATAGCACGAGCAGAGCGTGCACACGACCATGTTGTGAACGCCCGGCCGGTTCTCGACGACCTTGAGGTCGACGCCGCCGAAGCCCAGCTCCTCGATGGCCGCGGTGCCGTCGGCAAGGAGCCGCTGCTTGTACGCCGGGTCGAGCCACGCCCGCGCGACGACCTTGGCGCCGTTGTGCGGGCCGATGTCCTCCTCGTACGCGCTCACGATGCGGTCGACCGCGTCGCTGGCGACGAGCTTCTTTTCCACCAGCAAGGACTCGAGCGCGCGCACGCGCAGCGAGAGGAC
>DASRIY010000331.1:0-14294 GCA_035649755.1 Candidatus Methylomirabilota bacterium
CGGACGCCCGACGGCGTGTCGTCGCGGAATTTCAGATCCTGGGGCCGGCCGCCCAGCAGCGAGCCGTGCCCCACCGTGACCCGCTCGCCGATCTCGATGCGCCCCTCGAGCACGCAGTGGTGACCGATCTCGGCTCCGGCGGCGATCTTCACCTCCGGGCCGATGACCGCGAACGCCCCGATTCGAACGCCATCGCCGAGCGTCGCCTTCGGGTCCACGACGGCGGTCGGGTGCACCCCCTCGATCATGCCGGCCGGCGGTCCGCTCGGGTCGCCCGCGACATCAGGGCGATTTCTTGGGCGCCTGCTGGTCGTAGGCACGAATGACGTCGTCGGTCAGGTCGGCGTCCGGCGAGGCGTAGAGCACCGAGGCGCCCCGCTTCTCCACGATGAGGTAGTAGCCCTTGTCCTTGCCGACGCGATCGATGACCCCCGACAGCTCCTGGAGCACTCGCTGGAGCAGCGCCTGCTCCTTTTTCTCGAGCTCCTTCTGGAAGTCGTCCATCTGGCGCGCGGCGTCGCGCCGCTTGCGCTCGAACGAATCCTGCTTCTCGCGCCGGGCGTCGGGCGTCATGAGCGAGCCCTTCTTCTCGAGCTCGTCGCGCAGCTTCTCGAGCTCCTGGCGCTTGCCCTCCATCTCACGCTGCATGCCGGCCTTCTCGCGCTCGAGCTGCTCGCGCGCCGCAACACCGGCCGAAGACCTGGCCAGCACCCGCTGCACGTCGATGTACCCGATCCGATGGTTCGCCGCAGCCGTGGGGGCGGCGCTCGGGCCGGGAGCCTGAGCGGCGGCCGGCGACACAACGAGGCCGAGGAGCATCGCCGCTTTCATGGCCACGCGATACGGCTGTTTCATTCAATCCTCCTAGAACGGCGAACCGACTGAGAAGTTGAACGCGCCGAAATCCTCACCCGGCCTCCGGTCGAGATTGATCCCGTAGTCGACACGGATGGGGCCGAACGGCGATTGCCATCGTATACCCCCACCGGCCGCCTTGCGTAAATCCGTGATACTGAACGGGGTGGTGAACCCGTAGACCTGGCCGATGTCGAAGAAGGCCGCCAGACGGAAGCCGAAGGGCAAGGGAATGATGTACTCCACGTTCCCCAGCAGGTCGCTGGTGCCGCCGGTCTTGAATCCGTCGGCGTCCACCGGCGAAAGGCCGTGGAACTTGAAGCTCCGGATCGAGTTGGGGCCGCCCAGGAAGTAGCGCTCGAACAAGGGCAAGGGCTCGCCCGACCAGCCCCACCCGTAGCCTGCCTCGGCCCGGAACCCGAGGATGTGGCCCCACCAGATCGGCAGGAAGTAGGTCTGCAGGGCGTTAAGCTTGATGAACTTCGAGTCGCCGCCGAGGCCGGCGAAGTCCACGGAGAGTGCGGTTTGGGCGCCCTTGGTCGGCGCGGCGACCAGGTCCCGGCTGTCGCGCGTCAGCGACAGGCCGATCGCCGAGGTGATGGTGACGCCTTCCTCCGCCTTCAGAGACGGGGACGCGTTATCCGGGATATCCGTGATGTTGTCGCGGGACAGCCGGTAGCCGATCAGCCAGCGCCAGTACTCCTCGAACGGGTGGCTCAGGCGCAGACCCAGGCCCGTGGTGTCGTACTTGTAGTCCGAGTAGTTCCGGATGTTCTTGTAGATGTCGAATCCGGCGGAGAGCGGCCGGTCGAACAGCCAGGGCTCGGTGAAGCTCAGGGTCCCCTGCTGCGTCTGGGCGCCGGCGCGGATCCGGACCGAGACCTCCCAGCCGCGGCCGAGGAAGTTGCGCTGGGCGAGGTCGATGGTGCCGACCAGCGAGTCGACCGAGGAGTAGCCGCCGCCGATGCTGAACAGCCCGGTCGCCCGCTCGACCACGTCGACGTTCACGATGATCTTGGTCTTGTCGGCCCCCGGCTGGGTCGTGACGTTCACGCTCTCGAAGTAGCCCAGGTTGACCAGCCGCTGGCGGGCGCGATCCCGCTTCTGCAGCGTGTAGAGCTCGCCCTCGTGCAGCGGCAATTCCCGGCGCAGGATCTTGTCCTCGCTGCGGACGTTGCCGTTGATGTTGATGCGCTCGACGTAGACCTCCGGGCCCTCGGTGACCTCGAAGGTCATGTGGATGATGTTGTCGGTCGGGCTCTGATCGCGCCGGGGATTGATGTCGGCCGAGGCGCGGCCAATCGTGCTGTAGAGATTCAGGATCCCCTGGACGCTGTCGCGCACCTTGGTCAGGGAGAAGACGTCGCCGGACTTGAACCGGATCTGCCGGTAGACCTCGCGCTCCGGCACGAGGGTGACCCCGGTGACGTTCACGTCGCCGACCTTGAACTGGGGCCCCTCCACCACCGTGATCGTGATCGTCACCCGCGCGCGCTCGCGATCGATGGCGATGTCGGTCGATTCGATGCGGGCCTGGATGAAGCCCCAGTCGTTGTAGAGTGCCAAGAGGCGGTCGACGTCGGTGTCCAGCCGCTGCCGCTGCACCTTGCCGCGCAGGATGTAGTACTGGCGCTCCTTCGTCTCCATCGCGTCCTTGAGCTGGGAATCGGTCAGCCCCTTGTTGCCGCGGAAGACGATCTTGTCGATGGTGACCTGGCGGCCCTCGACGATGTTGAAGATCAGGCGCACGTCGCCGTCGCTAAACTTGTCGACGGTCGGGGTGATCTGGACCTCGAAGTACCCCTCGTCCTCGTAGTAGTCGCGGAGCCGGTCGACGGCGCGCTGCACGTCGACGGGGTTGTAGACGCTCCCGAGCTTGATGTCGATCTTCTCCTGCAGGGTCTCGCGGTCGGCCTTCTTGTGACCGACGAAGTCGACGTCCCGCACGAAGGGGCGCTCGGTCACCACGAACACCACCTTCACCCCGCCCTCAAAGTCCTCGACCCGCATCTGGACGTCGTCGAAGAAGCCCAGGGCGAAGATGGCCTTGATGTCCTCCGAGAGGCGCGAGGGATTGAAGGTCGAGCCGACGGTGCTCTTGACGCGGCCGAGGATGACGGCTTCCTGCACCCGCCGGTTACCCTCGACGCGGATGTCGCGGATGAGGATGGGCTGGCTCGGGGGCGGCTGCGCCCGGGCGTCGGCGACGATGAGAAGGGCCGCAACGAACAGAACGGCAACGGTGAGACACACTCGTCCCGCTGTGGTCACCGGCCTCTCAGGCGCGTCGGGACGGCGTGCTAGTGTTCAGCAAGCTCGAGAGGCGCGTCGACGGCCGGCGCTTCGCGGAACTTGAAGGCCGCCCCATCGACGTCCACCTCGATGCGAGCGCTCTCCGCGACCTGGCCCCGCACAATTGCTTCGGCCAGGGGATCCTCGATGTGCTTCTGGATCGTGCGCCGCAACTGCCGCGCCCCGTACGTCTGGTCGTACCCCTTCTCCACGAGCGCCGCCTCGGCCGCCGGGGTCAGCAAGAGCTGGATGCCCTTCTCGGCGAGCTGCTTGTTGATCCGGCCGATCATGAGGCGAATGATCTCTTTGATGTGCTCGAGCGACAGCGCGTGGAAGACGATGATGTCGTCGATCCGGTTGAGGAACTCGGGCCGGAACGCACGCTTCATCTCCTCGAGGACCCGCTCCTTCATCTTGTCGTAGGAGGACTCGTCGGTCTCCTGGAGGAATCCCGGCGAGACGCGCTTGCCGATCAGGCTCGTGCCGAGGTTCGAGGTCATGATGAGGATCGTGTTCTTGAAGTCCACGACGTGGCCGAGCGAGTCGGTGAGCCGCCCGTCGTCGAGGACCTGGAGCATCATGTTGAACACGTCCGGGTGCGCCTTCTCGATCTCGTCGAACAGCACGACCGAGTACGGGCGCCGCCGCACCTTCTCGGTCAGGAAGCCGCCCTCTTCGTAGCCGACGTAGCCGGGAGGCGCGCCGAGGAGCCGCGAGACGGAGAACTTCTCCATGTACTCCGACATGTCCACGCGGATCAGGGCGTTCTCATCGCCGAAGAGGTACTCGGCCAGCGCCCGGGCCAGCTCGGTTTTGCCGACGCCGGTGGGGCCGAGGAACACGAATGAGCCGACCGGCCGCTTGGCGTCCTTCAGTCCGGCACGGGAGCGCCGGATGGCGCGCGCCACCGCCGCCACCGCGTCGTTCTGCCCGATGATCCGGCCGTGCAGCGCCTCTTCCATACGCGCGAGCTTCTCGGATTCCTTCTCCTCGAGCTTCCGCAGCGGGATGCCGGTCCAGCGGGAGACGATGAACTCGACGTCTTCCTCCTCGACCGACTGGGTGCCCTTGCCCTTGTTCTTCTCCCACTCGCGCTTGAGCTCCTCGTCGCGGTGGCGGAGCACCTTTTCCTTCTCGCGGAGCGAGGCGGCCTTCTCGAACTCCTGGGCCTCCAGGTACATGTCCTTCTCGCGGATGACCCGCTCGAGCTCCTTCTCGATCTCCTTCATCTCGGGCGGCGGCGTCAACGCCATCAGCCGCGTCCGCGACGAGGCCTCGTCGATCACGTCGATGGCCTTGTCAGGGAGCTGGCGGTCGGTGATGTAGCGGTCGGCCAGGTGGACCGCCGCCGAGATGGCCTGCTCGCTGATCTTGACCCGGTGGTGCGCCTCGTACTTGTGGCGCAGCCCCTTGATGATCTCGATAGCCTCCGGGACCGACGGCGCCTTGACGATGACCGGCTGGAAGCGGCGCTCGAGGGCGCCGTCCTTCTCGATGTACTTCCGGTATTCGTCGAGGGTCGTCGCGCCGATCGTCTGGATCTCACCGCGCGAGAGGGCGGGCTTCAGCATGTTCGAGGCGTCGATGGCGCCCTCGGCCGCGCCGGCGCCGATGAGCGTGTGGAGCTCGTCCAGGAAGAGGACGACGTTCTCCGACTGGCGGATTTCCTTCATGACCGCCTTCAGCCGCTCCTCGAATTGCCCGCGGTACTTGGTACCGGCGACCAGCGCGCCCAGATCGAGCTGGAGCAGCCGCTTGTTCACCAGCACGTCCGGCACGTCGTGGCTGACGATCTTCTGGGCGAGGCCCTCGACGATGGCGGTCTTGCCGACGCCGGGCTCGCCGATCAGCACCGGGTTGTTCTTGGTGCGGCGGGCCAGGATCTGGATGACGCGCTCGATCTCCTGCTCGCGGCCGATGACCGGATCGAGCTTGCTCTCGCGAGCCAGCTGCGTCAGGTCGCGCGCGAACTCGTCGAGCACGGGCGTCTGCGAGCGCTTCTTGGGCCGCGGATAGTACTGGTCGCCGAGAAGGGCCAGCGTCTCCTGCCGCACCTCGTCGAGGCGGGCACCGAGCGATTCGAGGATCTTCGCGGCAATCGACTGGCCCTCTTTCATCAGGCCGAGCAGGAGGTGCTCGGTGCCGATGTAGTTGTGGCCGAGCTGCCGCGCCTCCTCGATGGAGAGCTCGAGAACGCGCTTGGCCTGGGGCGTGAACGGCACTTCACCGAACGTGAGCGTCTTCGGGAATCCGGCGAGCGCGCGCTCGACTTCCGCCTTGACCGTCTCGAGCCGAAGCCCGAGGCGCTGCAGGACCGCCGTCGCGATGCCTTCACCGTCGCGGATCAGGCCGAGGAGGACGTGCTCCGTCCCCACGAAATCGTGACGAAAACGGCCGGCTTCCTCTCTCGCCAAGATGATGACCCGTCGGGCACGTTCCGTGAATCGTTCAAACACTGGCGTTCCCCACCCCTTCCCCAGGTCGCGGGATGCGAATTTTTCTTGCGGCGACGCCTAGTTACCGGACTGCGACCTCAGTATAGCCCACCGTCGGAGGGCCTGCTAGCCTTTTTCTCCCGATCTGACTAACTCTTTGAAACCGTTATCCGTTCGCGGCCGACTCGCCGCCGATCTCGCGCGCCCGGCCCTCGACCAGTCGGTATCCCCGCTCGGCTTTTCGCGCGAGGTCGGGATTGTGGGTCGCGACGAGGAACGCCAGCCCCCGCTCGGCCTGGAGCCGGAGGAAGAGATCGTAGATGACCTCGCTGGTCTTCGGGTCCAGGTTGCCCGTCGGCTCGTCCGCGAGGATGACCTTGGGCCGGTTGATCAGGGCGCGCGCGATCGCCACGCGCTGCTGCTCGCCCCCGGACAGCTCACCGGGCCGATGCTTCATGCGATCGCCGAGGCCGACCTCGGCGAGGGCCGCCGCCGCGAGATCGCGCACCTCGCGCGGGGGCCTGCGCTCGATCAGCGCCGGGATCATCGTGTTCTCGAGCGCGCTCATGTCGCCGAGCAGGTTGTAGAACTGGAAGATGAATCCCACGTCGCGGCGCCGATAGCGCGCGAGCCCGACCTCGCCGCGGCCGGCCAGGTCCTCGCCCTGGAACAGGACGCGCCCGGCCGTGGGCCGATCGAGTCCGCCCAGGAGGTGCAGCAGCGTCGATTTGCCCACGCCCGAGGCGCCGATCAGCGTGACGAACTCGCCGGGGGCGAGCGTCACGCTCGCGCCGCGCAGGACGCGAACGACCTCCGGCCCGGTCCGGTACTCCTTCTCGAGCTCCTCAGCGGCCAGGAGCGCGGGCGGCGCGAAGTCACTCATAGCGCAGCACGTCCACCGGGATGAGCGACCCGGCGCGCCGGGCCGGAATGATCGTGGCCAGGAACGACAGGAGCAGGGTCGCACCGATGATCATGAGCCCGTCGCTGAGCGTGAGCTTCATCGGCAGGTAGTCGATCTGGTACACGTCGCCCGCCAGCTTGATGATCTTGAACGTGTTCTGCGCCCAGATCACGCCGAGCCCCACGGCGGCGCCCGCGGCTGTGCCGACGACGCCGATTGTCATGCCGACCGCGAAGAACACCACCGTGATCGACCGGCCTGAGGCGCCGACCGCCTTGAGAATCCCGATCTCCTTGCGCTTCTCGGCGACGAGCAGGACCAGGTGGCCGATGATCGCGAACGCCGCGACGAGCACGATGATGGTCACGACCACGAAGAGCGCGAGCTTCTCGAGCTGGAGCGCCGCGAAGAGGCTCCGGTTCATCTCCATCCAGTCGCGGATCCAGAAGCGCGGGCCGAGCGTCTCGGCGACCGTCCGGCCGGCGCGCCGGGCGTCGAACGGATCGGTGAGCTTGACCTCGATTCCCGAAACGCCGACGAGCCCCGCGAACTCCTTGGCCGCCGGCAGGCTCAGGTACGCGATCGAGCTGTCGTACTCGTGCATGCCGATCTCGATCGTACCGGTGAGGGTATACCGGCGCATCTTCGGAACCATGCCGACTGCCGTCACCGCGCCTTCCGGCGAGATCACGGTGACCGAGTCGCCCGTGAACAGGCCGAGCGTGCGCGCCATCTCGCGGCCGAGCAGGATCGCGGGCTGGCCGTCGGCAAGCGGCTCGAGGCTCCCCTGACGCAGCTGCGACTGGATATCTTTCCTGACCGCCGGGTTCGTGAGGTCGACGCCGCGGATGAGGCCGCCGCGCGCGCCGCCGCCGGCCGTCGTGAAGAGCGCCTGCTGGTGCACGAAGGGCGTGGCCGAGAGGACACCCCGCACCGTTTCCACTCGTGCGGCGATGCGCTCGGCCTCCTCGAGCCCCTGGCCGCCGCTCTGGAAGACCAAGAGGTGCGGGCTTCCGGCGATGATCCGGTCTCGGATGCCGTCCTGGAAGCCGGTCATCACGGCCAGCACCACGATGAGGGCGGCCACGCCGAGAAAGACGCCACCGAGACCGATCCAGACGAAGAGCGAGAGGTTCGTCCGCTGACCGCGCGATCTGAGGTACCGGAAGCCGAGGAGCAGCTCGAAGGGCAGCCCGTGCCTCACGCGCTTGCCTCGTCCTCGCCGGTCGCGCGGCCGCCTTCGGGCCGCATCAACGGGAACAGGATGACCTCGCGAATCGAGGGCTGGTTCGCGAACATCATGAGCAGGCGGTCGATCCCGATCCCCTCGCCCGCCGCGGGCGGCATGCCGTACTCGAGCGCCCGCACGTAGTCCTCGTCGAGCCAGTGCGCCTCCTCGTCGCCGCGGGCCAGGAGCGCCGCCTGCTCGCGGAAGCGCGCGAGCTGGTCCACCGGATCGTTCAGCTCGCTGTAGGCGTTCGCCATCTCGTGGCAGGCGACGAACAGTTCGAACCGGTCCACCAGCTGCGGGTTGTCGCGCTTGCGCTTGGCGAGCGGCGAGAGCTCGGTGGGGAAGTCGACGACGAAGGTTGGCTGCACCAGCGTCGGCTCGACCAGGGTCTCGAACACGTCCTTCCAGAGCTTCCAGGCCGGTCCCTCGCCGTGGTCGATGCCGCGCGCCGCCGCCACCCGCCGGAGACTACCGACCTCGGTCTGGGGCGTCACGCGAGTCTCGAGGACCTGCGACAGCCCCTCGAAGAACGGCAGCCGGCGCCACGGCGGCTTGAATTCGAGGGTGTGCTCGCCCCAGGCGAGCGTCGTGGAGCCCCGGAGAGCCTGGGCCAGCTCGACGAACATGGCTTCGGTGAGCTCCATGAGATCGGTGTAGTCGGCGTACGCCTGGTAGAACTCGAGCGTCGTGAACTCGGGGTTGTGCAGCGTCGAGGTGCCTTCGTTCCGGAAGTTCCGGTTGATCTCGTACACGCGCTCGAAGCCGCCCACCACGAGCCGCTTCAGGTAGAGCTCGGGGGCGATGCGCAGGTAGAGATCCATGCCAAGCGCGTTGTGGAAGGTCTTGAACGGCCGCGCGATCGCCCCGCCGGGGATCGGCTGCATCATCGGCGTCTCGACCTCGAGGAATCCGCGCGCGTCGAGGAACGCCCGGATGGACCGGATGAGGCGCGCCCGCATGAGGAAGATCTCGCGCGACTCGGCGTTGACGACGAGGTCGACGTACCGCTGGCGGTAGCGCGTCTCCACGTCCTTCAGGCCGTGCCACTTCTCGGGGAGCGACCTGAGCGCCTTGGCGAGGAAGCTGAACGTCTTCACCGCGACCGTCAGCTCGCCCGTTCGCGTCCGGAACATCTCGCCGGTGATCCCGATGAAATCGCCGGCGTCGAGCTCGACGAAGCGCCGGTACTCGTCGCCGAGCCCGTCGGCGCGCGCGTAGAGCTGGATGCGCCCGGTCTGATCCATGAGATGGGCGAAGCACGTCTTGCCATGGTGGCGCATTGACACGACCCGGCCCGCGAGGCTCACCGGACCGAAGCCCTTCAGCTCCGACTCTCCGGCGCTCCCCAGCCGCTCGGCAAGGTCGCGGGCCCAGTGCGTCACCGGGTAGCGGCCGCCGAACGGATCGACGCCGTCGCGGCGCAGCGCCTCGAGCTTCTCGCGCCGCTGTCGCATGAGCTCGTTCTCGTCCTGGCTCATTCCTTGGTTCATGCCCTGGCTCATGCCTCGCGGCCCCTTGCCCAGAGCAGGTACGCCTTGATCAGGTCGTCCAGATCGCCGTCCATGACCGCGTCGACGTTGCCCACCTCGTGGCCGGTCCGGTGGTCCTTGATCAGCTGGTAGGGGTGGAACGTGTACGAGCGGATCTGGCTGCCGAAGGCGATTTCCTTCTTCTGACCGGTCAGCTCGGCCAGCTCCTCCCGCTGCTTCTTCTCGGCGATCTCGTACAGCCGCGCCTTGAGAATGCGCATGGCCGTGTCGCGATTGCGCAGCTGCGAGCGCTCGTTCTGGCACGAGACGACGATACCGGTCGGCAGATGCGTGATGCGCACCGCCGAGTCGGCGGTATTGACCCCCTGCCCGCCCGGCCCGGACGCGCGGAACACGTCCACCCGGAGCTCGTCCTCCTTCACGCTCACCTCGACGTCGTCGACCTCGGGCACGACGGCCACCGAGGCGAAGCTCGTCTGCCGGCGGCGCGAGGCGTCGAACGGCGAGATCCGCACCAGCCGGTGCACGCCCGTCTCGCCCCGCAGATAGCCGAACGCATACTCGCCGGACACCTCGACCGTCGCGGACTTGATGCCGGCCTCGTCGCCGGGCAGCAGGTCGACGACCTCGGCCTTCATGCCGACACGCTCACACCAGCGCAGGTACATGCGCAGGAGCATCTGCGCCCAGTCCTGCGACTCGGTGCCGCCGGCTCCGGGATGGATCGATAGGACCGCCGCCTTGTTGTCGTGAGCCCCCGAGAGCATGATCTTCAGCTCGAACTCGTCGAGGTCCTTCCGCAGGCCGGCCATGCTGTCGGCGATCTCGGCGTCGAGGCTGCCGTCAGTGGCTTCCTCGGCCAGCTCGAGCATCACGGTGAGATCCTCGGCCTTGCCGGCGAGCTCCTTCATCCGCGTGACGAGACGCGAGAGCTCGGTGCGTTCACGGATGACGTCCTGCGCGCGGCGGTTGTCCTCCCAGAACGCGGGCTGCGCCATCTCCGTGTCGAGCTGCGCCAGTCGCTGTTCTTTCACGGCAAGGTCAAAGATGCCCCCGGAGCCCGCCCAGCCGGGTGGTGAGCTCGGTAACCTCGCGCTTGACGTCGCTCAGCATCACGCGGCTCGGCGCCAGGCGCGGAGGGCCAGCGACGCGCCCGACACGCCGAGCGCCAGGTAGGCGAGCCAGTCGCCGAAGCGGGAGTAGATGGTTTCGCCGGAACGCAGGGGCACGGGCTCCGTGATGACCGTGCGCTCGAAGAGGGCCGTGTGGCGCCCGATGTGGCCCGACGGCGCGATGAACGCGGACACGCCGGTGTTCGCCACGCGCACGACCGCCACGCGGTGCTCGACCGCCCGGAACGGGTACATGGCCAGATGCTGCCACGGCCCGGCCGTACGACCAAACCATGCGTCGTTCGTCATGTTCACGACCAGGCGCGCACCACCCCTCACGAGTTCACGGACGAGCTCGGGGAAGATCCCTTCGTAGCAGATCACGACGGCGAACGGGGCGGGCGGGCCCGAGAAGACACTCGCGCTTGAGCCCGACTCGAGCTCGGCGATGAACTGGGCCCAACTCCTCACGAATCCGATCAATCCCGACAGCGGCACGAACTCCCCGAACGGAACGAGACGGATCTTATCATACCTGCCGACGATACCGCGTTCCGTGAGGAGAAACGCGGTGTTGCGGAGCTTCGGCGGAGCCTTTCCCTCAACGTCGATGGAGCCCACGAGAAGCGGCGAGCCGATCGACGCCGATAGAGCTTCGAGCGTGCTGGCCATCCGCGGATCTCGCCGCAACGGAGCCGGAAGCGCCGTCTCCGGCCACACGATCAATTGCGGGCGCTCGGCGCCGGCCTTTCGGGTGAGGTCCAGATAGATCGCCACGGTCTCCGCGGCGTGGCCCGGCACGAACTTCAGCGGCTGCTCGATCGACGGCTGCATGATCGCGACCCGGGTCTCGCTCGCCGGCGCCGGGGCACTGAGGCGCCAGGCTCCGAAGCCGAGGGTGCCGACGAGCAGCGCGGCCGCCAGCGCGACGCCCTGGACGGACGAGCGGCGCGACAGGACGAAACAGCCCGCGAGAGCGGCGTTGACGGCCACGATCACCAGCGAGACCGCGTAGACACCCGCGAGCTCGGCGATCTGGATCACGGGCAGGCTCAGGTATTGCGAGTAGCCGATGAGGCCCCAGGGAAAGCCGCCGAAGAGGTGGCCGCGGATCCACTCCCCGCCCACCCACAGAAACGGCGATACGGCCAGCGCCCAGCCGATCGAGGGCCGCGCCAGCCACGACATCGCGCCGGCCACCGCGCCAACGTAAAGCCCGCAGTAGCCCGCGAGGGCGAGCGTCGGACCCCAGGTCACGGGCCACGGGATGTCGCTGTAGGTGCGAAACGTGAAATCAAGCCAGCGGAGCAGCACGAGGAAGGAGATCGTTCCGTAGAGCCAACCCCACCCGAAGGCGGCGCGCGGCGGACAGCTCACGGCTGTCACGAAGAGCGGCACCAGCGCGACCCAGACGATCGCTTCCCAGTCGGTGCCCGGGAACGCCAGCGCGACGCCCAGGGCAGCGAGGGCGAGAAGCGCCGCCCGGGGAGCCCATGAGGGGAGGCTCAGGAGCCCCACCCGAGCCGATCGGCGAGAAAGCGGGGCAGTCCTCCGTCGAGAATCTTCGACGCCGCGGTCCTCACGTCGTAGACCACACGCCGGGTCGAGACGGTGCCGCGCTCGGCGTCCCAGATCGTGTAAGCCGCGCGCGGATCGCGATCGCGGGGCTGACCGACGCTGCCGACGTTCACGATGTAGCGCCGGCCGCGCTCGAGCGACAGCTCGATCGATCCGGGCAGGTGCTCCGGTCCGCTGGACCCGAGCGACCAGGCGCCGGGCAGATGGGAGTGTCCCACGAAGCACAGGCGCGTGGCGAACGCCGAGAACGCGCTGAAGCCGTCCTCGGCGCTGATCAGATAGTCCCACTCGTCCGGGCGATCGGGCGACGCGTGCACGAGCGTGGCGTCGCCCACCTCGGCGACCAGCGGGAGGTCCGTCAGGTATCGCAGGTGATCGTCGTCCAGCCGCTCACGCGTCCACTCTGCCGCGGCGCGCGCGTGCGGATTGAACCAGTCGAGATCGAGGCCCCCGGTCACCGCCTGCTCGTGGTTACCGTAGGTGATCGTCTGGGCGCGCCCGGCGATCATCTCCACACAGGCGACCGGGTCGGCGCCGTAGCCGACGAGATCGCCGAGGCAGAGCAGCGTATCGGTCCGCGTCGCCGCGTCCGCCAGCACGGCCTCGAGGGCTTCGAGATTTCCGTGAATGTCCGAGAGCACCGCGTACCGCACCGCGCAGGGCTCAGACAGTCGGGCGGAGTTCTTTGTGGATGCGGTCGAGCACGCCGTTGATGAAGCGGCTCGACTCTTTCGTCCCGAACTTCTTGGCGATCTCGATCGCTTCGTTGATGGCGACCTTCGGCGGCACGTCATCGGTCCACAGGAGCTCGTAGACCGCCAGCCGGAGAATGTTGCGATCGACCACGGCCATCCGGTCGAGATCCCAGTGCTCGGCAAACTGCGAGATGATCTGGTCGATCTTCGCCTGGTTCGCCTTGGTGCCGCGCACGAGGGCGTCGCCGAACAGGTGAGTCTCCTCGTCGACCGGATGGCGCGACCAGAACTCGGCCTCGTGTCGGCCGGGGTCGTCCTCGCTGTGCAGGTCAAGCTGGTACAGGAACTGGAGCGCGACCTCGCGCGTCTTCCGGCGGCGGCCCATTATTTGTAGCGGGGGCCTTGAGGCCGCCTTGGACCGCGGGTGGCCTGATCCAGGTGCACGTGGCCTCGACTCGTCCGTTCACCCGCGGCAGATTGACGCCTGGGATTTGCGCCCGTTCCGCCTCCATCCTGGATGCTGCGGACCCATTCGGCCATCTGCAGCGCTGCCTCGGCGGCTTCCTCGCCGCGATTGCCGACCTCGCCGCCGGCGCGGGCCCACGCCTGCTCCTCGGTGAGCGAGGTGATCACGCCGAAGGTCGCCGGTACGCCGTACTCGATCGCGACCTGCCGGATGCCGGCCGCGGCCTCGCGCGCGATGTGCTCGAAGTGCGGAGTCTGGCCCCGGATGACGACGCCCACACACACGATCCCGGCGAACCGCCCGGTCGCCGCCAGATGGCCCGCGGCCTGTGGCAGCTCGAACGATCCGGGGACCCAGTGCACCTCGATGGCGTCCGGACCGAGCCGCGCGGCGCGCAGGGCGCCGAGCGCGCCGGCCACGAGCCGCTGCGTGATGCGCTCGTTGAAGCGGGCCGCGACGATGGCAAACCTCATGGGCCCGGCGCTCCGGGCGGCCCGGCGGAGCTTCGGAGCGCGAGAGGCCATCTCAGTCAGGCAGTGACGACAGCAAGTGCCCGAGCTTGTCGCGCTTAGTGCTGAGGTATTTCCGGTTGGTCTCGGTCGCGGGAATCTCGATCGGCACGCGCTCGGCGATATGCAGACCGTAACCCTCGAGCCCGACGATCTTCTTCGGGTTGTTGGTCAAGAGCTTCAGGTTCTTGACCCCAAGGTCGACGAGGATCTGGGCGCCGATCCCGTAGTGTCGAAGGTCCGCGCGAAAGCCGAGCGCGTGGTTGGCCTCGACCGTGTCCATGCCACGATCCTGGAGCTCGTACGCCTTGAGCTTGTTCAGGAGGCCGATCCCTCGTCCCTCCTGTCGCATGTAGACGAGGATGCCCCGCCCCTCGCGACGGATGATGGCCAGCGCCTTGTGGAGCTGGGATCCGCAGTCGCAGCGATGGCAGCCGAACACGTCGCCGGTCAGACACTCGGAATGGACTCGGACGAGCACGTCGTCGGCGCCGTCGACCTCCCCGTGCACCAGCGCGACGTGGTGCTTTCCGGTCAGCTTCTCGCGAAACGCGATTGCCTGGAACTCGCCGTATTCGGTCGGCAGCCGCACGGCGATCTCGCGCGAAACCAACTTCTCGTGGCGGCGTCGGTACTCGACGAGGTCGGAGACGGCGACGAGCTTCAAGCCGTGCAGCTCGCAGTACGGCACGAGGTCGGGTACGCGCGCCATCGTCCCGTCCTCGTT